>NZ_BCMS01000002.1:0-300000 GCF_001485435.1 Deinococcus grandis | reverse complement strand
TCCGCACCGGCGCCCGTCCAGTCGGTGTCCGCCGCGCTTCCCGCCGCACCGCCCCCGGGCACCTCGCCGCTGTGGCACGCGGCCGCCACTGACCGCGCGCCCGCCCCGGCCGCGAAACCGGCCCGACCGCCCGAGGATCAGGCGGTGGGCCGCCGCGCCCAGCCGCGCAGCAGCGTGGACCTGGATCAGGTGGCGCGCGAGGTGTACGCCCGCCTGCGCGAACGACTGAGTCAGGAACTGCGGCGGTTGAACTGAAGTTCGGCAGGGGCGATCCACCCGGTCACCCTGGGTGGATCGCCCCTGCGGTCAGCGGTCCCAGTACTGAACCGCTGCCTGCGCGGGTGCGTTCACGAGCCGGACGGCGCCGTCACTGCCGTTCGACTGGAAGCGGTAGATCACGGACCACCCGGCGGGCAGGTTCAGGTTCACCTGGCGGACCCCGGATGGGCACTTGGCGGTTCCTCGCAGGGTCACCTGGGCCGAGGCGTACACGAGCGTGACGTACGCGGATTCGGTCGGCTGGTAGCGTTCGGCCAGGAAGAACGAGCTGGTGGTTTCTCCGGCCTTGAGGACCTGTCGGTCGGTGGCTTTCTCGTTCAGCGGGACGAACAGGAGCGTGTCGACGGCAGCCAGTTGCGCCTGCGGGTTGCTGACAGTCACGCCTGATGTGCAGTTGTCGTCGAGGAACACGGCGGGCCAGTCCGCGGCGGAGCGCAGCGCCGGGGCGGGCGGACGGGCGAGGGTGAGGGTGGCCTCGCCCCGGCGGTTGATGGTGCCGCGCACGGCGAGATGTTCGGTGTCGTCGCGGGTGACCGTGCCGTACAGGACACCGGCCGGGTCGAACCAGTTGGGGATGGTGAGCCGGAGGGCAGCGCCGAGAGGTCCGGCAGCCGGGGCGGACAGTGCGGCGTCGGCGGGGGCCGGGCGGGGTTTCCAGTCGGTTTTCAGCTGGCACAGGGCGAGTCGTGAGCGGGTCGCGGCGCGGTCGGGATTTTTCATCCACATGCCCATGAGGTTCACGTTGCCGCGGGTGAGCCTGAACGCGGTGGCCTCGCCGATGGGGGAGCGGACCTCCTGCGCGGTGGTCCAGCCCTGGCTCTTCAGGGCGGTCCTGACGGCGGTGTACGCGGTGACGTCGTTGCGGTCCAGCAGGGTGACGATGCCGTCGTCGTCCAGGCAGGGGAAACTGGTGAGGTCGCCGGATTCGATGCCGGACAGCAGGTTTCTGGCGGTGAACAGGCTCATGGACATGAGGTTCACGTCCTGCTCGGTCAGCTTGACCTGCGCGGCGCCCGGGATGCGCAGGGTGGGGGTGATGGCGGGCGCGGCGTGCGCCGTGGTGACGGCCAGGAGCGCGCTCAGCAGGAGGCGTTTCATGGGGTGATGGTAGCGAGGGCCTCCCGTGGGCGTGACCGCAGGTGCCTCACCCCCGGCGGGGGACGACCCGGAGCGGTTCAGGCGCTGTCGTGGACTGTGACGCCGGCTTCCTCGAAGGCGCAGCGGGCGACGGGTCCGGCGTGGTCGGTGACCCAGTCGTGGATCTGGTTCAGGGTGGCGAAGGTGGCGAAGCCCGTGGGGCCCCATTTGCTGTGGTCGGCGATGAGGACGGTGCGTGTGGTTTGGGTCATGATGGCGGCTTTCTGCTGCGCTTCGATGAGGTTGCTGTTGGTCAGGCCGCGGGTGGGGTCGATGCTGGTGCAGCCGACCAGGAAGAGGTCGTAGCGGTAGCGGCGGATGGTGTCGAGGGCGTCGGGGCCGGTGAGGCTGTACGTGCTGCCGTAGAGTTCGCCGCCGACGACGTACAGGGGGCATTCGCCGTTGAGTTCGTAGGCGACGTCGATGCCGTGGGTGACGACGCGCAGGGTGCGGGTCAGTTGCGGCGCGCGTTTCAGGGCGTGGGCGACGGCCTGGGCGGTGGTGCCCGCGTCGAGGTAGAGGGTCTGGCCGGGCTGGATGAGGTTCAGGGCGGTCTGGGCGAGGCGGGTCTTGGCGTCCTGGTGGAGTTGTTGCCGGTCGGTGTACTGCTGGTCCTGGCTGGCGAGGGCCGCGCCGCCGTGGAGTTTGCGGATCAGGCCGCGGCTGGCGAGCAGGTCGAGGTCGCGGCGGGTGGTGGCGCCGCTGACGCCGAGCGCTTCGGTCAGGGCGGTGGTGCGCATGCGGCCGTTCCGGGAGAGCAGGTCGAGGATGCGCTGGAGGCGGTCCTCCGCGAGGGGAGCGTTCATCTCTGCTCATGGTAGCGCGTGGGGTGTGGGGGGCGCACAGGTGGGTTTCTGCCGTGGTGGTGCGGGTGTCCAGGCAAGGGTGATCGGGGCACTTGATGGTCAGGCTCGTGTCAACTATGATCGAAATTGCTCAAAATTGATCACGATTCGTCAGGAATCGGCAGGCGAGCGGGTGGCTGTCCCGCTCTCCGCACAGGAGAAGCAACCATGATCAACCTCCCCCGCTCACTGATCCGCCTTGGCGCGCAGGCCAGCAGCAAGCAGGCCGCCATCGAACAGGTCGCCGCACTCCTCGCCGACGCCGGGAACGTGGACCCCGCCTACCTGGGCGGCATGCTCGCCCGTGAAGGTCAGGCGAACACCTACCTGGGCAGCGGCATCGCCATCCCGCACGGCACGCCCGACACCCGCCACCTCATCCGCCAGACCGGCATCGCCGTGCTGCAACTCCCGCAGGGCGTCGCCTGGGGCGAGGGCGGCGAGACCGTGCGCCTCGTGGTGGGGATCGCGGCGGCCAGCGACGAGCACCTCGACATCCTGCGCCGCCTGACCCGCGTGCTGGCCGACGACGCGCTGGTCGAGCAGCTCTCGACGACCGCCGACCCGGCCCTGGTGCAGCGCGCCCTGACCGGCGACGCTGCCCCCGAGGAAGCCGCGCCTGTCAGCGGACCGGAGCTGCCCTTCAGCGCGCAGGTCACGCTGCCCAACCCGCTGGGCATGCACGCCCGCCCGGGCACGATGCTCGCCAATCTGGTGCGGCGCCTGGGCGCGCGCGTGCGCGTCGAGCATGGCGGGCAGAGCGCGGACGCGCTGCGCCTGATGGAACTGCTCAGCCTGGGATTGAAGCGCGGCAGTGTCCTGACGGTGCGGGCCGACAGCGAGGCCGCGATGGGCGCCGTGACCGACGCGATCCGCGCCGGGCTGGGCGACGACCTGAGCCTGACCGCCCCGGCCGCGCCCGTGCGGCGCGAGGCCGACTGGCGCCCCACACAGGTCGGGGCGACCATCGAGGGCGTTCCCGCCAGCGACGGCCTGGTGATCGGCCAGACCCGCGTGTACCGCCCGGCCGAACTGCACGTCACGGATCAGCCCGGCGAGGCCGCCGCGCAGGCGCAGGCGCTGGACGACGCGCTGAACGCCGCCGCCGCTGAACTCGACGGCCTGATCGAGCAGCAGGCCCAGGCGGGGCACGCCGACCGCGCCGCGATCTTCCGCGCGCACCGTGAACTCCTGACCGACGAGGGCACCGTGCAGGATGCCGTGAACCTCGTGCTGGACGGGCACGGTGCCGCCTGGGCGTACCAGCGGGCCAGCGGCGAGCGCATCGCGCAGTTGCAGAAACTCGACGACCCGACCCTCGCCGCGCGGGCCACCGACCTGGGCGACGTGCAGCGCCGCGTGCTGCGCCGCCTGCTGGGCCTGGGCGAGGACCACCTGGAGGGCACGGCCCCCGCGATCCTGCTCGCCCCGGACCTGACGCCCAGCGACACCGCCCGTTTCAGCGAGGGCAGCCTGCTGGGCTTCGTGACCGCGCAGGGCGGCCCGACCAGCCACACCGCGATCATCGCGCGCGGGCTGGGCCTGCCCGCCGTGGTGGCCGCCGGGACCGGCCTGCTGGACGTGCCGGACGGCACCCCCGCCATCCTGGACGGGCAGGCGGGTGCCCTGTACCTGAACCCCTCGGCGGCGGACGTGCAGGCGGCCCGCGCCCGGCAGGAGACGCTGCGGGCCGAACTGGACCGCGCCCGCGCCGACCGGCACCGCCCCGGCGCGACCCGCGACGGCGCCCGCGTGGAGATCGCCGCGAACATCAACCGCGCCGCCGCCGCGCCCGGCGCACTCGACGCCGGGGCCGAGGGCGTGGGCCTGATGCGCACCGAGTTCCTGTTCCTCGAACGCGACAGCGTCCCCGCCGAGGACGAGCAGGAACGCGAGTACCGCGCCATGGCCGAGGCCCTGGGTGAGCGCACCCTGATCATCCGCACGCTGGACATCGGCGGGGACAAGGACGTGCCGTACCTGGGCCTGGAACGCGAGGACAACTCCTTCCTGGGCCTGCGCGGCATCCGGTTGTGCTTCGAGCGTCCGGACCTGTTCCTGCCGCAGCTGCGCGCCATCGTGCGCGTCGCCAGGGATCACCCGAACGTGCACGTCATGTTCCCCATGATCAGCACCCTGGAGGACTTCCGCCGCGCCCGCGCGCTGCTCGACGACGTGCGCGCCGAGCTGGACGCGCCGCGCATCCCGCTGGGCGTGATGATCGAGGTGCCCTCGGCGGCGCTGCTGGCCCCTCAGCTGGCGCCCGAGGTGGACTTCTTCAGCGTCGGCACGAACGACCTCACGCAGTACACCCTCGCCATGGACCGCCTGCACCCGCAGCTGGCCCGCCAGACCGACGCGATGCACCCGGCCGTGCTGCAACTCGTGGCGCTGACCGTGCGGGCCGCCGAGGCGCACGGTAAGTGGGTGGGCGTGTGCGGCGGCGCCGCCGGGGACGAGGTCGGCGCGCTGATCCTGACCGGGCTGGGCGTGAAGGAACTGTCAGTCAGCGCCCCGCAGATCCCGGCGGTGAAGGCCGCGCTGCGGCAGCATGACCTCGCGGCGCTGCGCGACCTGGCCGCCCGCGCGCTGACGCAGCCCGACGCGGCGAGCGTGCGCGCCCTGACCCGCACCCTGAATCCCGGCGAGGTCCGCGCGTGAGCGTCACCCCGCGCGTCCTGACCGTCACCCTGAACCCCGCGCTGGACCTGACCGTGCAGGCGGGCGGCTGGCAGCGGGGCGAGGTGAACGCCGCGCAGGGCGCGCAGCAGGACGCGGGCGGCAAGGGCGTGAACGTGGCCGCCATCCTGGCCGACTGGGGCGCCCCGGTGGCCGCGACCGGCCTGCTGGGCCGCGACAACGCCGCGCCGTTCGAGACGCTGTTCCGCGACAAGGGCGTCAGCGACGAGTTCGTGCGGGTGCCCGGCGCGACCCGCGTGGGCCTGAAGATCGTGGACCCCGCGCGCGGCGACACCACCGACCTGAACCTGCCGGGCCTGACCGTCAGCGCCCGCGCGCTGGCGCACCTGCAGGCGACGCTGCGCTCGCAGCCCGCCGGGGTGGAGGTCGTGGCGCTGTGCGGGAGCCTCCCGCCGGGCGTCCACGCGAGCTTCTACGCCGAGGAGGTCGCCCGCCTGCGCGAGCAGGGGCGCTTCGTGGCGCTGGACACCAGCGGCGAAGCCCTGCGCGCCGCGCTGACGGCCGACACGCTGCCGCAGCTGATCAAACCGAACATCCACGAGCTGGAAACGGCCCTCGGGCACCCGCTGCCCACCGACGCCGACGTTCTGGCTGCCGCGCGCGACCTGATCCGCCGCGGGGCCGAACTGGTCGCCGTGTCGCAGGGTGAACGCGGCGCGCTGCTGGTCACGGCCCGGGAGGCCGTGTTCGCCCGCCCACCGCGCGTGACCGTGCAGAGCACCGTCGGCGCGGGGGACGCGACGGTCGCCGGACTGATCAGCGCCCACCTGGACGGCCTGAACCTGGACAGCGCCGCGCGGCGCGCTACAGCCTTCAGCGCGGGCAGCATCACCCGCCTGGGCGCGCACCTGCCGCCCCGCGCGGAACTGGACGCCCTGGCCGCGCAGGTGCAGGTCGAGCCCGCCGGGTCCCTGACCGCCTGACCCCTGCCCCCCACAACCCACAACCCACAACCCACAACCCACAACCCACAACCCACTCTCAGGAGAACATATGGCTCAGATTGTCGCTGTCACGGCCTGCCCCACCGGCATCGCCCACACCTTCATGGCCGCCGAGTCGCTGCGGCGCGCCGCCGCCCAGGCCGGGCACACCCTGCACGTCGAGACGCAGGGCAGCGTCGGCACGCAGGACACCCTGACCGCCGCGCAGATCGCGCAGGCGGACCTGGTGATCCTCGCCACCGACGTGGCCGTGGACGAATCCCGCTTCGCCGGGAAGACCATCGTGCGCGCCGGAACGCAGGACGCCATCCGTGATCCGGGCGCGCTGCTGGCCCGCGCCGGAAGCGCCGGGGCGCCCGCCGCCGCGCCGCAGGCCGGGCCGCTGCACGTCGTGGGCATCACTGCCTGCCCCACCGGCATCGCGCACACCTTCATGGCCGCCGAGGGCCTGGAGGGCGGCGCGAGGAAACTCGGGTTCACCGCGAAGATCGAGACGCAGGGCAGCGTCGGCGCCGGGAACACCCTGACCCCCGACGACATCGCCCGCGCGGACCTGGTGGTCATCGCAGCGGACACGAACGTGGACCTGTCGCGCTTCACCGGCAAGCGCGTGTACGTGACCGGCACGAAGCCCGCCATCAAGGACGGCGCGGCCGTCATCACGGCGGCGCAGGCGCAGGCGGCCGTGCACGGCGTGACGGCGGCGGGCGGCGCGGCCGCCAGCAGTCCCGACTACGTCGCGCAGGCGGCCGCCGCGAAAGCCGCGAAGAACGCGGGCACCCCCGCCTTCTACAAGCACCTGATGACCGGCGTGTCGCACATGCTGCCCTTCGTGGTCGCGGGCGGTCTGCTGATCGCGCTGGCCTTCGCGATCGGGTCGTTCCAGTTCGGGGATCAGGGCATCTTCATCTACGAGGACAAGTACGCCGGGACGCTCGGCAACACCCTCTTCAAGATCGGCGCGAACGGCGCGTTCGGCCTGTTCGTCCCGGTCCTCGCCGGGTACATCGCGTTCTCCATCGCCGACCGGCCCGGCCTCGCGCCCGGCATGATCGGCGGCTTCCTGGCAGGCCTGACCGGCAGCGGCTTCCTGGGCGGCATCATCGCGGGCTTCCTGGCCGGGTACCTCGTGCTGTGGCTGACCCGCAGCATCAAACTGCCCCGCACCCTGGAGGGCCTGAAACCCACCCTGATCCTGCCGCTGCTGGGCACGCTGGGCGTGGGCCTGCTGATGATGTTCGTGATCGGCAAGCCCGTCGCGGCGGCCCTGACCGGCCTGACCGCGTGGCTGCAGGGCCTGGGCAACACCAGCGCCGCCCTGCTGGGCGCGCTGCTGGGCGGCATGATGGCCTTCGACATGGGCGGCCCGATCAACAAGGCCGCGTACACCTTCAGCACCGGTCTGCTGGGCGCCAAGGTCTACGGCCCGATCGCGGCGACCATGGCCGCCGGCATGACGCCCCCCCTGGCGCTGTTCCTGGCGACCCTGATCTTCAGGAACCGCTTCACGAAGGACGAGGTGGAGGCCGGGAAGGCGGCGGGCGTGCTGGGCATCTCGTTCATCACCGAGGGCGCCATTCCCTTCGCGGCGCGTGATCCGCTGCGCGTCATTCCCAGCCTGATGGTCGGCAGCGCGGTCGCCGGGGCGATCAGCATGGCCGCCGGGTGCCTGCTGCGCGCCCCGCACGGCGGGATCTTCGTGCTGTTCATCCCGAACGCCGTCACGAACCTCCCCATGTACGTCGCGGCGATCGTGGCGGGCACCGTGGTCAGCACCCTGATGCTGGGCATCCTGAAAAAACCCCTCGGAGCAGACGGGCTGCCGCTGAACGCCGCGCGCACCCCGGTCGCGGCCGACTGACCGGCGACACCAAAAGCAGAAGGGGGGACCAGTGGATGGTCTCCCCTTTCCGCTTCTGGTATGCCGGTCGGTGGTGGGCGTCAGGTGGGTGCGTGGACCGGGTCGGTGGGCAGCGTGAACCCGAAGGTGGCGCCCTCGCCGCTCACGCCGCTGGCGTACACCTGTCCGCCGTGCCGGTCGATGATGCGGCGGACGGTGGCGAGGTCGGCGCCGGCGCCGGGGTACTCGGTCTGGTGGTGCAGGCGCTGGAACAGGCGGTAGAGCTTGTGGGCGTAGGCCGGGTCGAAGCCCACGCCGTTGTCGGTGACGGTCACGTGCCAGTGGCCTTCGCGCTGCTCGGCGCGGACCTGCACGCGCGCGTCGGGTCGGTCGCGGGTGAATTTCAGGGCGTTGTGGCACAGGCTGCGCAGCACCTGTTTGAGTTGCGCGGCGTCCCCGTTGACGGTGGGCAGCTCGGCGACGTCCCAGGTGACGGGGTGCCCGGCGGTCAGTTCGACCTGCAGGTCGCGCAGGATGGCGGCGAGGTTCACGCTCTGCACCTGCGGGGCGTGGCGTCCGGCGCGGCTGAAGCGCAAGACGCCCTCGATCATGCCGCTGAGGTGTTCGGCGCTGCGTTCGATGATGCCGAGATACCGTTCGCGCTTGTCGGCGTCGGCGGTGCGGGCCAGCCGGGCGAAGCTGAGCATGTGCCGCACGGGCGTGAGGAGGTCGTGGGACATGGAGTACGCGATGTTCTCCAGTTCCTCGTTGGTCTGCAGCAGCGTCTGGCGTTCGCGGCGCAGGGCCTCGGTCTGCCGCTGGACCTCGTCGTGCAGGGTGGCGTTCAGCAGGCGCAGCTGTTCGCGCGCCTGGTGTTCGCCGGTGATGTCGCGGGAGATCACGACGAGCGGGCCGGGCGCGCCGTCACCGGCGGGTTCGTTCAGGGGGGCGATGGTGACGTCCCACCAGCGGGGTTCGCCCTTCATGGTGGGGCAGAAGCCGGAGAAGTGGGCGCCGTGCCCGGCGCGGGCGCGTTCGAAGGCGGCCAGCATGGGTTCGCGCGCCTCGCCCTGCCAGAAGCCGAGCCAGTCGGCGCCCTGGCAGGTGGCGAAGTCGTCGACCTGCATGGCCTGCTGGCCGTTGCGGTTCATGCTGAGCAGCGCGCCGTCGGGGCTGACGATCTTGATGCAGTCGTGGCTCAGGTCGTGCACCTGGTGCAGGTATGTGAACTGCAGGTCGCCCTGCCCGCCGCTGAACAGGGGGGGGTCGAGGGCCACTTCGGGCCGCGCGGGGGTGCTTTCGGACGCGGTCATTGCCTTCATGATACCTGGGGTTTCTCATGCGGCGCGTGCCGGGCCTCGCAATTCGCACAGCTGTCCAGTGGTCCGGCGGGCTGGTCACGACACGTTCGGCCAGCCGTCCAGCGCGGCCCAGTCCGGGTCGGCGTGCGGGCGGCTGTACAGGTAGCCCTGGCCCAGGCTGCAGCCCATGCCGCGCAGGATCGCCTCGTGCGTGGCGGTCTCGATGCCCTCGGCGATCACCTCGACGTTCAGGCGCGCGGCGAGTTCCATGACGGCGCCGGTCAGGATCTGCTGGCGGACGTTGCCCTCGATGCCCCACACGAACGTCCGGTCGAGTTTCAGGTGATGGATGGGCAGGTGCTGCAGGACGCTCAGCGCGGAGTGCCCGGTGCCGAAGTCGTCCAGCGCCAGTCCGAAGCCCCACTCGCGCAGGGTGGTGAGGTGCCGGGCGGTCTGCTCGAGGTTCACCAGGGCGCCGCTCTCGGTGACCTCGAAGGTCAGGTGCTGCGCGGCGTCCGGGTGTTCGTGCATGAGGCAGTGCAGGCGGTCCATGAAGTCCGGGGCGTTCAGTTCGCTGGGCGAGAGGTTCACGGCGATGCGCAGCGGGCGGCGCAGGGTGACGCTGGCGCGCCGGGCCTCGCGCAGCGCCTCGCGCATGACGAGGTCGGTGATGACGTGAATCTGCCCGAGCTGTTCGGCCAGCGGGACGAACACGTCGGGCGGCACGCGGCCCGCCTCGGGGTCCTCCCAGCGGACGAGCGCCTCGGCCTTGACGACCTCGCCGGTGGTCAGGTCGATGATCGGCTGGTACTGCACCTGGAAGTCCCCGGTGGTCAGGGCGCGGCGCAGGGCGTTCTCGAGCTGCACACGGCGCCGCCGGTCCTCGAGGTGGCGGTCCTCGGCGGTCAGGAGGGCGCCCTCGGGCGCGACGGTCAGGGTGGTCTCGGCGGCGTGCAGGGCGGGCTGCACGGCCTCGTCGGACGGCCAGGGGCGGGCGCAGGCGCGCACGCGGGGAAAGACCGGCGGCTGGCGCTGGTCCAGGGTCAGGGGCGCGAGCAGTCCGGGACGCACGCGGGTTTCGGGGGCGGGCAGGACGAGCGCGAAGGTGTGGTCGTCCAGCTGGCCCAGCAGCAGCGCGTCGGGGTAGGTGGCGCGCAGCGCGCGGGTGAACGCCAGGGTCAGGTCGTCGGCGAGCGCGCCGTGCACGGCCCGCAGGTCGGTCACGTTCAGGCACTGCGTGACGATCAGGGTGCGGCCGGGCGTGGCGGGCAGCGTGGCGGCGAGGTCCTCGAAGTGCGCGCGGTTGGGCAGGGCCGTCAGGGGCGCGAAGCGCGTGACGCGCACGAGCTGCTCGTTCAGTTCGTGCTGGTCGGTCACGTCGCGGAACAGGTACAGCACGCCGCTCAGCTCGCCGTTGTGGTGGGTGGCCTGCGCGCGGCTGTGCAGCCACATGTGCCGTCCGTCGGGCCGCTCGACGTGCATGATCGACTGCGTGGAGCGGGCGGCGCCGCCCAGCAGCGCGCGGAAGTTCGGGCTGCGTCCGCCCAGGGGGCGGCCCTGCGTGTCGCGCACGGTGAGCGGCGCGAGCAGGTCCGCGAGGGTGGTCGCGGCCGCGCAGTGCTCGCCGAGCAGTTCGCCCACGCGGCCGTTGCGGGACAGGATGCGGCCGTCGGGGTCGAGCAGCAGCAGCGCCTCGTCCAGGGACTCGATGATCTCGGCGTGCTGCGTGGCGGTCCGCGCGAGTTCCTGCTGGGCGCGTTCGCGTTCGGTGACGTCGTTCATGGCGACGACCGCGCCGCTGACGGTGCCGTCCGCGCCGGTGACGGGCGTGGCGTTGCAGGTGACGATGCGGCGGCCCGCCGGGGTGTCGATGCCGATCAGGGCGTCGCGGACGACCTCGCCGGTCAGGGCGCGGTAGAGGGGCACCTCGTCCTGGCGCAGCAGGCGCGTGAACTGAGGGGTGTGCAGGCCGTACGTGGCGGCCCAGTCGGGCGCGAGCGTCCCGGTGGGTGGGCGGCGGTGTAGCCGCGCGGCGGCCGCGTTGTGCTGCGCGAGGCGCCCGTCGGCGTCGGCGATGACGATCTGGTCGTTCAGGCTGTCGAGCAGCGCCACGTGGAAGTCGCGTTCCGCCTGGAGTTCCGCGGTGCGTTCGGCGACCAGGGCCGTGAGGCGCTGCGCGCGGCGGTACTGGAGGTCGCCGAGCAGTCCGGCGGCGACGGTCAGGAACAGCGCGGCGGCCGTGCCGAGCGCCAGGGTGGGCAGGGTGTCGGTGGGGACGGGCGCCCCGGCGGGCAGCAGGGACGCGGCGGCCAGGGTGATCAGCGTGATCATCAGGCTCTGGCCCAGGGTGACGACGGCCAGCTGCGCGGCGCCGCTCAGGCCGGGCCGCCGGACCAGACTGGCGGCGGCCAGCGAGGTCAGGGCGCCCAGGGCGAACAGGGTCAGGACCTGCGGGGCGTGCGCGGTGGACAGCGGGACGGGGTAGCCGCTCAGCCCGGCGGCCTGGGTGGCGGTGACGCTGAGGATCAGCGCGCCCGTCACGCGCAGGGGCCGGTCGAGGACGTGGTGCCGGTACCACAGCAGGAAGCCCACGCTGATACCCACGCTGACCAGCCAGTGCAGGGCGGCGGTGGCGGGCGGGGCGGTCAGGTCCTGGGTGCGCAGCGTGACGACCTGCGCGCCCCACAGGCCCGAGCCGAGGATCACGCCGGCCAGGAGTTGCGTGCGGCGGGTCACTCCTCCGGCGAGCATCTGCGCGCGCGCCTGCACGCGGACGAGCGCGCCCGCGGCGAGGACCGTGAGCAGGCACAGCGTGAACGGTGGGAGAAACAGCTGCATGGTGAACCGTCCTGGGGCGGCGGGGAACGACGTGAGTCTGGGGGGGAAGGACTGGGTGGGTGGTCCGGGCCCGGTGGGGGCAGGATCGGTGCGGAACGGCGGCTGGGGCGGACAGCCTGGATTCTGGCATGGGCGCGGCGCGGGACCTGTGGAAATCCGACATGTGCCCCCTTCGGGGGAAGCCGGGCCCGCCTTCATTCGGCCTTGATCTTCAGGGCTTTTTCGTACGCCTGTCCTGTCTCACGTCTGTCCAACCCTGGTAGGCTCGCCGCACCGATGAATACGCGAGGATGCCCCCGATGACGACCGCCCCGCCGGAGGTTCTGAATGTCCTGCTGATCGACGACGACCCCGCCGACCGCCTGCTGGCCGAGGAGGCCTTCGCCGAACACGGCGCGACCGTCCGCGTGCGGACCTGCGAGGACGGCCCCAGCGCGCTGGCCGAACTCCGCGCCGGGACGCTGCCGGACGTGGTGATCCTGGACCTGAACATGCCGCGCATGAGCGGCTTCGACGTCATCCGCGAGATCCGCGCCTCCGCGGACCTGCGGCACCTGCCGGTCGTGATCCTGTCCACCAGCGACAGCGCGACCGACGTGGCCCGCGCGTACGACCTGCTGGCCAGTTCGTACATGGTCAAGAGTCGGGACTTCCCGGGGTTCGTGCAGCAGATCGACCGTTTCGTGCGGTTCTGGCATGACTGTCGATTCCGGCGCTGAGGGCCTCCTGGCGCGCCTGAAGCGCGAGACGCGCCCGCAGCACACCCGCGCCGAACAGGCCCTGGACCTGCTGCGGCCCACGCTGACCCGCGCGCAGTACGCGGCGCTGCTCGCCTGGCAGCGCGCCCGGCAGGCACCACTGGAAACGGCCCTGGAGAGCGTCCTGGGTGGAGCGCTGCCCGCGAGCGACTGGGCGGCCCTGGATCTGCCTGCGCGCCGCAAGACCCCCCTGCTGGACCTGGACCTGCGGGCGCTGGGGCACGCGCCGCACCCCGATCTCCCGCCGCCCGCGTGGCTGGCCGACGAGGCGGACGCCTGGGGCTGCGCGTACGTCCTCGAGGGCGCCACCCTCGGCGGGCAGGTCGTCACGCGGCACCTGCGCCGCGCGGGCTTCCCCGACGCGACCCTGCACTTCCACGCCAGTTACGGCGAGGCCGTCGGGCCGCGCTGGCGGACCTTCGGGACACTGCTGGACGCCCGTCACGCCGCCGCGGGCGACCCGGCCGAGTTCGCCACGCGGGCCGTGCAGGCCGCCAGACTGACCTTCGACCTGTTCACCCATCCTGACGCCCACACGGAGGCCTCATGACCCACGAACCAGCCCGCGTCACCGCGCTCGACGCCCCGGTGGACCTGACCAACTGCGACCGCGAACCGATTCACGTGCCGGGCGCGGTCCAGCCTCACGGGGCGCTCGTGGCGCTGCGCGGCGACCGGATCGTGCAGTTCAGCGCGAACGTCCCGGACCGGCTGGGCACCCCGGCGGGCGACCTGCTGGGCGCGACGCTGGACACGCTGCTCGAACCCGACCTCGCCGCGCAGGTGAACGGGGCGCTGGCGTCCGGCGAACTGGACCGCAACCCGCTGTTCCTGCTGACCGCGCCCGTCCGGGACCGCGGTCCCTTCGACCTGACCGCGCACCGCCTGGACGACCTGACCGTGCTGGAATTCGAACCGCTGCCCGGCGCGCTGGTGCATGCCGACGCGTACACGCTGGTGCGCGGCACGCTGGCCCGCATGAACGCCGCGCCGGACCTGGCGCGGTTCGTCGAGGTCGCCGCGCAGGACATCCAGGCGCTGACCGGCTTTGACCGCGTGATGGTGTACCAGTTCGCGGACGACGGGACCGGCACGGTGATCGCCGAACGCTGCGCGCCGGGCATGACGCCGTACCTGGGGCTGCGCTACCCCGCGTCGGACATTCCCAAGCAGGCGCGGGCGCTGTACGTGCTGAACATGCTGCGGATCATCACGGACGTGAACTACGACCCGGCCCCCATGCTGGCCCAGCCGGGCGAGGCGGCGCTGGACATGAGTTACTGCGTGCTGCGCAGCGTCTCGCCCATTCACCTGGAATACCTGCGGAACATGGGCGTCGGGGCGTCCATGAGCATCAGCCTGCTGCGCGGCCCCGAACTGTGGGGCCTGATCGCCTGCCACCACAACACCCCGCGCGCCCTGAGCCCGAACGTCCGCGCGGCCTGCGAACTGATCGGGCAGGTGGCCAGCGTGCAGCTCAGCGCGTGGCAGGAAAAGCAGGACCAGTCGTACCAGCTGCACCTGAAAGCCGCGCAGTCGCAGCTGATGGAACGCCTGGCGCACACCCCGGACCTCCTGGAAGCGCTCGTCGGGCAGGACTCCAGACTGCTGGACTTCGTGGACGCCGGCGGCGCCGCCGTGTGCCTGGACGGGCAGGTGATCCGGCTGGGCCGCACGCCGGACCCCGAGCAGCTGCGCGCCCTGCAGGACTGGCTGCGCACCCAGCCCGACAGCGAGGTGCTGCACACCCACTCGCTGGGCGAACTGTTTCCGGCGGCGTCCGCGTACGCCGAGTCGGCCAGCGGGCTGCTGGCGGTGCAACTCTCACGCCTGCGGGGGGACTACGTCATGTGGTTCCGACCGGAGGAACTGCAGACCGTCGCGTGGGGCGGCGATCCGAACAAACCGGCCGAGGTGGCGCAGGACGGCAGCGCCCGCCTGAGCCCCCGGCGGTCCTTCGAGGCGTGGCAGCAGACGGTCCGCGGCCGCAGCGCCCCGTGGCTGACCGAGGAGATCTCAGCGGCGCGGACGCTGCGCCGGGCGCTGCTGAGCCTGGTGCTGCGCCGCGCGGAGGAACTGCGCGACCTGAACGAGGGCCTGACGCGCAGCAACCAGGAACTCGAGCGCAGCAACGCCGACCTGGACGCCTTCGCGTACATCGCCAGTCACGACCTGAAAGAGCCCCTGCGCGGCCTGCACAACTACTCGGTGTTCCTGCTGGAAGCCTACGCGCAGCAGCTCGACGAGGACGGCGTGGCGAAACTGAACACGCTGGTGCGGCTCACGCAGCGCATGGACGACCTGATCGACTCGCTGCTGCTGTACTCGCGGGTGGGGCGCGTGGACCTGAACGTCCGCGACACCGACCTGAACGACGTGCTGGCCGACGTGCTGGACATCCTGTCCGCGCGGTTCGAGCAGGCCGGGGCCGAGGTCACGCGCGGCGCCCTGCCGACCCTGCCCGTGGACCGCGTGCGGGTGGGCGAGGTCCTGAACAACCTCGTGTCGAACGCCGTGAAGTACAACGACAAACCGCCCCGGATCGAGGTGGGCGCCCTGCCTCCCGGCGAGCGCGGCGACCTGATCGTCCCCGAGGGCGTGCCGGACCAGGCGTGGGTGCTGTTCGTGCGGGACAACGGCATCGGCATCCGCGACCGGCACTTCGAGAACATCTTCCGGATCTTCAAGCGCCTGCACGGCCGCGACCAGTACGGCGGCGGGACCGGCGCTGGCCTGACCATCGTGAAGAAGATCATCGAGCGGCACGGCGGGCAGATCTGGCCGGTCAGCGCGGTCGGTGAGGGCACCACCTTCTACTTCACGCTGCAGGGCGGCGAGGTCGCGTGAGCGAACACCGGCTGCTGATCGTCGAGGACAGCGACGAGGACTTCCAGGCGATCCAGTGGGCGCTGGGACGCCTGGAGCGCACGCTGCCGCTGGACCGCTGCGTGAACGGCGACGACGCCATCGACTGGCTCAGCGCGCCGCCGCACTGGCCCAGCCTGGTCCTGCTGGACCTGAACCTGCCTGGCACGGACGGCCGGGAGGTGCTGGGCGCCCTGCGGGCCGACCCGCGCACCCGGACGCTGCCGGTCGTGGTGCTGTCCACCTCCGCCAGCGAGCGGGACGTGAACGAGTGCTACGCGCTGGGCGCCAACAGCTACCTGACCAAACCCGTGAACTTCACGCAGTTCACCGATCAGCTGCGCCGCACGCTGGACTTCTGGCTGGACGCCGCGCAGCTCCCGAACCGGGCGGAGGGCGCGTGACGCGCGCCCTGCACGTCCTGGTCGTGGACGACAGCCCGGAGGACACCGCCACGTACCTGCGGTACCTGCGCGGCTGGCCCGACTGGCAGGTGACGATCAGTCAGGCCAGCCTGGGCGAGGAGGCCGCCGGGATGCTGCGCGGCACCGTGCCGGACCTGATCCTGCTCGATTACCAGCTGCCGGACATGACCGGCATCGAATTCCTGCAGGAGGTCCGCCCGGACTGCGCGGTGGTCGTCCTGACCGGCGTCGGCGACGAGGAGATCGCCGTGCAGGCCATGCGGGCCGGCGCGCAGGACTACCTCGTCAAGGGCCGACTGACGCCCGACACGCTGCGCCGCTCGGCCCTCTCGGCGCTGAACACCCACGGGCTCAGCCGGGCGCTGGAGAAGGCCAGCACGCAGCAGGCGGCGCTGCTGCGCAGCATCACCGACGGGGTGCTGCTCGTGGACGCCCCGCTGACCATCGTGAACCTCAACCCGGCCGCGCGGCAGCTGCTCGGCGCGGACGACCTGAGTGCCGGGACGCCACTGCTGCGGCTGGACTGGCTGAACGGCACGGCCCTCCCGGACGTCCTGCGGGGCGGAGCGGGCGGCAGCGCGGACCTCCTGACGCCGCAGGGCCGCTGGCTGCACGCCCGCGTGTTCCCCGCCGAGGGCGGGCAGACGGTGTACCTGTACGACGACACCGCCCGGCGGGAGATCGAGACCCGCGAACGCGAACACGCCCGGCAGCTCAACGGACTGTACGCCCTGGCCGCCACCCTGAACGCCGCCCGGACCCGCCGCGAGGTGCAGCGCGCCGCGCGGGACGCCGCGCCGGACCTGCTGAACAGCGACGCGCTGCTGCTGCTGCCCGGCGAGCCCCTCCCCGAGTCGCTCTCCGCACTCCAGGACGCGGCGCTGCTGGGCCACCTGCGCGGCGCGCCGGGCAGCGCCGCGCAGATCGGCGGCTGGCACGTCACCCCCCTGACACACGACGGGGACCCGGTGGGCACCCTGCTGCTGCGCGGCACCGGCGACACGCCCGGCCCGCTCAGCCCGACCTTCACGCAGCTGCTGCACACCGCGCTCGTCCGCGCCGCGCTGCTCGAACGCGTGCAGCGCGACCGCGACACCCTGGAAGAGCGGGTGCTGGGCCGCACCGCCGCACTCGAACGCAGCAACCGCGACCTGGAACAGTTCGCGCACGTCGCCAGTCACGACCTGAAAGAACCGCTGCGGACCATCGGGTCGTTCACGCAGCTGCTGCAGGGCCGGTACGGACCGCACCTGGACGCCCGGGCTCAGCGGTACATGGAGATCATCGTGGACGGCGCCCAGCGCATGTCCACCCTGATCGACGACGTGCTCGCCATCAGCCGCCTGCACGCCCGCGCCACCCCACCCACCCGCACGGACCTGAACGTCCTCGTGCGGGACGTCCTGACGCAACTCCAGGCGCTGCTGGACGAGACCGGCGGGCAGGTGGAGGTCGGGCCGCTGCCCACCCTGACGCTCAACCCCACGCAGTTCACGCAGCTGTTCCTGAACCTGATCGGCAACGCCCTGAAGTTCGGTCGGCCGGGCGTGCCGCCCCGCGTGCGCCTGAGCGCCGCGCAGGTCGGCAACACGTGGCATTTCACGCTTCTCGACAACGGCATCGGCGTGCCCGCCGAGTACGCCGAGCGGGTGTTCGTGATCTTCCAGCGGCTGCACACCCGCGACCAGTACGCCGGGAACGGCATCGGACTGGCCCTGTGCCGCCGGATCGTCGAGGCCCGCGGGGGCCGCATCTGGCTCGAGCCGCCGCCGGGCGACGGCACCGAACTTCATTTTATCCTGCCCGAACAGCCCCCCCACGCCGACCCGGACCTCCCCAGCGTCACGCCGCCRCAGCCCCTGCCGGACCTCCCCCACCGGCCGGACTGACCGCCGGATTCAGAGGTCGCTGTTATTGATTCCTGCGCAACTGGGTCACAGCCGAGCTCCATGCAGGAGGCGCCTTGGAAGCTCAGCCGCTCGCACTTTCCGCCACGCCACGGGCAATCGGGCCTTCAACGTCTGAAGATCTGACGGGCAGAAGTTCGCGAGGACATGCTGCTTCACATACGCCCACACCGGCTCAATCGGATTCAGTTCAGGCGCGTATGGCGGGAAGTACACCACCGACAATCGAGGTTCAGCTGCAACGAAGGCGCCCAGCGCCTTCGTCTTGTGAATGCGGGCGTTATCGAGCAGTACCGTGATCGATCCAGAAATGTGACGCAACAGATGCGACAGAAACGACAGGACGTGTGCGCCGTTGATCGACGCTGGATGCGTGTGTTGCAGAAACTGTCCCGTCGTGGCGATCGCTCCAATCGTCGACACGCTGTCCCAGCGGTACTTGGACACCAACACGGGCGTCTGACCACAGGGGGCCCAGGTGCGGGTCACGGTGGGCTTCAAGCTGAAGCCCACCTCATCGATGAAGACGAGTGTTTCTCCGGCCTCAACTTTTTTTTTCCAACTCGGGCACCGTGGTGTCCACCCAGGTGACGAGGGCCTCCTGATCCTGTTCTCGTGCCCGCCTCATCGGTTTCTGTGGTGTGAATCCCCACTGCCGTAAGAGCCGACTGAGGTGATCGACGTCGTACCACACGTCGTAGGTCTGGCCGATCAGCTCGCGCACCTGTGGGCACGTCCAGCGGGCATTCGGGGCCTGCGCGGGGCCCGGCCCCGCGCTGAGGATCGTCATGATCTGGGCGATCTGAGCGTCTGTCAGTCGTGGTGTGCGGCCTGGAGCAATGGTGGCTTCAAGAGAGCCCTGTGTGCGCAGACGTTGTCGCCATCGTCGAACGGCACTGCTGCTGACGCCGCACCGTTCGGCGATCTGGGTGGAGCTGAGCTCCCCTGCGCGGAGATACGGCTCAGCGAACAGTCGCCGTTCTTCCATCTGTTCGCGGGTCCACCGGGTGGGTTGCCAGGCTGGCGGCATGCCCTCATCGTACCCCTCTCGTTACGCTCCAACGCAGGAATCAATAACTGCGTCAAGACCTCCGGATCGGGCGGACCTCAAGCGCAGCGCCGCAGCGCGAGCACCTCAGGACAGCGAGCGGTTGGCCGTGGAGCCCCGGGCGTGCCCCTGGCGCCGGGGAGGTTCGGGTCAGGCCATCGCGGCGCGGGCGGCTTCCTGCAACTGACGCCACGCGACCTTCCCGGTCGGGCTGCGCGGGAGGCTTTCGACGAACTGCCAGTCGCGCGGGACCTTGTAGGTGGCCATCTGTTCACGCGCCCAGCCTTCCAGTTCGGCGGGCGTGGCGCTCGCGCCGGGGCGCAGGACGACCAGCGCGCGGGCACGTTCGCCGCTGCGGTCGTCCGGGACGCTGATCACGCAGGCTTCCTGGATGGCGGGGTGGGCGTGCAGCTGGTTTTCGACCTCGGCGGGCCAGACCTTCATGCCGGACACGTTCACCATGCGCTTGAGCCGGTCGGCGAAGTAGAAGTACCCCTCGTCGTCCATGTAGCCCAGGTCGCCGGTGCGGAAGAAGCGTTCGCCGCCGATCTCGGTGAAGGCCTCGGCAGTCGCGTCGGGGCGGTTCCAGTAGCCCTGCATGACCTGCGGGCCGCGCAGGACGATCTCGCCGGTCTCTCCGACCGGCAGTTCCCGGCCGCTGTCGAGGTCCACGATGCGGGCGTCCACGTTGAACAGCGGCACGCCCAGACACTGGAGTTTCTGGCGGCCCTTGGGGTTGCTGTGCGACTGCGCCATGGTCTCGGACAGCCCGTAGCCTTCGAGGAACAGGATGCCGGTCTGGTCCAGCAGGCGCTGCCCGACGGCCGCCGGGAGGCTGGCGCCGCCGCCCGTGACGTTGCGCAGCGAGCGCAGGTCCGCCGGGTCGAAGTTCGGGGAGGCCATCAGGTCGATGACCATGGTGGGTGTGTTCGTCCAGAGGGTCACGGTGTGGTCGCGGATGATGGTGCGGGCGGCGTCGCGGTCCCAGCGGGACATGATCACGACCTGCGCGCCGATACTCAGGGCGCTCATGAGGCTGTTGATGAAGCCGGTGACGTGGAAGAACGGCAGGGCCGCCAGGAACACGTCCTCGACGTTGCCGTCCACCCACGCGCCGGCGCCGAAGACGTTCGCCTGCACGCTGCGGTGCGTGTGCATGCAGCCCTTGGGCAGGCCGGTGGTGCCGCTGGTGTACGGCATGATGCACAGGTCGTCGGCCGTGACGGGCGCTTCCGGTGCAGGCACGGCCTGCAGTGCGGTCTCCAGGGTCACGTCGTCGCCGTGCAGTTCGGGGGTGACGTCCAGGCCGTCCGGGATGGGCACGCCGGGGGTGGCGTGCGCGCCGCGCATGACGTTCGCGACGACCGCGTGGCCCAGCCCGGCCTGCCGGGCGCGGTCGTACAGTTCCGCGCCGACCACGCCGGTGCGGATCCCGGCGTCCTGCAGGAAGAAGCCGAATTCGCGGGCCTGGAGCATGGGGGCGAGGGGCACGACGACCGCACCGAGCTGCCACGCGGCGAACGCGGCGATGGCCCATTCGGGGCTGTTCTGCATCCAGACGGCCACGCGGTCGCCGCGCTGCACGCCGCGCGCGGCGAGGTGCCCGGCGAGGCGGGTGGCCTGCTCGTGCAGCTGCGCGTACGTCCAGGTGCGGCCGTAGTGCCACAGGGCGACGCGGTCCGGGTAGCGTTCGGCGCTGACACGCAGGTTGTGCATGACGCCGGTGCGGGGCAGGGTCAGGGTGCGCGGCTTGCCTTCGGGCCAGTAACGGGCAGTCTGGGTCATGCGGGAGTACCTCCGGTGGTGAGGACGAACCGGGCCGCCTGCACGGCTGAGGTGGAGGTGGCCCGCGTGAATTGTGGATGGCCGGAGCATAGCGCGAAACCGGTTCCCGGGAAGGACGACCTGCGCCGCGCCCCCCCCGGCGGAGGGCATCCCGGGGTTTCGCCGTGCTGCACGCGAGAATTAAGGATTCCACACCAGACGCGTCCCAGACGACGTTTTTCACCGCAAAGGCAGGGGAAGTTCGTGCTGGAGGGCATTCCCCGGCCCCCTCCCCCCTTCCCAAGCGCTCCGGCTTATGTCATGCTGCTCACCATGACGAAAAAGTCTGCGAAAGCCCCCGCCAAGAAGCCCGCTGCCAAGGCCGCTCCCGCCGCCAAGGCCGCCCCCAAGGCCGAGAGCAGCAAGGTCGCCAAGACCCAGCTCGTGGAAATGGTCGCCGATAAGACCGGCCTGACCAAGAAGCAGAGCGAGGAAGCCGTCAGCGCCATGCTGGACGTCGTCGTGAGCGCCATCAAGGGCGGCCAGAGCGTCGGCCTGCCCGGCCTGGGCACCCTGAGCGTCAAGGCCACCGCTGCCCGCACCGGCGTGAAGCCCGGCACCAGCGAGAAGATCCAGATTCCCGCCGGCAAGAAAGTGGCCTTCAAGGTCGCCAGCACCCTCAAGGGCAACCTGTAATCCACGCCTGAGTGGTGGGGGCCGCGCCGCACAGGCGCGGCCCCCTTCTGCTGCGCCCCGGGCGCCACGGCAGCGGACCGGCAGTCGCCGGCGCACCGACGACCGCGTGTCCCGGCGCAGCAGGCGCGGCGTGGCGATCAGGGCGTGGCGATCAGGGCGCGGCCTTCCCCCGTCAGGGTCACCGCGCCCGCCGAGGCGGGGACGAGGACCGTCCCGAACGTCCCGACCTCCAGCGTCTGCCCCGCGGCGTGGAGCGTCAGGGTGCCCTGGACCACCGTCACCAGTCCGAACGACCCGCGCAGATCCACCTGTTCGCCGCCCCGCGCGCCCACCAGCGTGAATTCCGGGCAGCTCACCAGGGTTCCCACGCCGCCGGTCTGCGTCGCCGCGTGCCAGTCGCCGCGCAGGTCCGCGCGGGTGACCGCCACGGACTCCTCGAGGTGCAGCGCGCGCCCGGCGCTGGCCGGACGGTCCCAGTCGTACACGCGGTAGGTCGTGTCGCTCGCCTGCTGCACCTCGTACAGCAGCAGCCCCGGCCCCAGCGCGTGCAGCGTGCCCGCCGGGATGAACAGCGTGTCGCCCACCTCGGGCCGCGCCCGCTCGCTGACGTCCAGGATGCCGCCGTGCCGGATGGCGCCCGCCAGGGCCTCGGGGGTGGTGCCGGGCGTGACGCCCGCCAGCAGTTCCGCGCCCGGCTCGACGTGCAGGAAGTGCCACGCCTCGGTCTTGCCGCGCTCGCCGGGCCCGACCATCGCCCGGGCCTGCGCGTCGTTCGGGTGGACCTGCACGCTCAGCCAGTCGCGGCAGTCGAGCAGTTTGATCAGCAGCGGGAACCCCGCGTCCGGCTGGCCGTGACGGCCCAGCAGGTCCTGCGGATGCGCGCGCATCAGTCCCTCGACGGTCTGCCCGGCGAGGGGGCCGTCCGTGACGACGCTGCGCCCGTCGGCGATCCACGCCTCACCGATGGGCGTGCCGCCGACCGGCGGGGCGAGGCGGTCGCCGCCCCACACGCGGGCGTGGTACCGGGGGGCCAGGGGCAACAGCGCAGGCAAGGCAGCAGGGGGCACGGTCATCGTGCCAGCATAAGCTGCCCGTCCGCAACTGGCGGTGCGGTTCAGCTGGGCCGGGGGTCAGGCCGGACGGGGGGCGCGGCGCAGAACGTCAGGGGGTCACAGGCCGAACACGGCCCGCTGCTGCGGGTGGATCAGGTCGTTGTACTCCGGGTGACGGCGGATGTACGCCGCGATAAAGGGACACATGGGCAGCACCAGTTTTCCCTGCGCGCGGATGTCGTCCAGCGCGGCGCGGGCCAGCTGGCTGCCGAGCCCCTCGCCCTCGTGGCCTTCCTCGACCTCGGTGTGGGGCAGCATGACGGCGTTCCCGACCGGGCGGAACTCCGCGAAGCCCAGCGTGCGGTCCCCGTCGGTCAGTTCGTAGCGTTGCGTGTCGTCGTTGCGGCGCACCTGTGTCATGCCCGTCATGGTGCACGTCCGCGCAGTCCGGGCGCCTTGACCGGACCTTCACGCGCGCCGGCGCACGGCAGGCGTCGCCGGGCAGGCGGGTCAGGCTCGTCAGGGCATACGCCGGGGCGGTATGCTGGGCGCACGACATGAGCGACGCCGCCCCCGCCCTGACCGACACCGACACCCGCGTCCTGCTGCGCCTGCGCCGCATCGAGGGTCAGGTACGCGGCCTGCAGCGCATGATCGAGGAGGGCCGCGACTGCCACGACATCCTGACGCAACTGTCCGGCGTGCGCAGCGCCCTGGACGCCGCCGGGGAGCAGATTCTCGAGCAGTACGCCGCCGGGTGCCGCGCCCGCCCCGGCGAGGCGATCACCCCGCAGGACGTCGTGCGGGCCGTGAAACTCCTGCGCCGCTAGCGTCCCGGGCGCGGTACCCCTGCGCTCAGCGCGCGGTGTCCGAGGGGCTGAGCAGTTCGTTGCGCCGCTCGAACGCCCGCATGAAGCGGCCCAGCACCTCGGTCTGCGTGCCGTACGCGTTGACCGCGCGGGTCTTGACCGCCAGATCCTCCGCATCCAGCGGCACCCGCTGCCACGGCAGGTGCCGGGCCAGCGGCGGCGGAACCAGCGGCAGGGCCGGGTGCGCGCCCTTGGGCAGCGGCCACTCCAGGCCGCCGTGCACCACCCAGTAGCGCAGGCGACCTTGCAGGCCCAGCCGCGCCGCGATCCGCTGCGCGAACAGCGTCAGGGTGTGATGATCCGGATGGAAGTCCTCGTGGGCGGGAATGAGGATCACATCGGGCTGCATGCGGCGCAGGACGCGCGTCAGGTCCGCCTCCAGCGCCTCGCCGGTGAAGGGCGCGCCGGGCGTCTGCGCCTCGCGCAGATACGTGGCTGACGCCCCGGTCCGCGGGGACGTGTAGGGCCGGTCGAAGTTCACGCCGTTCAGGAAGCGCAGGCCCCCGTCCGGGTAGCCCAGGACCACCTGATGGTCCAGTGGGATGCCCAGCACGACGGCGGCCGCGCGGGCCTCCCCGACGCGCCGCTCGCCCAGCGCCCGCCCCTGCGGGTGCAGGGTCCGTTCGGTCAGGGCCGCGTCGAACTCGAAGCCGTCCCCGGCGGTGATCCAGGTGACGAACACCTCGGCGCCCGCCGCGCGCGCCCGGTTCAGCATGCCCGCGCAGCACAGCGTCTCGTCGTCGGGGTGCGGCGAGAGCAGCAGCACCCGCTGCCCCGACCGGAACGCCGGGGCGACCGGCAGGGCCGCCACCGCGCGCGCCTCGCGGCCCGTCACGCCGGGAATCGGCTCGTTGATCCACGCGGCCAGCCCCAGCAGGACCAGCAGCGTCGCGGGCAGGGTCCAGCGGGGCAGGGGGCGGGGCGGCGCGCGGCGCGGGCGGGTCATCACCGGGGAGTGTAGCGGTCAGCGGGCCGCCTGTTCAGGCCTTCAGTGTCCGTCGTGGCTGCCGTCCGTGTGACCGTCCGTGTGGGTGTCGCCGTGGGCCTCGTCGTGGGCGGGTGCCGTCACGGGCGTGGGGACCCGCTGGGCAGCGGTTGCGGAGGTCGTGGAGTCCGGCGTCGTGGTGGGGACGGGCGCGGCCGGGACCGTCTCCGGCGTGGTGGCGGAGGTGGCGGCTGGCGCGGCGGCGGAGTGGTCGGCGGACCCGGCGCTGGATCCGTGGGCGTGTCCGGTCTGGGTCGGCTGGCCGAGGGCGCGGGCGGCGGTGGTCAGTCCGGCGAACAGCAGCGCGGCGGCGGCGACCGTGCCGCCCACGACACGCGGCAGCTTGCTGCTCAGCTGGACACCCTCGCGCGCCAGAAAGGCCAGCAGGGCCAGGACCAGCCCGGCGGGGATCAGGGCGGCGGAGTACGCCGGGTTGTCCAGGAAGTGCTGCACGCCCCCGGTGACCATGCCGATGCCGACCGGCAGCACGAAGGACACCAGCAGGAAGCGCGGGAGGTTCGCGGGGCGCGCGGCCCGGCGCAGTACGAACTCCTGGAGGTCGTTCACGGCGGTGAAGCACACGACGCCCAGCACGGCCAGCCCGAGGTCGTAGGGGACGTGTTCGCCCAGGCCCAGGTGGACGATGCCGCCCGCGATGAAGCTGGTGGAGGCCAGCGTCAGGAAGGCGGCGAGGAAGGGTAGCAGCAGGTGGCGGCGCACGGAGGTGGGGGCGGGGGGGCTCATCGCCGTGGACGGGAGCGGGTCTCCACAACGATGCGATCAAGCGCGGCCATCCCACGTTGTTCCCCATGCGGAGACAACACCGGCTGGTCAGCCCCGCTGCTTTTCCGTAAAATGAAATTCAAGTTCATCCAGTGAAAAACTCAGAGCCGTCCCCCCTGTTCCCTCAAGGAGTGCCCGCATGACCGAGACCCTGCCCGCCGGCCTGACCATCACCGCCCCCATCACGGACGCGCAGCGTGAGATCCTCACGCCCGAGGCGCTGGCCTTCGTCGCCGACCTGCACCGCCGCTTCGAGGGGCGCCGCCGCGACCTGATGGCCGCCCGCGAGGCCCGTCAGGCGGCGCTGGACGGCGGGGCGCTGCCGGACTTCCTGCCCGAGACCCAGAACGTGCGGGACGGCGACTGGCGCATCAACCCGCTGCCGGACGACCTGAAGGACCGCCGGGTGGAGATCACCGGCCCCGTGGACCGGAAGATGATCATCAACGCACTGAACAGCGGCGCGCGGGTGTTCATGGCCGACTTCGAGGACGCGAGCAGCCCCACCTGGGCCAACTGCGTGGACGGGCAGATCAACCTCCGCGACGCGGTGCGCCGCACCATCCGCCTGGACACGAACGGCAAGACGTACCAGCTGAACGAGAAGACGGCCGTGCTGCTCGTGCGCCCCCGCGGCTGGCACCTCCCCGAGAAGCACGTTCAGGTCGACGGCGAGACTCTATACGGCGCGTTCTTCGACTTCGGGCTGTACATGTGGCACAACGCGCAGGAACTCCTGAAGCGAGGCTCCGGGCCGTACTTCTACCTGCCGAAGATGGAATCGCACCTCGAAGCAAGGCTGTGGAACGACGTGTTCAATCACGCCGAGGAGACGCTGGGCCTGACGCGCGGCACGATCAAGGGCACGGTGCTGATCGAGACGATCCTCGCCGCGTTCGAGATGGACGAGATCCTCTACGAACTGCGTGAGCACTCGGCGGGCCTGAACTGCGGCCGCTGGGACTACATCTTCAGCTACATCAAGAAGCTCCGCACGCAGCCTGACCGGATCCTGCCCGACCGCGCGAAGGTCAGCATGGCCGTCCCGATGATGCAGGCGTACAGCAAGCTCGCCATCCAGACCTGCCACAAACGCGGCGCGCCCGCCATCGGCGGCATGAGCGCCTTCATTCCCGTCAAGGGCGACGAGGCGAAGAACGCCGCCGCGTTCGAACAGGTGCGCCTCGACAAGGAACGCGAGGCGACGAACGGGCACGACGGCACCTGGGTCGCGCACCCCGGCATGGTCGCCCTCGCCACCGAGGTCTTCGACCGGCTGATGCCCGACCCCAACCAGATCGGCAGCGGCAAGCAGGCCGACCTGACCGTCACCGCCGCCGACCTCCTCACCCCGCCCGACGGGACCGTGACCGAGGCGGGCGTGCGGATGAACGTGAACGTCGGCATCCAGTACCTCGCGGCGTGGCTGCGCGGCTCGGGCGCCGTGCCCATCCACAACCTGATGGAGGACGCCGCGACCGCCGAGATCAGCCGCGCGCAGCTGTGGCAGTGGCGGCACCACGGCGTGACCCTGGAGGACGGCCGCCCCCTGACCCCGGAGCTGTGGGACGAGCTGTTCGACGACGAGGCCGCCAAGCTCGGTGAAGGGTACGCGGACGCCGCGCGGCTGTTCCGCACCACCGCGACCGGCACGCCCCTGATGGACTTCCTGACCCTGCCCGGCTACGAGGCCCTGGCCTGAGCGTGAGTGAACCCAATGGTCGCGGGGGCCGCCCGCGCGGCGCGGACGCACCGGGCGGCGTGCGCACCCTGGAACGCGGCCTGAGCGTCCTGTGGGCACTCGCCACGCTGCGCGAGGCGCCACTGTCACAGGTGGCCCGCGCCGCCGGGCTGTCGGCCAGCACCGCGTACCGCCTGCTGGAGACGCTGCGACAGCAGGGCTTCGTGGAATGGGAGGAAGCCTCGGGACTCTTCCGGGTGGGCCTGCGGGCGTATCAGGTGGGGGCGGCGTTCGACGCAGCCCACGCCCTGACGGCCGCCGCCGCGCCGGAGATGCGCGCCCTGGTCGCCGAGCTGGGCGAGAGCGCGAACCTCGCGGTGCTGCGCCCGCACGGGGCGGGGCTGGAGGCCGCGTACGTGCATCAGGTCGAGGGACCGCAACTCGTGCGGATGTTCACGCAGACCGGCGCGAGTGCGCCCCTGCACGCGTCCGGGGTGGGCAAGGTGCTCCTGGCCGCGCGGCCCGAGGCCGAGGCGCGACGGGCGCTGGAGGCCACCACCCTGACCGCGTACACGTCCCACACCCTGACGACCGTAGACGCCGCGCTGGCCGCCGTCGCCCGCGTGCGTGGGGAGGGCTTCGCGCTGGACGACCAGGAACGTGAACTGGGCGTGCGCTGCGTGGCGGTGCCGGTGCCCGGCGCGGACGGGCAGGTCGCGGCGGCGCTGAGCGTCTCGGCGCCCACGTCGCGGCTGACGCCCGAGCAGGTGCCGCGCTTCCTGGCAGCGGCGCAGGCGGCCGCCTCGCGGATCGCCGTGCGCCTGGGCCACCGGGACGCCTGAGCGGGTCTATGCTGCGGCGCATGCTCAATCCGTGCCGGTGGTGTCCGTGAACCCGCCCGACCTCCCCTCCCCCGCCGCCCGCGCGCTGGCCGAGGCGCTGCACGCCGCGCTGGCGGACGTGTGGACGGCCGTGGACGCGCCCGGCCCGCTGGACGCCGCGCCGCCGGTGCCGGACTACCGCGCCGCTCCCGTCCCGGATGACCTGAGCGCGGGCCGCGCGGAACTGATCGTGGAGGCCAGCGACCTCCCCGCGCTGCGCGCCGCCCTGAGCAGCGGCGCGGACGCCGTCGTAATCGACTTCGACGACACCTTCGCCCCCACCCCGGCGAATGTCGCGGCGGCCTGGGCGGCCCTGCCCGAGTGGCTGGCGGCGGACGTGCCATTGCTGGCGCGGCCCCGCGCGCTGTACGCCCCGCAGCCGGGCCTGACCTTCGCCGGGCGGCCCGCGCGGGGGGCGCTGTGCGATCTGGCGGCGCTGCTGACCGCGCGGCCGGGCCGGGTGCCGCACCTGTACCTGCCGAAACTGGAGTCCGTGCCGCAGGCCCGCGCCTGGGCGACCGCGCTGCGCGTCGCAGAAGGGCACCTGGGCCTGAATCCCGGCACGCTGCGGGTGTGCCTGCAGATCGAGACGCTGCCGGGCCTGCTGCACATGGACGCCCTGCTGGCCGAACTGAGCGAGTGGGCGTTCGGGCTGAACGCGGGCCGCTGGGACTACGTGTTCAGCCTCGTGAAGACCACCGGCGCCGACCGCGCCGCGCCCGTCCCCCCACGCGCCGGACTGGGGATGGACGTGGACGCCATGCAGGCCTACGCGCAGGCGCTCGTGGACGTGTGCCGCGCCCGCGGCGCGCAGGCGGTCGGTGGGACGGCGGCCGTCAGTCCCGACCCGCGCGACCCCACCCCGGCGCTGGAGGCGGTGCGGGCCGACAAGGCCCGCGAGGCCGCGCAGGGTTTCCAGGGTGCGTGGGCGGGCCTGCCGGAGCTGCTGGACGCCGTGCGCGAGGGACTGGCGACCCCCGCTCCTCCCCCGCCCCCGACCGCCCCCGTGACGCGCGAGCGGCTGCTGGCCCTCCCCGACCCCGGCCCACTCCCGGCGGCCGAGGTGCGCGACACGCTGGGCCTCGCGCTGGACGTGTTCGGCGCGTGGTTCGCCGGGCGGGGCGTGATCACGCGGAACGGGCGGATCGAGGACACCGCCACCGCGGAACTCGCCCGCGCGCTGCTGTGGCAGTGGGTGCACGTGGGGGCGCCGCTGGACGACGGCAGCGTCTTCGACCGCGCCGCGTACCGGACGCTGCGCCGCGCCCTGCGCCCCGACGACACGCCCGAAGCGCGCCTGCTTGATCATGTCGTCCTGGCCGACGCGGCCCCGGCGTATGTTCCCCTGGAAGCCCACCGCCTGACCCTCACCGAAAGGACCTTCCATGACTGACCTGCCCCTTCTGTCGCGCCGCGCGCACGACGCCTGCGCGACCCTGGCCGCCCACACCGAGGTGCCGGGCGAGATCACCCGCACGTTCCTCAGCGCGCCCAGCCGCGACGTGACCGCCTTCCTGACCGCCTGGGCGTACGAGCTGGGGCTGGAGGTCCGCGTGGACGCCGCCGGGAACCTCCGCGCGCGCCGGGCCGGGCCGACGCCGGACGCGCCCACGCTGTACCTGGGGTCGCACGTGGATACCGTGCCGAACGCCGGGGCCTTCGACGGCGTGCTGGGCGTGACGCTGGCCTTCGCGGTCGCGGAGGCGCTGCGGGGTGAGGCGCTGCCGTTCGCGCTGGAACTCCTGGCGTTCAGCGAGGAGGAGGGCGTGCGCTTCGGCGTGCCGTTCATCGGCAGCCGCGCCCTGACCGGCACGCTGGAACCGCTGCTGACCCTGCGGGACGCGCGGGGCGTGAGCGTGCTGGACGCCATCCGCGCGTACGGCCTGGACGACGCGGCCCTGCCGGACGCCGCCGTGCAGGGCGGGGCGCTGGGGTTCCTGGAATTCCACATCGAGCAGGGGCCTGTGCTGCAGGCGGCGGGCGCGGCGGTGGGTGTGGTGAGTGCCATCGTGGGGCAGGACCGCGTGCTGCTGGACTTCACGGGGCAGGCAGCGCACGCGGGCACCACGCCGATGGGGCACCGCCGGGACGCGCTGGCGGCAGCGGCGCGCTTCGCGGTGGCGGCAGAGGATCTGGCGCGCGCCACGCCGGGACTGGTGGCGACGGTGGGCGTAATGACGGCGCGGCCCGGCGCGATCAACGTGATTCCCGGCGCAGCGCACTGCACGCTGGACCTCCGGCACGAGGACGACGCCGTGCGGGCCGGGGCGCTGGACACGCTGCTGAACGCCGCACGGGGTTATGCGGAGGAGCGGGGCGTGACCCTGGACGTCACGCACAAGATGGCGCAGCCCGCCATCCCGATGGACGCCTCCTTCCGTGACCTGCTGCACGTGGCGGCCGGGCAGGAGGGCCTCCTGGCCCCCGATCTGGTCAGTGGGGCGGGGCACGACGCGATGATCCTCGCCGAGCGGATGCCCGCCGCGATGCTGTTCCTGCGCTCGCCGAACGCGCTGAGTCACCACCCGGACGAGACCGTGAACGCAGGCGACGTGGACGCCGCGCTGCGGGTGGGCGTCGCGTTCGTCCGCGCGCTGGCCGAGCGCGAGGGGGCGCGCTGATGGCGCTGGACCTGCTCGTCCGGGGCGGGACGCTGGTCACGCCGCACGGGCCGGTGCGGGCCGATCTGGCCGTGGAGGACGGGCGGATCGTGAGTCTGGCGCTGGACGTGTTCGCGCCCGCCCGCGAGGAGATCGACGCGACCGGGCTGCACGTCTTCCCCGGCGTGGTGGACGCCCACGTGCACCTGAACGAACCGGGCCGCACGCACTGGGAGGGCTTCGAGACCGGCACGCACGCGCTGGCGGCGGGCGGCGCGACGAGTTTCCTGGACATGCCGCTGAATTCCTCGCCGCCGCTGCTGGACGCGCGGGCCTTCGCGGAGAAACGCGCGCACGGCGAGGCGAAATCCCGCCTGGATTTCGGCCTGTGGGGCGGCCTGACGCCGCTGAACCTGACCGAACTCGACGAGCTGGCGGCGTGCGGCGTGATCGGCTTCAAGGCGTTCATGAGCCACAGTGGCCTGGACGAGTTCCCCGCTGCGGATGACGTGACGCTGTTCGAGGGCATGCGCGCCGCGCGGCGTGCCGGGCTGGTCGTCGCCACGCACGCCGAGAGCGACGCGTTCACCCGCACGCTGTCGCAGGTGGCGCGCGAGCACGGGCAGACGGGCGTGCGGGATTACCTCGCGTCGCGCCCGCCGGTCACGGAGGCCGAGGCGGTGGGCCGCGCGATCTGCTTTGCCGAGGAGACCGGCGCGGCCCTGCACCTCGTGCACCTCAGCACCGCGCGCGGCGTCGCCCTGGCCGCCGAGGCCCGCGCGCGCGGCGTGGACGTCACCGCCGAGACCTGCCCGCACTACCTCCACTGGACCGGGGAGGACGTCGAGCGGGTCGGTGCCCTGCTGAAGTGCGCGCCGCCCATCCGGGACGCGGGCACCCGCGAGGCGCTGTGGGCGGCGCTGAAGGCCGGGCGGATCGACACGGTCGGCAGCGACCACTCCCCCGCCCCACCCGAACTGAAGACCGGGGAGGACTTCTTCGCCATCTGGGGCGGCATCAGCGGCGCGCAGTCCACCCTGAATGTGCTGCTGGACGGCGGGTACTGGCAGCGGGACGTACCGCTGGAACTGATCGCGGCGGTCGCCTCACTGAATCCCGCGCGGCGCTTCCGGCTGGGCAGTAAGGGCGCGCTGCGGCTGGGCGCGGACGCCGACCTCGCCCTGGTGCGGCTGGACGAGACGTTCACCCTGACCGAGCTGCATGACCGCCACCACGGCAACCCGTACCGGGGCCAGAGCTTCCGGGGGCGGGTGCAGGCCACGTACCTGCGCGGGCAGCGCGTGTTCGCATGGGCGCCCGGCGGGGCGATATTCGACGAGTCCGTGCGGGGGCAGCTGCTGCGCCCGGCGAAGGAGACCGCATGAAACACCTGGGAGTCACCCGTTCCGCGTTGCGTGAGGCGCACGCGGTGATCACGCCCGATACGTTCGTCCGCACGGCGCTGGCCGAGTGGCCCGGCAGCGCGGTGGTCTTGCACATCGCGCCGGTGATCGGGCTGGGGGCGAGGTTCGTGCAGTTCACGGCCGAGATGATGGCCGGGGCGCGGGCGCGCGAGTCTTTGCTGGGCTACCAGCGGTTCGTGTTCGTGCTGAGCGGCGAGGTGCAGGTGGAGGTGGACGGCGAGTCGCGGACGCTGCGCGAGTCGGATCACGGGTTCTTCCCGGCGGGGGTCGCGCACACGCTGGAGGCGCGGGTCGCGGCGAGGGTGGCGGTGTTCGAGAAGCCGTACCAGGGCGCGCCGGGCGTGGACGCCCCGCCGGTGTGCTGGGGGAACGAGCGGGAGAATCCGGGTGCGCCGTTCGAGGGCGACGAGCGGCTGATCGCGCGCAAGCTGCTGCCGGACGATCCACGGTTCGATTTCATGATGAGCACCATGAGTTTCGCGCCGGGCGCGACCCTGCCGTACACGGAAGTGCATTACATGGAGCACGGTCTGCTGATGCTCTCGGGCGAGGGCCTGTACAAGCTTCAGGAGGCCTATTACCCGGTGCAGACGGGGGACGTGATCTGGATGGGCGCGCACTGCCCGCAGTGGTACGGGGCACTGGGCCGCGACTGGAGCAAGTACCTGCTGTTCAAGGACATGAACCGCCATCCCCTCACCCTGACCGGAGGCCAGCCGTGACCCGCCGCACCCTGCCCCTGACCGACCATTACGATGTCCGCCGCGGCGAGGACGGGCACCGCTACCTGCACCCGCTGGTGCGTGGCTTTCCGCTGCTGCGCTTCCCGCTGCTGAACAAGGGCACGGCGTTCACCGAGGCCGAGCGGGAGGCGCTGGGCCTGGACGGCCTGCTGGCCCCGCAGGTGGACACGCTGGACGCGCTGGTCGAGCGGCAGTACGCGGAGTACGCGCAGATCACCGAGCCGCTGGACCGGCACGTGTTCCTGCGCAACCTGCAGGACCGCAACGAGGTGCTGTTCTACGCGCTGCTGTCCGCGCATGTGGAGGAGATGCTGCCGGTGGTGTACACGCCGACGGTGGGGCTGGCGGTGCAGAAGTTCAGCCAGATCTACCGCTACCCGCGCGGCCTGACCCTGAGCACCCGGAACATCGACCGGGCCGGGGCGGCGCTGGCGAACGTGCCGCTGAACGACGTGCGGATCATCGTGGCGACCGACAGCAGCGCGATCCTGGGTATCGGGGATCAGGGCTTCGGGGGCATGGCGATCAGCATCGGGAAACTCTCGCTGTACACCGTGGCGGGCGGCGTGGGGCCGGACAAGACCCTCCCGGTGGAACTGGACGTCGGGACCGGGCGCGCCGACCTGCGGGACGACCCGGCGTACCTGGGCGTGAAGCACGGGCGCCTGACCGGGGACGAATACCTGCGCTTCGTGGACCGCTTCGTGGAGGCCACGCTGCAGCGCTACCCGAAGGCGATCATCCAGTGGGAGGACTTCAGCAAGGACGCGGCGTTCGAGGTGCTGCGCCGCTACCGCCGGGTCGTGCCGAGCTTCAACGACGACATCCAGGGCACGGGCGCGGTGGTGCTGGCCGGGGTGCTGAACGCCTGCCGGATGAAGGGCGAGGCGCTGCGCGATCAGGTGGTCGTCGTGCATGGGGCGGGCGCGGGTGGTGCGGGGGTGGCCCTGGCGATCCGCGAGGGGATGCGCCGCGACGGCCTGAGCCCCGAGGAGATCGCGGGGCGGGTGTTCGTGCTCGACTCGCGCGGGCTGCTGACCGACGACCGCCACATGGAGGACTACAAGCGCGACCTCGCCACGCCGAGGGCCCTGACGGACGGCTGGGCGGGCACCGACCTCGAAAGCGTGATCCGCGAGGCGAAGGCGACCGTACTGCTGGGCCTCAGCGGGCAGGCCGGCATCTTCAGCGAGGGGGCGGTGCGGGCCGCGCACGCCAACACGCCCCGCCCCCTGGTGTTCCCGCTGAGCAACCCCACCGCGAATACGGAGGCGCTCCCGGCGGACATCCTGGCCTGGACCGGCGGGCAGGCCATCGTGGCGACCGGCAGTCCCTTCGACCCGGTCAGCCTGCACGGCGAGATGCACGAGATCGGGCAGGGGAACAACGCGTTCATCTTCCCCGGCCTGGGCTTCGGCGCGATCCTCGCCCGCGTGCGCGAGGTCACGGACGAGATGGTCACGGCCGCCGCGTACGCCCTGGCGGAGTACACGCAGACGAACCACCCGGGCCGCACGTACCCGCCGGTGGACGAACTGAGTCACGCGAGCATTCACGTCGCGGTGGCCGTGATCCGGCAGGCCCTCGCGGACGGCGTCGCCACCGAGTTCACGCTGCGCGGCCAGAGCGACGCGGCGCTGCTGGATACCGTCCGGCGCAAGTTCTGGCAGCCGAAGTACCTGCCGTTCCGGCCGCGCGAGTGACGCGAATCCGCACACCACGCCCATGAGCGGGTGCTGAAAGAATCCTGCATGACCCCCCGGACTACGCTGCCCTCATGAGCGACGTTCCGGTTCCGCCCGCCGCCGAGGTGCCCGCCGAGGACCCCCGGGTGCAGGAACTGCGCCTCTACGCCGCGCAGCTCGAACGGTACGCCGAGGAGTTCGGCGCGCTGTTCCACCGCTACAAGATGCAGGAGGCGGAACTGGAAGCCGCGACCCTGGCGGTCGTGAACGCCTTCGTGGTGGCACTGGGCGCGCACGACGCGTACACCCGCGACCACACGCAGCGCGTGCAGCGCAGCGCCCTCATGATCGCCCGGACGCTCGGCTGGAGCGACACGCAACTGGAGGAAGTCCGGCTGGGCGCGGTGCTGCACGACATCGGCAAGACGTCCATCTCGGACACGGTGCTGTGCAAACCCGGCCGCCTGAGCGACACCGAGTACCGCAACATCCAGCGGCACCCGGTGATCGGCGCGCACATGATCAGCGGGTTCCCCGCCCTGACCTCCGCGCGGCCGTACGTCCTGTACCACCACGAACGCTTCGACGGCACCGGGTACCCCGAGGGCCTGCGTGGACATGACATTCCCATCCAGGGCCGTCTGCTGGCCGTCGCGGACGCCGTGGACGCCATGCTCACCCTGCGCCCCTACCGCCCGCCGCTGCGGCTGGAACAGGTGCTGCGCGAACTGCACGCGGGCAGCGGCACGCAGTTCGACCCGCAGCTCGTCGAGGCGTTCCTGCTCAGCGGCGCGCTGGACCTGTACGACCTGGCGCACACCCCGGACACGCCCGACGAGCCGGGCGACTGACGACCCACGCGGCGCGTCTCACGCGCGCGCGACCTATAGTGACGGCATGACCGACGACACGCTCCTGAACGCCGCGCAGCAGTGGCAGCGGGGGGCAGGTACCCGCGACGCCCTGGTGGCGCACCTGACCGCCCTGGGCCGCGAGGACGCCCCGGTGATCACCGACCTGATCCAGCACCTGCGTGCCCACGCCGGGCAGGATCAGGTCGGGGACGCGCCGCGCAGCACCGACGGCTGGCGCGACGAGCTGATGGGCAGCCGCGCCTGCACCTGGGGCGGCGCGGGCATGCTGGTCGGCCCGCACGTCCTGATCCTCACCGACGGGCAGCGCGGCGTGGTCCTCGGCGAGCGCGACACCCGCGCGCTGTCCAGCAGCGTCAGCGGCTCGCTGATGCTGCTGTGCCAGACCATCGTCATGGCCGAACACGCCCTGAACCAGCGGGAGATGCAGGACCTGCGCGAGCAGCGCCTCCAGAGTGCCTCCACCTCCCTGAGCGAGATCGACCCGATCCGCTGACCCCCGGCCGGTGGGACGGGCACGGAACGCCCCGGGGCCAGCAGCACGCTCCGGGGCGTTCCAGGTCGCGGCATGGTCCGTGCTCGGTTCACCCTCTTCACAGCGGCTGAACGTGGAGCCCCAGGGTGTACCCTGCAATGACACTGGACGCCCCTATCACTGGACGCCGCTGTCAGAGGGGAACGAGGCGGTCGCTGACGGAGTCGCGTTCGATGAGTCGGGTGGGGACGCTGATGTGCCGTTCGGGTTTCTGCCCTTCGATCGCGTCGAGGAGCGCGTCGAGGGCCTGGCGGGCGACTTCGGGGTAGTTGTGGTTGACGCTGGTGAGGGGCGGGGTGACGACCTGCGCGACGAAGATGTCGTCGAAGCCGACGATGGACAGGTCGCCGGGGACGGTCAGGCCGCGTTCGTGTGCGGCGGCCAGCGCGCCGGCGGCGACGAGGTCGTTCACGCACAGGCAGGCGGTGGGCGGCGTGCCGGCGGCGAGCAGGGCGGTCATGGCGACGCGTCCGGCGTCGATGGTCAGGCCGGTGAGCTGGATCCAGTGGTTGGGGGCGTCGGGGTGCTGCTGGCGGTACAGGTCGAGTTTCTCGACGCTGGTGGTGACGTCGAGCTGTCCGCCGAGGAATGCGACGCGGGTGTGGCCGTGCCGGTGGAGCAGGTCCAGCAGGTCGCGGGTGCCGCCGCGTTCGTCCGAGCGGACGCTGGAGGCCAGGGGCGCGCCGGGCACGTCGCCGTTGACGGCCACGATGGGAAGGCGTTCGGCGATGTCGTGCAGGGCGCGCAGTGCGTCCGGATCGGGGTGGGGGTCGTTGGTAAGGCCGCCGAGGTACAGCAGGCCGTCGACCTGGCGTTCGGTCAGGGCGTGCAGGTAGGTGAGTTCCATGTCGCGGGTGCTGACGGTGTTGCCGAGGATCATGGTGTAGCCGCGTTCGAACGCGCCGATCTCCAGTTGCAGGAAGAGCTGGCTGAAGAAGGGGTTGCCGATGTCCGGGAGGATGCAGCCGATGGTCTTGGAGCGGTGGTGGTAGAGGGTCTGGGCGATGCGGTTGGGGCGGAAGCGCAGTTCGCGCATGGCCTGTTCGACGCGTTCGCGCAGGACCTCGTTGACGGTGTTGTGGCCGTTGAGGACGCGGGAGACGGTGGCGACGGAGACCTGGGCGCGCTGGGCAATGTCGTAGATGGTTGGGGCTTTTTTGCGGATGGTGTTCCCCCCTTGCGAAACCGGTTACTCAAATGTATGCTCCAGATGTATCACAAGTAAACCCGTCCGTATGGACACAGGCGCCCGCCGCAGCGCCCACCTGATTCACACCTCGTCCTGCACGGTGTCCACCTCACTTCACTGTCATTCAGAAACCGGTTACTACAGTCTGAAGTCGGCGTGCGTCATCATGCGGCAACCGGTTACCCGCCTCGTCCCTCCAGGAGACGCCATGAAAAAACTTGCCCTGATCACCGCCCTTGCCCTCGCCAGCGCCGCCTCCGCGCAGAGCCTCTCCGGCACCGTGACCGTCTGGTCCTGGGACGCCGCCGCCAAGGCGCTGGAAAGCACCATCCCCAGCTTCAACAAGAAGTACCCCAACGTGAAGGTCAACGTCGTCGACCTGGGGAACCAGAACGTCTACGACCGCGGCCTGGCCGGCTGCGCGGCGGGCGGCGCCGACATGCCCGACGTGTACTCCATCGAGAACAACGAGGCCGAAGTGTTCTGGGCGCGCTTCCCCGACTGCTTCACCGACCTGAACACCCTGGGCGCCAACAAGTACGCCAAGAGCTTCCCCGCCTTCAAGTGGACGGAACTGACCGTCGGCAACAAGCGCTACGCCATGCCCTGGGATTCCGGCCCCGTCGTGATCTTCTACCGCCGCGACCTGTACCAGCAGGCGGGCGTGAACCCGACCGCCATCAAGACCTGGGACGACTTCATCGCCGCGGGCAAGAAGGTCAACGCGAAGTTCGGCGGCAAGGTCAAGATGGGCGCCATCGGCAACGGCCAGGACGACGAGTGGTTCCGCATGCTCGCCAACCAGAACGGCTGCTTCTACTTCGACAACACCGCCTCGCAGATCACCATCGCCAAGAGCGGCTGCGTGCAGGCGCTGGACACCGTCAAGAAGCTCTTCGCCAATGACGTCGTCATGACCAGCGACTGGGGCGGCCAGATCACCGCCTTCAAGGCCAACCGCCTGGCGAGCGCCATGTTCGGCGCGTGGTACGAGGGCACCATCCGCACGAACGCCGCCGACCAGTCCGGCAAGTGGGGCGTGTACCCCATGCCCGCAAGCAAAGCCGGTGGCGTGCGCGCCAGCAACCTGGGCGGCTCGGCCCTGGCCCTGCCCAGCAGCAGCAAGAACAAGGCCGCCGCGTACGCCTTCATGGAAAACGCCCTGGCCACCACGAACGGTCAGGTCACCATGCTCAGGAGCCAGGGTCTGGTCCCCAGCCTCCTGACTGCCAGCAAGGACGCCTACGTCAACCAGAAGCAGCCCTACTGGGGCAACCAGACGGTGTGGAAGACCATCCTCGACACGCTGGGCGACGTGCCCGCCGCGCGCGGCACCCAGTACTTCCAGGACGCCCGTCAGGTCATGATCGTCGTGCAGGCCGACTACATCAAGGGCAAGTACAAGACCGCCCAGGACGCCCTGAACGACGCCGCGAAGAAGATCAGCGCCGCCACCGGCCTGCCCGTCGCGAAGTAATACGGACTCCGGTTGAAAGGTTTGCAAAATCTTTCAACCCGAGCGGATGCGAGAAGGAGCAAAGCGGTTTCCGGACGTGGAGCTGGCAATCCGGTGAAGTTCCGGATTGTCAGCGAAACAAACGGAATCCGTATAAGCCCCGTGCGGGCGACCGCCCGCTGACGCGCCGCCCGCAGGTTCTCTCCGCCCTCAGTTCGTTTCGCCGCCTCCAGGGCCGGAAGCGCGCCGCCACACCCGGCGACCGCGAATCCGGCCCCCACTTGTTCCAGTGAGGACCCCATGACGACCGTGCCCAACCCTGCGCCCCGGCGCCGCCCGCGCGTGCCCCTGGCCCCGTACCTGTTCATCCTGCCGTACCTGCTGATTTTCGCGACCTTCTGGGCGTGGCCGATCGTGAGTTCCTTCCTGATGAGCTTCAAGGATTCCCGCCTGGGCGCGGCGGCCGGCTACGGCCTGAGCAACTGGCAGCGCCTGCTGACCGACGAGTTCTTCCGCACCGCGCTGAAAAACACCGTGATCATCCTGGTGATCCAGGTGCCGCTGATGCTGTCCCTGGCGACCATGCTGGCCGTCGCGCTGAACAGCCGACTGCTGCGCGCGCGTGGCCTCTTCCGCTTCGCGTTCTTCGCGCCGCTGGTGGTGGGGACCGTGGCGTACTCGGCGGTGTTCCGCCTGCTGTTCAACGGCGAGTTCGGCATCGTGAACCGCGCCCTGGCCGGCGTCGGGCTGCCCGAGGTGGACTGGCTGAATCAGCCGGGACCCGCCATGGCCGTGATCATCCTGGCCATGACGTGGCGCTGGACCGGGTACAACGCGATCATCCTGCTCGCGGGCCTGCAGGGTATCCCCGAGGACGTGTACGAGGCCGCCGCCATCGACGGCGCGACGCCCTGGCAGCAGTTCTGGAAGATGACCCTGCCGCTGCTGCGGCCCACGCTGCTGTTCTGCATCGTGCTCAGCGTGATCGGCACGCTGCAACTGTTCACCGAACCCGCGCTGATCACCAACAGCGGGCCCGGCAACGCCACCATGACGCTGGGCACGTACCTGTACCAGCAGGGCTTCCGGTCGTTCAACTTCGGGTACGCCAGTGCCATCGCGTACGCCGTGGCCGCGCTGGCCGCCGTGTTCAGCTTCGCGCAGCTGCGCCTGTTCGGGAGGGACTCATGACCGCCATCAAACCCGCCCCGGCTCCCGCCGCGCGTCCCATGCGCGGCAAGGCCGCCCGTGACCGCGTCAGTGCCGTGTGGCTGCACCTCGCGCTGATTCCGCTGGCGCTGCTGTTCCTCGCGCCGCTGTGGATCATGCTGGTGTTCTCCACCCACCCGGAAACCGCGATCTTCAGCCCCAACCCGCCCCTGTGGTTCGGCGGGGCCTTCAGGGAGAACTTCGACGGCCTGCAGGCCGACACGAACTTCCTGCGGGCGCTGGGGAACAGCACCGTGATCTCGGTGGCATACACGCTGCTGAGCATGCTGCTGACCAGTCTGGCGGGCTTCGCCTTCGCGAAGTACACCTTCCCGGGCCGCAACCTCCTGTTCGGGTTGATCCTGGCGACGCTGACCATCCCGACGTTCGTGACGATCATCCCGCAGTTCATCCTGGTCGCCCGTGACCTGAAGATGAGCAACACCTACTGGGCGGTGATCCTGCCGACCCTGGCGAACACCATCGGGATCTTCTACATGCGTCAGGCGTTCCAGACGGTCCCGGACGACCTGCTGGCCGCCGCGCGCATCGACGGCGCGAGCGAGCCGCGCATCTTCTGGCAGATCGCGCTGCCGGTCGTGCGCCCCGCGCTGGCCGCCCTGGCGATCCTGCTGTTCCTGGCCAGCTGGAACGACTACCTGTGGCCGCTGATCGTCCTGACGCAGAAGGACAGCTACACCATGCCAGTCGCGCTGGGCACCCTGGTGGGCCTGACGCGCGTGTCGTGGGGCGGGATCATGGTCGGCACCGCGATCGCCACCGTGCCGTTCCTGATGGTGTTCCTCGCGTTGCAGCGTCACTTCGTGGCGGGCATCGCGGGCGGCGCGGTCAAGGACTGAGATGCCCCACTTCGATCTGGGCGCGCTCGCGTACGGCGCCGATTACAATCCCGAGCAGTGGCCGCGCGAGGTCTGGCGTGAGGACGTCCGCCTGATGGGGGAGGCGGGGGTGAACCTCGTGTCGCTGGGCATCTTCTCCTGGGCGCAGCTCGAACCGCGCGAGGGGGCGTTCGAGTTCGGCTGGCTGGACGAGATCATGAACCTGCTGCACGGGGGGGGCGTGCGGGTGAACCTCGCTACGGCGACCGCCTCTCCCCCACCCTGGCTGTCGCTGGCGTACCCGGACTCGCGCCCGGTGACGGTGGACGGCGTGCGGCTGGAGGTCGGTGCGCGGCAGCTGTACTGCCCGAGCGACCCGCACTACCGCGCGCTGAGCGTCCGGCTGGCCCGCACGGTCGCCGAGCGCTACGGCACGCACCCGGCGTTGCGGCTGTGGCACGTGAACAACGAGTACGGCTGCCACATCGATCAGTGCTACTGCGCGCAGTGCGCCGCGCGCTTCCGCGAGTGGCTGCGCGCCCGCTACGGGACGCTGATTGAGCTGAACCGCGCCTGGGGCACCGCCTTCTGGTCGCAGCGCTACGGCGACTGGGCCGAGGTGCAGCCGCCCCGCCGCGCGCCCAGCTTCCCGAACCCCAGCCAGGGCCTCGACTGGCGGCGCTTCTCCAGCGACAACATCCTCGAATTGCACCGCGCGGAGGTCGAGGTGCTGCGCGAGGTCACGCCGGACATTCCCGTGACCACGAATTTCCTGGGCTTCCTGCCGGGCCTGGACTACTTCCGCTGGGCGCAGGAGGAGGACGTCGCCGCCGTGGACGTCTACCCCGACCCGGCGGGCGCGGCCCCGCACCTGGAGGCGGGCATGGTGTTCGACCTGACGCGCTCCCTGCGTGGCGGGCAGCGCTGGCTGCTGATGGAGCAGGCGACGAGCGCCGTGAACTGGCGCGAACGCAACGCGCCCAAACGCCCGGGCCTGATGCGCGCCCTGAGCCTGCAGGCCCTGGCGCGCGGCGCGGACGGCATCCAGTTCTTCCAGTGGCGGCAGTCCGTGGCGGGCGCCGAGAAGTACCACAGCGCCCTGGTCGGCCACGTGCCGCCCGAACGCTCCCGGGTGTGGCGGGAGGCGCGCGACCTCGGGCAGGAACTCAGGGGGCTGGACTTCCTGCGCGGCGCGCGCGTGAAGGCCGACGTGGCGGTGATGTTCGACTGGCACTCCTGGTGGGCGCTGTCGCAGGCCAGCCAGCCGGCCGTGACGCCGCTGCTGCCCGTGGTGGGCGCGTGGTACGCGGCGCTGCGGTCCCTGGGCGTGAACGTGGACTTCGTGCACCCGGAAGCCGACCTGAGCGGCTACCGCGCCGTGACCCTCCCGCAGCAGTACCTCCTGACGCCGGACGCGGCACAGGGCATCCGCGCGTTCGTGGAGGGCGGCGGCACGCTCGTCATGGGGCCGTACAGCGGCGTCGTGGACGGCGACGATCACGTCGTGCCCGGCGGGTACCCGGGCCTCCTGCAGGACGTGCTGGGCGCCTGGGTGGAGGAATGGGCCCCCCTCCAGACTGGCGAGGAGCGTGAGGTCCGGTGGGCCGACGGTCGCGTTACACCGGTCACCGAGTGGACCGAGGTGCTACATGCCGACAGCGCGGAGGTGCTCGCCACGTACGAGGCGGACTTCATCGCCGGGCAGCCCGCCGTGACCCGCCACGCCTTCGGGCAGGGCTACGCGTACTACCTCTCCACCCGCCCTGACGCGGCGGCGCTGACGGACCTGCTGCGCGGCGCCCTTCAGGGAGCGGGGGTGGCGATAGCCGAGTTGCCCGACGGCCTGGACGTGACGCTCAGCGACACCGGGGACGGGCGGCTGCTGCACCTGATCCACTTCGGTCCGCAGGCCGTGACCGTGCAGGTGCCGCAGGCGTCGGACGCCCGGAGCGGCCAGCCGCGTGCCAGCGTCACGCTGCACCCCACGGACGCTGCCCTCCTGCGTGTCCCGGTCGACTTCAGCCTGCATGAGCTGACGGCGCGCGCAGCGGCATCCATCCCCACCTGATCCACATGTGCCGGTGCCGCCCAACCGCTCTGCGGCGTGGACGGCCCCGGTGGGCTGGTCAGGCGCTTCTGGAGAATTCGGCGCCGTGGCGGCCGGTGGTGCGGGCGTCGTCCATGGCGCGGGCCAGCTGGCGCTGGTGCACGGCGAGGCGCAGGTGGCGGTCGGCGAGGGCCATCAGGGCTTCGCGGACGGCGGGGGTGGGGGCGGCGTCGGCCTGGGCTCGCAGGGTGTACGCTTCGGAGTCGTTGAGGCGGGCGGCCTTCCGCAGGTGCTGCGCCGCGTCAGGGGAGAGGTCGAGCATGCGTCATGGTGTGACGCGTGGGGCGTGCTGCACGATATGAAACCTCACATGACGGGTGTCCTCCGGTGGGGGTAGACGACATGATGATAAAACTTGACTATTCCGCTCGGATTAACTAGGGTGAGCCGCATGTTCCGCCGGACCCTCCTGACCACCCTGGCCCTGGGCAGCGCCGCCCTGGCCGCCCCCGCCACCCTCACCCTCAAGCACGACGAGGGCGCGGCCACCGTGCCGCTCAACCCCACCCGCATCGTCGCGCTGGACGAGGAAGCCCTGGGCTGGATCTACGCGCTGGGCGTCAGCAGCCGCCTCGTGGGCGTCGGCAGCGCCATGCTCGGCCCCGGCGACCTCACCGCCGACGGGAAGATCAAACCCGAACGCATCCGGGGCACCTTCCTCGCGCGCGGCGACCTGAGCGGCGCGACATTCGTGGGCAACTGGACGCAACCCAACCTCGAAACGATCCTGAAACTGACACCCGACCTGATCGTCCGCGCCACCTGGGCCGGGAACGGCAACTACGCCCAGCTCAGCCGCATCGCGCCCACCGTGGGCTACAGCGAACAGGGCAGCGGCTACTGGAAGAAGGGCCTGCGCGACCTCGCCCGCGTGTTCGGCAAGCAGGAACAGGCCGAGAAGCTCATCAAGCAGGTCGCCGACACCAACCGCGCCGGGGCGCGCGCCCTCCAGGCCGCCGGGGTGTTCCGGAAGTACCCGAAGGCCGTGGTCGTCTCGCCCTTCAAGGGCGGCGGCACGTACCTGTACACCAAGACCCGCCTGATCGACGACGTGCGCGCCCTGGGCTTCAAGGACGGCCTGAAAGGCGACGCGAACGTGCTGGGCGTCGGCGGCGTGGTCAGCGACGAGGCGCTGCTGGCCCTGAGCAGGGACACCCTGGTCATCGTCTTCCCGCCCGGCGGGCAGTACAACGGCGCGCAGGACTTCCTGCAGAGCGCCGTCGGGCAGCGCCTGAAAGGCCAGACCGTCGTGTACACCCAGGAGGCGAACAGCCCCTGGGCCGGACCGCTGGTGTCGCTGCGCGACAGCCCTGCCCTGACGAAGCTGATTCTGGAGAAGGTGAAGTGACCCCCCGACCCCTGGGCCTGCTCACCGCCCTGCTCCTGAGTGCCCTGAGCGGCGCACACGCCGCCACCTGCACGGGCCAGACCGTCACGCACGCGCTGGGGCAGACCTGCGTGACCGGCGTGCCCAAACGCGTCGTGAGCCTGGAATGGACCTACACCGAGAACCTGCTGGCCCTGGGCGTGCAGCCGGTCGGCGCAGCCGACCTGACCGGGTACCGCGAGTGGGTGCGCGTGCCCGTCAGCCTGGGCGCCGGCGTGCAGGACGTCGGCACGCGGCAGCAGCCCAGCCTGGAACGCATCCGCGCACTGAAACCGGACCTGATCATCACCACGAAGCTGCGCGCCGCGAGCAGCTACGCGCAGCTGAGCGCCATCGCACCGACCCTGGTGTTTGATCCGTACAGCGGCGGATCCCAGCTGACCGAGATGCGCCAGACCTTCACGACCATGGCCCGCGTCCTGCGGCGCGAGGGGACCGCCCGGCAGGTGCTGACCAACCTCGACGCGCGTCTGTCACGCGTGCGGCAAGCCCTCAAGGCGCAGGGCGTCGCCGGGGACCGCGTCGTGGTCGCGCAGGCCTACACCGCCCGCACGGGCAGCGCCACGCTGCGCCTGTTCACCCGCAACAGCATGGTCAGCGAGATCCTGGGCGCGGTGGGCCTCACGAACGGCTGGACCGCCGCCGACCAGCCCTACGGGTTCAGCGAGGTGAGTCTGGAGGCGCTGAGCACCGTGAACACCCGGCACTTCCTGTATGTCGCTCAGCGCGAGGACGACGTGTTCGCCGCACCCAGCACGCGCCCGCTGTGGCAGGCGCTGCCGTTCGTGAAGGCCGGGCGGGCGCAGGCGCTGAACGAGCGCACCTGGACCTTCGGCGGGCCGCTCAGCGCCCTGACGCTGGCGCAGGAACTGCAGGGCGCGCTGCTCAGGCGGCCCTGATCATGAGCCGCACAAGCATCACCCTCTGCGCCGACGTGTCCCGCGCGTCCGGAGAGGACCCCATCGGCACCGCGCCCCACTGGGCGGAGGTGACGGTGCTGGAACTGGACGTGCCCGTCTGGGCGCAGCTGCGCAGCGTGGACACCTGGACGCCCGCGCAGTCGGCGGTGTTTGCCGCGCTGCGCGAGAAGGTCGAGTCGAGCGGCGCGGGCTTCGGGCTGCTCATGAGTGCGCCACTGGCCCCCGGCGCGCCGCTGCGCGCGCGGCATTACGTGCGCGGCCCCGGCGGGTACTGCAGGCAGGACTACGCCTCGGACCTGCCGCAGACCGAGTGGGCGCGCGGGCTGCACGACACGCTGATCGAACCGGCGCGGCTGAGCGACTGGGCGGCCGTTCCGGCACCGGAGCGTGGCGCGGACGTGCACGTCTGCACGCACGGCACCGTGGACGCCGCCTGCGGCCGCTACGGCGTGCCCGTCCACGCGGCGCTGCGGGATGCGGGTGAACGGGCGTGGCGCACCGGGCATTTCGGCGGCCACCGCTTCGCCGCGACGGCCGTGGAGCTGCCCTCGGGCCTGCTGTGGGCGCACCTGACGCCCGCGCTGGCCGTGCAGGTCGCGCGGCGCGAGTTGAGCCCCGCCGAGGTCGCCGGGCACCTGCGCGGCTTCGCAGGCCTGAGTGCGCGCGCGCAGGTGCTCGACCGGGCGCTGCTCGTGCAGCACGGCTGGGACTGGCTCACGGCCCAGCGGGAGGCGCAGGTGGACGGCGATCTCGTCACGCTGACCGCCACGGTGGCGGGCCACACGCGGACGTACCGCGCCGCCGTCACGGACGCCGAACCGCTCCTGTTGCCCGGATCAAGTCACAAACCCGACCGCGCGCCGGTGCGGCAGTACGTTCTGGGCGAGATGGAGATTCACCCGGCCGCCCCGCAGGCCCTCCCCCTACTGTGAGCCGCGCCGCATTCCGGGCCGCCACCCGGTCCAGAATCACCCGCGTGCCCGACGCCGCCCCCACCCACCCCCCGCGCCGGAGCACCCCGTGACCCGCGTCCTGATCCTCCTGGGGGCGCTGCTCGCCGCGCTGCTGGCGGGCCTGCTGTCCCTGGCGCTGGGGGCCAGCGACATTGCCCTGGATGAGACCGCGCGGCTGCTGCTGCACCCGGACGACAGCGTGAACAGCCTCGTGATCCACACCCTGCGCCTGCCGCGCACCCTGATCGCCCTGCTGGCCGGGGCGGCGCTGGCCGTCTCGGGCCTGCTGCTGCAGGGCGTCACCCGCAACCCGCTGGCCGACCCGGGCATCCTGGGCGTGGAGGCCGGCGGCGCCCTGGCCATCCTGATCCTGGTCGTGTTCCTGCCCGCGGCCCCGGCGGCCGCGTTCGTCCCGGCGGCGTTCCTGGGCGGGGGCCTCGCGGCCCTGGCGGCCTACGGCGCGGCCCGCTCCATCGGCGTGACGCCGCTGCGGCTGGCGCTGGCGGGCGTGGCGGTGGCGTCCCTAGCGGGCGCCGCGACCCGCGCGCTGCAACTGCTGTTCGAGGACCGCGCGCAGGGCGCGCTGTTCGCCCTGTCCGGCTCGCTGGCGGGCCGCACCTGGGAGCAGCTGGGACAGGTCGCGCCGTGGCTGCTCGCGGGCCTGATCGGCGGGCTGATCCTCGCGCCGCGCGTGAACGTCCTGACCCTGGGTGAGGACGTCGCGCGTAGCCTCGGCGCCCGCACCGAACGCGACCGCACCCTGATCACCGGCCTGGGCGTCCTGCTGGCCGCCGGATCGGTCAGCGTGGTCGGCCCGGTGGGTTTCGTGGGCCTGATCATCCCCCACGCGGCGCGCGCGCTGGGCGGCGCGGACCACCGCGTCTCGCTGCCGCTGTCCACGCTGCTGGGCGCGGCGTTCCTGCCGCTGGCCGACGTGGCCGCCCGCGTGATCGACCGGCCCGCCGAGACCCCGGTCGGCATCCTGGTCGCCGCAGCCGGGTCCCCCTTCTTCATCCTGCTCGCCCGGCGCATCGGGCGACGCTGACACCGGAGCCATTCCATGAACCACCGAACCCTGAACAACAAGACCCTGACCACCCTGACCCTGGCCACCCTCCTCGCCGCGCCCGCCCTGGCGGCCCCCGTCACCGTCCAGCACGAACGCGGCACCCTGACCCTGCCCGCCCCCGCCAAACGGGTCGTGGCGCTGGAATACTCCTTCGTGGACACCCTGCTCGCGCTGGGCGTGAAACCCGTCGGCGCGGCGCTCGGCACGCAGGGCGGCGACCGGGGCGCGCCCCCCTACCTGCGGCCCCGCGTGGGCGGCGTCGTCACGACCGGCAGCCGCGCGCAGCCCAGCCTCGAAGGGATCGCGGCGCTGCGCCCGGACCTGATCCTGGCCGACAGCCTCGTGCACAAGGACACCGTGCCCGCCCTGAGCCGCGTGGCGGCCACCGCCGCATTCCCCAGCCGCCGCGCGGACCTGGATCAGCTGAACGAGCAGACGCTGCTGATCGGGCGACTGGTGGGCCGCGAGGCCGCCGCGAAGCAGCTGCTCGCCGACCAGAAGAGCCTGATCGCCAAGGCGCGCGCCTTCACGAAGAAGGGCGCCCCGGCGTTCGTGGCGGGCGTGGTCACGCCGACCTCCTTCACGGCGCACACCGCCGGGAGCTTCGCGGGCAGCTTCCTCGAAGCGGTCGGGCGCAGGAATCAGCTGCCCGTCAAGGACGGCCAGACGCAGTACGAACTGAGCCTGGAGGGCCTCGTGGCGCTGCAACCGCAGACGCTGGTGCTGTTCACCGCGCCCGATGAGACGCCGGTCACCGCCGCGTGGGCGAGAAGCCCGCTGTGGCAGAAACTGCCCGCCGTGAAGCGCGGCCGGGTGTACGAGTTCAACCGGGACGACTGGACGCGCGGGCGCGGCCCGACCGCCCTGAAACTGATGGTCGCGCAGACCATCGAGAGCCGCTTCCTGCAGGACGCCGCGCCCACCACGACCTTCAAGTCCACGCCGTGACCGCCCTGAGCGCCCCCGCCCGCTTCACTGCCCGCCGCGCGCTGCTCGTCGGCGCGGCCCTGCTGGCCCTGTGCGCGGCCCTGGCGGTGCTGGCGCTGGGCCTGGGCGCGGTGCCGACGCCCGCGCGGGACGTGCTGGCCGCCCTGACCGGCGGTGGGGACGCCCTGACCCGGCAGCTCGTGCTGGACCTGCGCGCCCCGCGGATCGGGGTGGCGCTGCTGTGCGGCGCGATGTTCGCCGCGAGCGGCACGATCATGCAGGGCGTGATCCGCAACCCGCTGGCCTCACCGGACCTGATCGGCGTGGGCGCCGGGGCGGGACTGGCCGCCACGGTGTTCCTCCTCGCGTGGCCCGCCGCGCCCGCCGGGGGGTTGCCCTGGGCGGCGCTGGCGGGCGCATGGGGCGGCTTCGGGCTGGTGCTGCTGCTCGCGCGGGAGCGGGGCGGGGCGCTGCACCCGGTGCGGCTCGCGCTGATCGGCGTGGCGGTCGCGTCCGCGCTGGGCGCCGCGCAGCAGCTCGTACTCGTGCGCGCCCCGGACGGCCTGGGCAGCGCCCTGAGCTTCCTGACCGGCACGGTCTACGGCGCGGACGTGACCCGCCTGACGCGCGTGCTGCCCTGGGCACTGGTCCTGCTGCCCGGCGCGCTGCTCCTGAGCCGCACGCTGGACGTCCTGAACCTCGGGGAGGACGTCGCCACCGCGCTCGGCACGCGCGTGAACCCGGCGCGCCTGCTGGCCCTGGCGGTCGGCGTGGCGCTGGCGGGCGCGGCCGTGACGGGCGCGGGCATCCTGGGTTTCGTGGGCCTGCTCGCCCCGCACCTCGCGCGGCTGCTCGTCGGCGCCCGGCACGCCCGCACGCTGCCGGTCAGTATGCTGCTGGGCGCGCTGCTCGTGCTGGCCGCCGACACGCTGGGCCGCGCGCTGCTGCCCCCCCTGGAGGTGCCTGCCGGGATCTTCACCACCCTGGTCGGCGCCCCCTATTTCCTGTACCTGCTGAGGAAGTCCGCATGACCCCCACCAATCCCGAACGGGCCACCCCCAATCCGGCCACCCGCACCCCGGAGCCGCTGAGCACCCACGCGCTGACACTCGCCTACGGCCAGAACGTGATCATCCCCGGCCTCGACCTCGCGGTGGCGGGCGGGCAGGTCACCTCGATCATCGGGCCGAACGGCTGCGGCAAGAGCACCCTGCTGCGCGCGCTGGCGCGGCTGCTGCCCAGCGGGGCGGGGCACATCGAACTGTACGGTCAGGCGCTGCACGCCCTGCCCAGCCGCGAGATCGCCCGGCGCCTCGCCATCCTCCCGCAGGGCCCCACGGCCCCCGAGGGGCTGAGCGTGGAGGACCTCGTGCGGTTCGGGCGCCACCCCCACCAGGGCCGCTTTCCCGTCCGGCGCGCCGAGGACCGTGAGGCCGTGCAGTGGGCGCTCGACCAGACCGGCATGCGCGTGTTCGCCGCCCGCCCGCTGGAGGCGCTCAGCGGCGGGCAGCGGCAGCGGGCCTGGATCGCCATGAGCCTCGCGCAGCAGACCGACATCCTGCTGCTGGACGAACCCACCACGTACCTCGACCCGTCGCACCAGCTGGAGGTCCTGCACCTCGCGCAGCGCCTGAACCGCGAGCAGGGCAAGACGGTCGTGATGGTCCTGCACGACCTGAACCAGGCCGTGCGCTACAGCGACCGCCTGATCGCCATGAGTGGCGGCGCCGTGTACGCACACGGCCCGGCCGGGGACGTGCTGACCCACGACCTGCTGCGCGACGTGTTCGGCCTCAAGGCCCACCTGCTGCCCGACCCGGACACCGGGCGGCCCCACGTGATTCCCTACGCCCTGACCCGCTGACCTTCACCGCCCCCACCCAACCCACCCCAACGCGAGCGGGGCACCCTTGACTTCAGGTGCCCCGCTGACGCGCTGAGGAGAGGATCATTCGGCGCTCTGGTCGCGGTTGGGGTACAGGACCGGCAGGACGACCAGGGGGAGCGCGATGGCGGACAGGGCGAGGATCAGGGTCATGCCCCCAGTGTGCCCGGCGGTGCCCGGAGGCTGATGACAGCGGCGTTCAGGGGTCATAGAGCGGAACTTCAGCGGACACCCAGGGAACCTTCAGGTGACGTGAGGGTCAGCTGCGCGGCCCGGCAGGCTCATCCGCTCCGGTCGGCCCGTCGGACGCGGCCTGCGGCGGCGCGGGAGCGAGCAGGTCGGTGGCCGACTCCGGTGGCGGTCCCTCCGCCCGAAGCGCCACGAACACCTCGACCAGGGTGGGGTCCAGGACGCGGCCCGCCATGACGCGCAGTTCCTCCAGCGCGCGGTCCTCCGGCCAGGGCTGCTTGTACGGCCGGGCGCTCGTCAGGGCGTCGAAGGCGTCCACCACCGCGAACACTCGCGCCAGCAGCGGAATCGCCTCGCCCTTCAGGCCGTGCGGGTAGCCGCCGCCGTTCCAGTGCTCGTGGTGGTGCAGCACGACCTCCAGGCACGCCTGACCCAACGCCGGGGTGTGGCGGAGCATCTCGTACCCGGTGACCGGATGCTGCCGCATGACGGCCCACTCGTCCGCGCTGAGCGGGCCGGGCTTGAGCAGGATCTGATCCGGAATGGCGATCTTGCCCAGGTCATGCAGGTACGCCCCGCGGCGCAGGTCGTCCTGCTGCGCCTCGCTCAGGCCCAGGCGCCGCGCGAGTTCCAGGCTCAGGCGCACCACGCGGTCGGTGTGGCCCTCGGTCTCGTCATCCCGGAATTCCAGCGCGACCCCCAGCGTCCGCAGGGTCTCCTCACGGGTGGTGAGGATGGTCTGCAGGTGGTGATCCTGCTCCAGCGCGACCGTCATCAGCTGCCCCGCCTGCGTGACCGTGTCGCCCAGGCGTCCGGACGGCGCGTCCGGCAGCGCGCGGTACAGCGCGACCAGCCCCTGCGTTTCTCCCTGACGGTCCGCGACGCGGAACAGCCAGCAGGCGCGCAGGCCGCAGCCCGCCAGGGCCACGCGCCACGGCGTCCACGCGCTGGGGTGTTCCAGCGTGGCGACACTCGCGTCCTGCCCGGCCAGCGCCTCCGCCCAGGCGGGATGCAGGGCCTGCGGGTCCACGTCGCCCGTGAAGTGCACCAGCAGGTCCCCGGGCAGGCCCACGCTCGCCTCGGTCCGCAGCCGCCCGGCGTGCACCGTCAGGAGCTGCGCGGCGATCACGCCCGGCAGCTGCGTGAGCAGTCCGGCCAGCAGGCGCAGCGTGTCCGGCAGCGGCGCGCCCACCGCGATGGACCGCAGTACCTGCGCCCGCGCGGCCTCCAGCAGCTGCTCGCGGTGCCCGTCGGTCACGTCGTGCGCCAGTGCGACCGTGCCGACCACGCGGTCGAACGTGTCGTGCAGCGGCGACACGTGAATCTCGAACACCCGCTCCTGCACCCGCTGCATGTACCGGCCGCGCTGACCGGCCAGGGCGCTCAGGTGCGCGCCGACGATGTCCTCCTCGCGGCCCCCGCCGAGCAGGGCGGTCACGTGACGCCCCACCAGCGCGCGCGGATCGAGCCGCAGGCGCTGCAGGGTCTGCCCGCTGACCATGCGGACGTTCAGGTCCGGGTCGGTCGTCCAGGACAGCGTCGGGAGCTGCTCCTGCATCATGTTCAGGTGCAGCGCCTGTTCCCGCAGCCGCCGCTGCGCCTCGAGCTGATCGGTCAGGTCGTGGATGAACGCGGTGTAGTACTGCTGCCCGTCGATCTGCACGGGCTTCATCATCAGCTCGACCTGCAGGGTGTGGCCGCTCTTGTGCAGCGCCGTGACCTGCACGCGCCGCCCCGCCACGCGCGTCTCGCCGGTCTGCTGGTGGCGGGCCATGCCGCGCTGGTGCGCGTCCCGGTCCGCCGGGCGGATGATCAGCGCCGACAGCTGCTGCCCCAGCACCTCCTTGAGCGTGTAGCCGAACATAGTGGTCGCCGCCGGATTCCACGCGACCACCCGCCCGTGCCGGTCGATACTGACGATGGCGTCCATCGCCACGTCCATCAGCGCGTCCCGGCGGGCCTCCAGGGTCCGGGCGTGCTGCTCGGCAGTCTTGCGGGGCGTGATGTCCCGCACGATCGCCAGCGCCCACATGCCCGGCTGGGGCGGCGTGACCGGCAGGAAGTCCAGTTCGCACCACACCGCCACGCCGCGGGTGTTCAGGCGCACCTCGGCGTGCGCGTCCTGCCCGGAATGCAGCCGCACGAGCAGATCGTCCGGCACGGCCGCCTGATCGTCCGGGTGGATCAGGTGCAGCAGCGGCTGGCCGCGCACCTCGGCCGCCGGGTCCAGTCTCGCCTCGAGGCTCTCGGTGACGTCCGCGACGTGCAGCCGCTCGTCGAGCACGATCAGTCCCTGATCGGCCTGCCGCTGGAAGTGCGTCAGGATGCCCAGCGCGACAGCGTGGGCAGCGTCCTGAGACAGCGTCGGATCGGTCATGGGCGTGTGTCTGGCGTCCTGAACACCCGTTCAGTATGACCCGCGCGGCGCCGCACGCGCCGCAGATTTCCCCACACCCCCGGCGTGGGCCTGCCCGGTCCGCTGCGCGTGAGCGAGGTGTCACCCACGCGGGAGACAGCCGGGCGCGCCCTTACACCCGCGGATGATCTAATGGTGTTTTTCCGCCGCAGCCCGGCGGACCCCACAGGAGGCGACCCCACCTTGACGCAGACGACCCCACCCCCCACCGACCGGTCCTTCATCGACCGGTACTTCGGCCTGAGCGCGCACGGCAGCAGCGTCGCGCAGGAGGTCCGTGCCGGCGTGACCACGTTCCTGACCATGAGTTACATCCTGTTCGTGAATCCGCAGCTGCTGTCCGGCGCGATTCCCGTCCCGAACGCGTTCGTGCAGCTGCTGATGACCACGGCGCTCGCGGCGGCGTTCGGGTCGCTCGCCATGGGCCTCGTGGCCCGGTACCCGTTCGCGCAGGCGCCCGGCATGGGCCTGAACGCCTTCTTCGCGTTCACGGTCGTGCAGGGCATGGGCGTGCCGTGGCAGACGGCGCTGGGCGCCGTGTTCATCTCGGGCGCGCTGTTCGTGCTGCTCAGCGTGCTGGGCGCGCGGCAGGCGATCGTGCGGGCCATTCCGCTGGGATTGAAGTTCGCGGTCACCGGCGGGATCGGCGCGTTCCTGGCCTTCCTGGGCCTGCGCAGCGCGGGCATCGTGGTCACGAACCCCGCCACCATCGTCGGGCTGGGCTCGCTGACCTCGCGGGGCGCGCTGCTGACGGTCGCGGGGTTGCTCGTCACGGCGGCCCTGATGGTCCGTCAGGTCAAGGGCGCGGTCCTGTGGGGCATCCTGCTCACCAGCCTCAGCGCGGTCGCGTTGCAGCTGCCGGTGTTCGCGGGCGGCCCGGACGGCGCCCTGCGGGCCTTCCCCGGTTTCGACGGGCGGGTGCTGGGCATCATCGACGCGCCGGTGTGGCCCGGCAGTCTGGTCGGGCAGCTGGACCTCGCCGGGGCGCTGGGCCTGGGCCTGCTGAGCGTGGTGTTCACGTTCTTCTTCGTGGACTTCTTCGACGCGACCGGCACCCTGACCGGCCTGGCGCAGAAGAGCGGCTACCTGGACGAGAAGGGCGACATGCCCCGCGCGCGGCGGACGTTTGCCATGGACGGCCTCGCGGCGATGTTCGGGGCGTTCATGGGCACGAGCACCACGACCGCGTACGTCGAGAGTGCCAGCGGCATCGGCGAGGGCGGCCGCACCGGCCTGACCGCCGTGACGGTCGGCGTGCTGTTCCTGCTGAGCATGTTCCTGTGGCCGCTCGCGGCGGCGATCCCGGCGGCCGCCACCGCCCCCGCGCTGATCCTGGTGGGCGCCCTGATGATGGACGGCGTGCGGCACATCGACTGGGACGACCTGAGCGAGAGCCTCCCGGCGTTCCTGACGATCATCGCCATGCCGCTGACGTTCAGCATCGCCAACGGCGTCAGCTTCGGCGTGATCAGCTACTGCGCCGTGAAAGTCCTCGCGGGGCGCGCGCGGCAGGTCAGTCCGATCCTGTACGGCGTGGCGGCGCTGCTGCTCGCCCGCTACGCGTTCCTCGGCGGTGAGTAAACCCTGCGCGAGAAGGCCGCCCGCTCCCAGGATGCTGGGGCGGGCGGCCTTCTTACAGGTCATACGGATTCCGTCTGTTTCGCTGACAATCCGGAACTTCACCGGATTGCCAGCTCCACGCCCGGAACCCTACTTTCTCCTTCTCGCTCCGCTCGGGTTGAAAGTTTTTGCAAACATTTCAACCGGAGTCCGTATCAGTTGCAGCTCTGGCGCTGGTAGCCGCTCATGCCGGGGCTGACGAGACCCAGGTCGCGTTTCATGGCGCTGACGCCCAGCGAGGTGTACGTCGCGCAGCTCAGGGCCGTGCTGTATTCGACGTTCAGGGCGAGCTTGCCGCGCCTGGTGTACTCGGCCAGGGGGCCGCACTCGCTGTACTGCTGGCATTCCTCGTTCAGGATGCCGTCGAACTTCTCGACCATCATCTTGCCGGTGCGGTCCTTCAGGAGGATCTTGTCGGGGCCGTTCTTCTGGAACACGGCCAGTCCGGCGGCGTGGGCCTGGTCGGCGATCCAGCCGTTGAAGTCGATCTGCTGCTGCGTGGTGACGCGGCCGCCGCTGACGTTCTCGTCGTTCTGGAGGTTGTCGGGTTCCAGTGCGTCGAAGCCCTTGTCCTTGCACATCTTGAAGCGGGCCTGCAGGATCGGCGCGAGGGCCGAGCCGCTCTTGAACACGTCGGTGACGTCCAGGAAGTACTCGCCGGCCCAGTCGGGGTCCTGCTGGATCTTCAGGTAGTCGGGGTACTTGGAGGCGTCGGGGCGGTAGGATTCCCAGCTGCCGGCGTTGATGTAGCAGACGGTGTAGTATCCCTTGCTCTTGAGTTCCGCGACCTTGGCGGCGCTGGTGTTGAACCCGTCCAGGTCGATGAGTTTCGCGCCTGCGGGAACGCTGACGGCGCTGTCGCTGCTCGCGCCGATCTGCCAGTCCCAGCTCATCAGCCCGGTGGGGGGCAGTTTGATGCCGGTGGTGGGCGTGGGGGTCGGCGTAGGAGTTGGAGCGGGGGCAGGGGCGGGGGCCGGGGTCGGTTCGGTGGGCGCTGGAGCCGGGACAGCCGCAGCGCTCTGGATATCCAGGTAGTCGATGGTGGCGGCGCGCGTGCCCGTGCTGTCGCCGTTGAGCATGACGATCCGCACGGTGTCGCCCGCCCGGAGGGTCTGGGTGCCGAGGGACACGCTGGCGTAGCTGCTGCCCGTCAGGGTCGCGCGGGCCTTCTCGGTGCCGTTGACGCGCAGGGACACGCTGGGAGCGACGCCGCCGGCGGTGACGCCGCGGGCGCGGACGGTGACGGCGTAGCTGCTGCTGGTGCCGCTGGGCATCGGGAAGCGCACGGCGCTGCCGGTGGCGCTGAGTTTCACGGCCTGACCGCCGCTGGCGCTGGCGTCGTTGATCAGCACGCCGCTGCCGGTGCGGGGGTCGATGGCGGTCTGGCCCTGGAGCTGCTCGGTGTCCAGCTGACCGCGTTCGGCCTCGATGGCGGTGGTGGCGGGGGCGCCGGTCTGGGTGGGGGCAGTCCGGGTGGGGGCGGAGGGGGTCTGTCCGCAGGCGGCGAGGAGGACGGCGACAGTCAGGGCGGCGCTCAGGGGGGCGGCTTTGCTCAGGGGGGCGGCTTTCATGGCCTGCAGGCTACTGATGACCTGCCGTTCAGCTTGTGGAAAATTCGGCTGGGGGCGTGAAAAATACCCTTTCTAGCAGTTTTCTGAGAAGCGTGACTGATCCCTCCGGCACGCCGCAATGCGAAGTATTCCACAGGCAGCAGGGCGCCCGCTCCGGGCGTCGGAGGGGCCGGATGCCATGGAAGCGCTGTTCATGAGCTGAAGCTGACCGGCCCTTCACGCCGGAACGGCCGTTCCTCCCTGATCCGTCCAGATGAGCGCAAACGATGAAGGAAATCCAAAGACCAAACTCATGTCACAGGATTCTTTTAGACTCACTCCTGAAGAAACTGGGGCCGGTCGCGACCTCACAGCCGAGTCCAGTTTCACCCCGGCGCGAACGGCACACCCCTCCACGCCACGCCCGACCACCGGGTATGAACGGCCCCTCGCTCTGCGCCGCAGGGCGGCGAGGCCGCTCGAGTCAGCCAGGACACCTCAACACACCGGCACACCACGGTCAGCGCCCCGGACGGCGCCGCGCCTTCTCCCGGTACATCCGTTCATCCGCCAGCTGCCACAGCACCTCCGGAGCCTGCCCGTCCTGCGGCGCGCTGGCCCACCCGGCACTCGCCCCCGCCGGTCCGAAGCCCTCCCCGGCCAGCGCCGCGAACGCCGCGTCCAGATCCGGGATCTGCCCGGGCGCGCCGCGCAGCAGCAGGCAGAACTCATCCCCCCCCACCCGGTACGCGCCGTCCCCTGGGGGCACGCCCCCCGCCAGCACCCGCGCCACCCCCCGCAGCAGGTCATCCCCGCGCGCGTGCCCCAGCATGTCGTTCACCTCCTTCAGGCCGTCCACGTCCAGCGCCACCAGCGTCAGCGGCCCGCGCGCCAGCGCCTCACGCAGGTCCGACTCGAAGGCCCGGCGGTTCCCCAGCCCGGTCACAGGTCCGTCACGTCGAACGCGACGCCCAGCGTGCGGCTCCCGCGCGGGAGCCGCACCCGCTGCGTGTCGTACACCCGCCCCGCCAGGGTTACCTCCTGCCGCCGTTCCTGCCCATCCTCCAGGTCCGCGCGCAGTTCACTCAGGTTCAGGGTGCCGCCCAGGACGTCCTCCATGCTGCGGCCCAGCACCTGCTCGCGCCGCAGGCCCAGTTGCGTCAGGCCGCTGCCCTCCGCCATGCGCGGGTCGAGGAGCTTCCGCGGCGGCATCACATGACCCTCATGGTAGCGGTGGGCGCCCCGGAGCGTCATGTGGGCGCCGCTGCACGCGGCCTTCACGAACCGGACGCCCCCCCGCCGCGACCGTCATTCTGGCTGGTCATTTCAGGCCGTTTCTGGACCTGGTCTTCAGCCAGTCTGACCTCTACAGTGACACCATCCCCCGGCCTGCCCACCGCAGGCGCACGCCCCTCTCCCCGGCCCGCTGCGGCCCCCACGGAGCCCCATGACCCTGACTGAACTGCCCACTGCCACCCCGGCACCCGCCGACCTGATCCGCCGCGAGGACCGTCTCGGGGCGCAGAACTACAAACCGCTCGACGTCGTCATCCACCGCGCGCAGGGCGCGTGGGTGTGGGACACGCAGGGCCGCCGGTACCTCGACGGCCTCTCGGCGTACAGCGCCGTGAACCAGGGCCACTGCCACCCGCGCATCATCGGCGCGCTGACCGAGCAGGCCCAGCAGGTCACGCTGACCTCCCGCGCGTTCCGCAACGACCGCCTCGCGGACTTCTACGAGACCGTCACGCGCGTCCTGGGCTTCGAGGCCGTCATCCCCATGAACACCGGCGCCGAGGCCGTGGAAACCGCGATCAAGCTGGCCCGCAAATGGGCGTACCGCACGCGCGGCGTGCCCGAGAACCGCGCGGAACTGATCGTCATGGACGGCAACTTCCACGGCCGCACCACCACCCTGGTGTCGTTCAGCAGCGAGGCGCAGTACCGAGACGGGTTCGGGCCGTTCACGCCCGGCTTCGTCAGCGTCCCCTACGGTGACGTGGCGGCCATCGAGGCGGCCATCACGCCGCACACCGCCGGGGTGCTGTTCGAACCCATCCAGGGCGAGGCCGGGGTCGTCACGCCCCCCGAGGGCTTCCTGCGCGCCCTGCGCGAGCTGTGCGACCGGCGCGGCGTCCTGATGATCGCCGACGAGATCCAGACCGGCCTGGGCCGCACCGGCCACTGGCTCGCCTGCGACCACGAAGGCGTCAAGCCCGACGTGGCGATCCTCGGCAAGGCGCTCGGCGGCGGCGTGTACCCGGTCAGCGCCGTGCTCTCCAGCCGCGAGGTGATGGACCTGTTCCGCCCCGGCGATCACGGCAGCACCTTCGGCGGGAACCCCCTGGCGGCCGCCGTGGCGCAGGCCAGCCTGCAGGTCATCGAGGACGAGGACCTGCCCGCGCGCGCCCGGGAACTCGGCGCGTACGTCCGGGCGCGCCTGGAAGCCATGAACAGCCCCTACGTGCGCGAGATCCGCGGGCGGGGCCTGCTGATCGGCGTGGACCTGCGCGGCCCCGCCCGCCCGTTCTGCGAGGCGCTGCGTGACCTGGGCGTGCTCTGCAAGGAAACGCACGAGACGACCATGCGCCTCGCGCCGCCACTCGTCACCAGCCGCGAGGACCTCGACTGGGCCCTGGACCGCATCGAGCAGGTCCTGCGCTGAGGTGACCCCCCCGCCCCCCGGCGCGCCGATCAGGAGCGAGGGGGGCGGCGCCGTCCAGACTGGCGCGGACGCCCGCTGCCCGCCAGGCGACCCTGCTGCTGACGGCCCTGGTGCTGACGGCGCTGCTCCCGGCGGCCACGCGTCGCCCACCACGCGCCCAGCAGCGCCGCGCAGGCGAGCAGCGGCCACAGGTCCAGCGCCCAGCCCCACACGAACGCCAGCGGTCCGGGCGACTGCGGGCGGTCCAGGGACTGTGGGCGGGTCAGGGCGCGGGCCAGCGGCGTGAACGACCCGTCGGGCGTCAGGAACCCCCCGGGCCCGTACAGCCGCCCGACCTGCACGCTGCCCTGCGGGTGAGCGCGGACGAAGGCGCGCAGCTGCCACACGCGGCGCGGGTCGTGCAGCAGCCCCAGCGGCCAGCGGTTCTCCCGGAAGGTCACGGCACTCCCCGCCGTGAAATCCGCCGTCGGCTCCGCCTGCGCGGTGCCCAGCGGCAGCGGCCCGAACCGCGCCTGCAGGGTCTGCCGCCACAGTGTCACGGCCGCCGCGTCCGGCCGGACCTCGGGGCGCAGCAGCACGCCCACCAGTGCGTCCGGCCGCTCACCGGCGCCCAGTGCGCCGTGCAGGGCCCGCAGCGCGCGGGGCGAGAGGCTGTCCACCTGCACCTCCAGCAGCAGCCCGGCGCCCTGCGCGAGCGCCGCGCGTCCCGCCTCGGCGAGTGCCGGCGCCGTCCGGGACGATTCCGGCGCGCCCGGGCGCAGGTCCAGCGGCAGGATCAGGGTGTCCAGACCCAGGTCCCGCACGGCGCGCAGGTCCCGCTGCCAGTCGTCCGCGCGGCGCCCGGTCCAGTTCAGCTCCGGCCGGTCCAGCTCCGGCCGGTCCAGGTCCGGTGGGCCCAGCCGCACGCCCCGCGTCAGGGGCGCGGGCCCGGGCGGGTCCGGGGCGGGCATGGGTTCGTCGCGCAGCACCCGCCAGTGATGGGTGCGCCAGTTGCCGTCGTCGAGCTGCGCGACCACGTCCTGCGTGCGGCGCGCGGCGCGCAGGGCCCCGGCCGACTCGGGATCCGGGATGACGTACCAGTACTGATCCGTGAGGCTGACCGTGGCGCCGTCCGGCGCGTAGAACCGCAGCGTGACGCGGTGCCCCCAGCTGTGCGGCGCCGCGCCCGAGGCGGCCACTGCCCGCGCGTCCTCCAGGGCGGCCTCCGTGAAGAGGTCCCGCAGGCCCTCCCGCTGCCCGCTGCGCAGCGCGAACGCCACTTCCCGCTCGCCGCGCAGCAGGCTGTCCGTGAGCGCCTCGCGCGTCGAGGGTTCCAGGTTACGCGGCCCACCCTGATCCGGCAGCCAGCGCAGCAGGCCCGCCCCGGTGTTCAGGGAACCCACCTGCGGCCCGCCTGCGAGATCACGCGCGCAGCCGCCCAGCAGCAGCGTCACGAGCAGCGCGGTCCGGCGGAGCCTCATGCGCCGTATTCAAGCACGTCCCCACCCCCACGCCCGCCCCGCGCACCCACCCGCCGGGGCGAGCGCACCCGGCCGCGCAGGGCATAGACTGGACCCTCAGGAGCCCCATGCCCACCGACCGTTGCGCGCCAGAACTGATGTTCGACGGGTACCTGACCGTGAGCCGGTCCGGACGGGTGCTGTACGCCAACGAGGCGGCGCGCCGCTGGCTGGACCTGCCCGACCACGCCGATCACGAGCCGCCCGCGCTGCAGGACCTGCTGCCCACCGACTGCGCCCTGCGTCACCTGCTCGGCAGCGGCGCCCCGCACGCCCCCGCCTGCCAGGGAACCTGCCGGGGCCTACAGGTTCACCTGCGGCCCGACGGCCTGGAACTCCAGGGGCCGCCGCGACCGTCGCCCAGCGAACCGCGCACCCTGCCCGAGGCGCTCAACGGCGCGCAGCACATCGACGAGGTCGCGCAGGTGATCCTCACGCACCCGCAGTGGCAGGCCCTGGCCGCGCAGCTGGCGCTGTTCGATCCGGTCGGGGCCACCCTGCGGCTCCTGCAGGCCGGACCGGGCAGCCCGGACCTGCTCGGCACGCTGCCCGTCCAGGATCCCCATCCGGTGGCGCAGGCGTTCCGCGGCGGCGCGGCGCGCACCCACGCGCCCGGCGGGTGGCCCGACCCGCTGCCGCCCGGCACGCGTGACGTCCTGATCCTGCCGCTGCGCAGCCCCCAGCGGCCGCTGGGCGCGCTGGTGCTGCACCGCGCCGAGGATCTGCCCCCGCCCACGCACGCGGCGCTGGACGCCTGCGCCGCCGCCCTGGCCCGCGCGGCCCACTTCGACGACGTCAGCCGCTCGCAGCTGCGCTACCGCACGCTGCTGGAATCCACGCACGCCGCCCTGTGGGAACTCGACCGGAACTTCGAGATTCAGGGCGAGAGCCCCAACTGGCAGGCCCTGACCGGCCAGACGTACGCGGAGTACGTGGGCCGGGGCTTCATGGCCGTGATCCACCCCGACGACCGCCCCCGGCTGGAGGCGGACATCGCCCGCGGCGTCCAGGGCAGCGATCCGTTCGAACTGCGCGGCCGGATGCGCCGCATCGACGGGCAGTACCGCCACGTGGTGGCCGTCGCGCTGCCCGTCCCCGAGGAACGCGGCGCCGGGCAGGGCTGGGCGGGCTCCATTCAGGACGTCACCGAGGAGGTCTGGGCCGCCGAGTGGGACCGCCCGTCGGAGCGGTTCCTGACGCTGGCGGTGCAGGGCGGCCCGGCGCGGCCCACCTTCGCGGCGGTGCTGGACGAACTGACCCGCGTGACCGGCGCGACCGGCGGGCTGCTCGTGGGCCTGCCGAGCGGCGGCGGCGCGCCGCGCACGCTGGCCACGTCCGGCGCGACCGGTCACCTGCACGCCCAGCTGGACGCGCACCTGGACGACCCGCAGGTCACGGCGCTCAGCGCCCGACCGGGCTGGCTGCACCCCCCCGGCGAGACCGGCGCGCCCACCGGACAGCCGCCGCGCGGCGCGCTGCTCGTGCCGCTGCAGTACCAGGAGCGGGTGATCGCGGCCGCGCTACTCGACGTGCCGGCCGGGCTGGTGGACGCCACCAGTCTCGAGCATCTGCGCTGGCTGCAGGCGCACCTGGCGCCCATCGTGCACAGCGCGCAGCTGCGCGACGCACTGGACCGCAGCGAGGCGCAGGCCCGCTCGATCGTGTCCGCGCTGGACGAGGGCGTGGTCATGATCGACGCGGCCGGGCGCCTGATCGCCGCGAACCGCGCCGCGCAGGACCTGCTGGATCTGCCGCCCGGTCAGTCGCTGCAGCCCCTGCACGACCCGGTGTGGGCGCTGCAGAACGAACGGGGCGAACCGGTGCCGTTCGAGCAGTACCCGGCGGTGACGGCGCTGCGCACCGGCCGTCCCGTGCGGCGGGTGATCCTGTCGCGCACCCGCAGGGACGGGCAGCGGCGGTGGCTGTCGATCAACGCGACGCCGCTGGAGGACCGCAGCGGCGTCGTCGTGTCGTTCAGCGACGTCAGCGAGTCGATCACGCTGCGCGAGCAGCTGACCGCGCAGGCGTTCCAGGATGACCTGACGGGCCTGAGCAACCGCCGCGCCTTCCAGCGGGCCGCGCAGGAGCAGCGTGGGCCGCGCGCCGCCGCGCTGCTGATCGACGTGGATCACTTCAAGGCGGTGAACGACACTCACGGGCATCACGTCGGGGATGACCTGCTGCGCGAGATCGCCGCGCGCCTGCGCCGCGAGGCCCCGCCGGGCTCCCTGATCGCGCGGCTGGGCGGGGACGAGTTCGGGGTGTCCCACCCGGACCTGAGCACCGAGGACGCCTGCGCGCTGGCCCGGCGGGTCGTGCAGGTGATCGGCCAGCCCGTCGTGCTCGGGCGGGTGCACGCGCACGTGAGCGCCAGCGTGGGCGTCGCCACGACCGAGCGGCTGCGCGGCGCGGACCTGCACCGCGCGGCCGACTTGGCCATGTACGTCGTGAAACGCGCCGGACGGTCCGGCTGGCAGCTGTTCGACCCGGACGAGCATCTGCCCACCTGACCCCGCCCCACCGGAGCGGGAAGCCCGGTGGGCGCGGGTCAGGTGGGCGGGGTGAGGCCGATCAGTCGGCGGCGCGGCCAGCGGTGGGCGCTGCCCCGGCGACCTGCGGGGCAGGCTGCACCTGAATGGGCGTCCCGTTCAGGGCGGCGTTCCCGGTGAGTTCGTCGAGCAGCAGCGGATCGGTCAGGTCGTTCAGGCTGACGCCGGGGTGCGCCTGGGCCACGCGCAGCTGCGCGCCGCGCCGGGCGTGCCCGAAGCCGTGTGGGAGGCTGGCGACGCCCGGCATGACGTCCGCCGTGATCTCGACGGGCACGGTGACGGTGCCGACGCGGGACGTGACCTGCGCGAGCTGGCCGTCCGTGAGGCCCTGTGCGTCGGCGGGGTTGAGTTGCAGGGTGCAGCGGTCCGGGCCGCGCATCAGGCGGGGCGTGTTGTGCATCCAGGAGTTGTTGCTGCGCAGCTGCCGCCGCCCGATCAGAATGAGCGGCGCGACCGGCGCGCCGAGCGCGGCGTGCAGGCGCGTCAGGTCGCGCCGCATGGGGTCCGGCAGCGCCTGGATGCGGCCGCTGGCGGTCAGGAGCCGCTCCGGGAAGACCGGCTGCATGGGCCCGAGGTCCAGGCCGTGCGGGTGCGCGCGGACGTCGTCCAGCGTGAGGCGGTGCGGGCCGTGACGCAGCCCCGCGTCGAGCCGCTCGGCGGGCGTGGCGAGCGCCTTGCCGCTCAGGTGCCCGGTGAGGCCCGCGAAGATCTGGTGATCGAAGCGCTGATCCGCGCTGATCGGGAAGACGGGCTGGTTCAGGCGGGCGGTGGCGCGCACGGCGAAGTGATGGAAGATCACGTCGTAATGCTCGACCTCCAGTCCCGTGGCGGGCGGCAGGATCACGTGGGCGTGCCGGGTGGTCTCGTTCAGGTACGGGTCGATGCTGACCATGAAGTCCAGGTCCGCCAGGGCCCGGTCGAGGTCCTGCCCGCCGGGGGTGCTCAGGACCGGGTTCCCGGCGATGGTGACCAGCGCGCGGATCTGGCCGTCGCCGGGCGTGAGGATCTCCTCGGCCAGGGCGGCGTTGGGCAGCTCGCCGTCGAATTCCGGCAGGCCACGCACCCGCGAGTGCCAGCGGCCGTGGTGGGTCTGGCCGGGCCGGGCGCCGGTCAGCAGGTCGAACGCGGGGCGCGGGACCATCGCGCCGCCCTCATGGTCGAGGTTGCCGGTGACGAGGTTCAGGGTGTTCAGCAGCCACTGGCACAGCCCGCCGAACGCCTGCACGCTCAGGCCGATGCGGCCGTACGCGGCGGCGCGCGGCGCGCGGGCGAACGCGCGGGCCAGTTCGCGGGTGGTGGCGGCCGGGACGCCGGTGGCGGCCTGCACCGCTTCCGGGGTGTAGGGGGCGGCGACGTCGTGCAGGTCCTCCAGGCCGTCGGTGACGTCGGCCAGTCGTCCCGGGCGGGCGAGGCCCTCACTCAGGATCACGTGCAGCAACGCCATGAGGAACAGCGCGTCGCTGCCGGGGCGGATGGGGTGGTACTCGCTGGCGTGCGCGGCGCTCTCGGTGCGGCGCGGGTCGAGCAGCACGACGCGGCCGCCGCGGTCACGGATGGCGCGCAGGCGCTCGCGCATGCCGGGCGCGGTCAGGATGCTGCCGTTGCTGGCCAGCGGGTTCGCGCCGAGCATCAGCAGGAAGTCCGTGCGGTCCACGTCGGGAATGGGCAGCAGCAGCGGGTGGCCGAACATCTCGGCGGCGGCGTAGTGGTGGGGCAGCTGGTCGGTGCTGGTGGCGCTGTAGCGGTTGCGGGTGCCCAGGGCCTTCAGGAACGCCCCGGCGGTGAGCAGCGTGCCGCTGTTGTGCACGCTGGGGTTGCCCTGGAAGGTCGCGACGCTGTCCGGGCCGTGCGTGGCCTGCACGCCGCGCAGGCGCCGGGCGACGAGGTCCAGCGCGTCGTCCCAGCTCATGGGATGCCAGGTGTCCCCGTCGCGGCGCATGGGGGTCTTCAGGCGGTCCGGGTCGGCGTGCAGGTCCGGCAGGGCGGCGCCCTTGGGGCAGATGTGCCCGCGGGAGAGCGGATCGTCGGGATCGCCGCGCACGTCGGTCACCTGGCCGCCCTGCACGGTGATGCGCAGGCCGCAGATCGCCTCGCAGAGGTTGCAGGCGCGGTAGTGCACGCCGTCACGGGGGGGGAGCGGGGGACTGAGGGTCATTCGGGGCACCTCCAGGTGAATTGTGAACCGGGTTCAGATACGGGCAGTATCGCACGCCCCGTCAGGAAGACATGAAGACCCGGGGAACCCGTGCCCCACGTTTCAGCCGCGCCGGGTGGACGTCCGTCCAGGTCAGGTCAGACTTCATGAACCCCAGCTGAGAAGTGGTGTGGAAACTCACAAGGCTTCACCTGAGCGGCAATCAAGAATTCCGTGAGATGACCTGGGGCACACTGAAGCATGTCACCCTCACCGGCCCCCCTCGCGGACCCCGGTGCTCCCATCGGCGTCCTGCTGCTCGGCGCGGACCACACCGTCCTGGCGGCCAGTGCCGGACTGACCGACCTGCTCGGCCTGCCCCTCCCCCCGGGCGAACGCGCCCCGCACGGGCTGCTGGACCACCCCCCCGGGACGCCCCTGCCCGCACAGGTCACGCTGCGCGGTCCGCGGGGCAGCGTGGTCTGCCACGCCACTGCACTCGGCGCGGCGGACCCCGTCACGCTGCTGCTGGCCGAACACGACCTCGCCCGGACCATCCTCGATCCGCTGCCGCTGGACGTCGCCGTGCTCGACGACCAGGGCCGCTACGTGTACGTGAACCCGGCCGCCATCCAGAGCGCGGACGTGCGCCGCACCATCATCGGCCTGACCGACCGCGAGCACGTCACGCGGCGCGGCCACCCCACCGACCGGGCCGAGGTCCGCGAGCAGCACTTCGCGCAGGCGCGCGCCAGCAGCGAGTGCGTCTCGTTCACCGAGACCTTTCCCACCCCCAGCGGCCCCCTCACGCTGCGCCGGACCCTACCTGCCCGTGCGTGACCCGGACGGCACGCTACGCCTGATGATCGGCTTCGGCGAGGACCAGACCCAGGACCGCAGCCAGGCCGAACAGATGAACCTGCTGCGCACCATGGTGGACACCTCCGTCGATCCGCTGCTGGTGCTCGACGCCCGCCCGGGCGATCAGCACCTGCGGGTCGTGTACGGCAACCCCGCCATGCTCGACCTGCTGCGCCACCACGGTCTGGAACAGCTGCCCGACCTGCCCATGCCGCAGTGGCCCATGGCCGAGGGCAACACCGTGAACATCCTGGCCATGCTCGCGCAGCTCACCGGTCTGCCCGCCGGGAGCACCTACCGCGACACGCTGTTCCTGCCCGAAGCCCAGCAGTGGCTCGAAGTTCATGTCAGCGGCATCCTGGAGAGCGACACCTGCACGCACTGGGCCATCAGCCTGCGCGACGTGACCGCGCAGCGGCAGGGCGAACTGCAGCAGGAACGCGTCGCCCGCGCCCACCGCCTCGCCCTGACCGGCGCGCCGCTGTCCGGGACGCTGTGCCTGCTGCTGCAGGGTGCGGACCGCTTCGACGTCGGCTGGCAGCTGGGCCTCATGATCGCCGGGACGCCCCTGCGGACGGTCGGGGCCCTCCCGGACGCGGTCGCGGTCGCCGCGCAGCACCTGGACGGCGAGACCCTCCGGCAGCACTGGCAGGCGCTCGACCCGGACCGGGAGGGCCTGCCGCAGACCTGCCCGGACCTGGCGCGCAGCACGTCCCCGCTGCACGCCGCGCTGAGCCCCGCCGCCCGCGCGCTGATCGAGGTGCCCCTCTACGGCCGCGACGGTCAGCTGCTCGGCTCCCTGCTGGCCACGCACACCACTCCGCACGCCTGGACCGCCGATCTGCCCGCGACCCTGCGCCACCTCGAACCGTCCGCCGCGATGCTGCTCGAACAGCACCTCAACCAGGAGCGGTTGCAGCGCCTCGCGTACCGCGATCCCCTCACGGACCTGCTCAGCCGCGCCGCGCTGAGCGAGTGCGCCGGGGCGCACCTGACCGCCGGGGAGCCGCTGGCGCTGGGCCTGCTGGATCTCGACCGCTTCCGGTTCCTGAACGACGGGTTCGGGCACGCCGTCGGCGACCAGCTGCTGCGGGAACTCGCCGCGCGCCTCACGGCCGTGGCCGCCCGGCACGACCTGCGCGGCGTGGCCCGCATGGGCGGCGACGAGTTCGGCCTGCTCGCCCACCCCAACCAGATCGGCGTGCTCAGCGCGGACCTGCGCGCCCTGTTCGACGAGCCCTTCGAGGCGAACGGCACGCCCCTGCTGCTGGAAGGCTCGCTGGGCTGGAGTGTCGCCCCTGCCACCGCGCACGACGCGCAGACGCTGCTGCAACAGGCCGACGCCGCGCTGTACGGCGCCAAACGCGCCCAGCAGTTCAGCGAGGTGTACGCCCCCGCCCCCCCGGCCCGCATTCCGTCCGTCACGATGGAAAGCGCGCTGCGTGAAAGCCTGCGCGACCGGCACTTCCGGTTGGCCTACCAGCCGCAGGTGCACCTCGCCACCGGGCAGCTCGTCGGCGCCGAGGCGCTGCTGCGCTGGACGCACCCGGTCCTCGGGCCGGTCACGCCCGACCAGTTCATTCCGGTCGCGGAACTCGCCGGGCTGATGCCCCGCCTGGGCGAGTGGGTGCTGCGCACCGCCTGCCATGAAGTGACGCGCTTCAGCAACCCGCACCTGAGCGTCAGCGTGAACGTCTCCAGCCGTCAGCTGAGCGACCCGACCTTCAGTAGCCGCGTCCGGCAGGCCCTGTCAGACAGCGGCCTGCGCCCGCAGCGGCTGGTGCTGGAAGTCACCGAGAGCGGCCTTATCGACAACCCCACCCGCGTGCGCGAGGTCCTGCAGGAACTGCGTGACCTGGGCGTGCGCGTCAGCATGGACGACTTCGGCACCGGGTACTCCTCACTGTTCAGCCTGCGCTCCCTGCCGGTGGACGAACTGAAGATCGACCGGGCGTTCGTGCGGGACCTGGGGCAGGACACGCAGGCCGCGCGCGAGAGCCTGGCGATCGTGATGGCCAGCGTCCTGATGGCCCGCGCGCTGGACATCGAACTGCTCGCCGAGGGCGTCGAGACCCCCGAACAGGAACGGGCGCTGCGCGAGGCCGGCTGCGACCTGGGCCAGGGCTGGCTGTACGCCCGGGCCCTCGAGCCGGCCGACTTCGACGCCTTCGAGCAGACCTGGCCCGTGCGGCTGCTCGGCGACCGCCCCGCCACCCCCGTCCCGGCCGTTGCCACCCTGCGCGACTGATACGGACTCCGGTTGAAAGGTTTGCAACATCTTTCAACCCGAGCGGAGCGAGCAGGAGAGAAACGGGTTCCGGACGTGGAGTTGGCAGATCGGTGGTGTTCCGATCTGTCAATGAAACAAACGGAATCCGTATGACCGCACGGGCCTGCGCGCCGCACAGCCCCCCACCCACCCCGGCCCGGACGTGCTAAGACCGGAGGGTGACTTCCACCGAGCCCACCGTCCTGCGCGGCCAGCTGCTGCTGCCCGGCGGCCTCACCCCCGGCGCGCTGCACGTCCAGGGTGGGCGCGTCACTGCCGTCACGCCCGACCCGGCCGCCCCCACCGACCGGCTGATCCTGCCCGGCTTCGTGGACACGCACGTTCACGGCGGCGGCGGCGGCGACACCATGGACGGCCGCGAGGGCCTGATCCGCCTGGCGCGCCTGCACGCCCGCTGCGGCACGACCACGCTGCTGCCCACCACCATCACCAACCCCTGGGGGCGCGTCATGGACGCCCTGCACGCCGTCGCGGACCTGCGCCGGCAGGGCGTGCCGGGCGGCGCGGACCTGCCCGGCGCGCACCTGGAAGGGCCGTTCATCAGCGCCCAGCGGCTCGGCGCGCAGCCGCCGTTCACGCTGGACCCCACGCCCGACCGGCTGGACGAGATCCTGCGCCTGGACGTGGTGCGCGCCGTGACGCTCGCCCCGGAACTGCCCGGCGCGACCGCCGCCGCGCTGCGGTTCGCCCGTGCGGGCGTCCGCGTCGGGGTGGGCCACACCCGCGCCGACGCGGACACCGTCAGCGGCCTGCTGGCGGCCGTGCACGCCAGCGGCGGGCAGGCGGCCGCCACGCACCTGTTCAACGCGATGGGCGGCGTCGAGGGCCGCGCCCCCGGACCCGCAGGCGCCCTGATGAGCGACCCGCTGGCCACCCTGGAAATCATCCTGGACGGCGTTCACGTGCACGACACCGCCTTCCGGCTGGCCTGCGCCGCCGCGCCGGAGCGGGTCATGCTGATCACCGACGCCATGCGCGCCGCCGGTCTGGGCGACGGGCAGAGTGAACTGGGCGGCCAGCCGGTCACGGTCCGCGGCCCGCTCGCGACGCTGCCCGACGGAACGCTGGCCGGCAGCGTCCTGACCATGGACGCCGCGCTGCGCCGCGCGGTCGCCGCCGGAATTCCGCTGCCCCAGGCGAGCCGCATGGCCAGCCTGACTCCGGCCCGCTCGGTGGGCCTGCACGACCGCGGCGAACTGCGCGTGGGGCTCCGTGCCGACCTCGTGACCCTGAACGCCGCGCTGGAGGTGCAGGACGTGTGGGTGGGCGGGCAGCGCGTTCACCCCGCCCACGTGCCCGGCGCCACGCACACCCCTGGCACCCTCTCCCCCTGACCCGCGGGGCGGACGGTGGGTCTCCCCCCCCGCGAACAGCCACGCAGCAGAGATCAGGCGGATTCGTCCTCCGCGCACAGCGCCAGCGCCGGGTGGTACGACACGTCCGTCACCGTGAGCGTGAGGTTGCGCGCGCCGCACACCAGTTCGAGGCCCGGCCCGTCACTCAGGCCGCTCAGGTCCGTCCAGGCGTCCGGCAGGCACCGGAACCGCCCGGGAACGGGCGTGCCGGGCGTGGGCGCCAGCAGCGTCACCGCGTCCGGCGCGCCGTCGGCCCGGACGTGGACGCTCAGGGACCAGCGGTGCAGGCCCGGCGCGCCAGGGCCCGGCAGGCGCAGGTGCAGGGTGGGCGCCGGGCCGTGCGGGTCACCCAGCCGCACCACGCTGATCTGCCCGGCCGCGCGCAGCAGGTGGTATCCGCCCCCCAGGTACACGCTGCCCGGCACGTCAGACGCGCCCGTCTCATCCGGCGCCGCCAGGGCCGAGGCGTCGGCTGGCCTGGACAGCGCGGGCCGGTCCTGTCCACCCCGGGCCTCCGGCGCGCCGCGCGGTCCCCGTGGCTGGTCGTGCGGCTGGTCGTCCGGTCGCGCCCACACGTCCGACGCCCCCGGCAGTGACCGCAGGTGCAGCCGCTCGGCCGCACTGAGCTGCCCGGCGAGGGCCGCGCGGTGCAGTTCACTGCGGAACGCCAGCGGCAACGCGCGGTCCGCCGCGCGGGTCACCGGCAACCCCGGCAAGGTCGCCACGACGCGCTCCGGCACGGGCTCCAGCAGACCGGCGCGCACGGCCGCCCGCGCCGTCCGGCGTGCCAGGGTCCGCCCGTCCAGGCCGCCCACGCCAGCCTCACCCAGCGCCGCGGCCGCGGCGTCCAGCGCAAACGGTGACGGCAGGCCCGCCAGTCTCGACAGGTGCGCCGCCAGGTCCGGCCCGACCGCCGCGTGAACCTCGGCGAGCAGTGTCTCCCGCAGGTCCGCCGGCAGCCGCACCCGGCGGTTCCAGGCGCCCACCTGCCTCGCGATGGCCCGCGCGGCCGGCCACCAGCCCTCCGACTGCCGCCAGACCTCCAGCGCCGCCCCGGCGGGCGCCCCGCCCGGCAGCAGCGGCCCGAAGGCGTCCGGGGCAGGCGGGAGGCTGCGCTGCACCAGCAGGCGCGGCCCGGCCCCCAGCCGTTCCAGCTGGCGGCGCAGGTCCGCCTCCGCGTGCGGCGCGGTGATCAGGGCCACCGTGACCGGCGCGGACGTACCCAGCAGGAACGCCAGCAGGCGCACGCCCGCCTCGTCCAGGCACTCGGCGCGCCGCACCACGAACGCCACCGGACACGCTAGGCGCAGCAGCAGCGGACTCAGGCGCACCACGTCCTGCTCCGGGTCGCTCGCGCCGCGCAGCAGACTGTCCGCGTCCGCCTGCGCCGCCGCGGGCAGGTGGGACCGCACCTGCAACACCAGTCCCGCCAGCAGGTGCGCGCTCGACGGGGTGCCCGTCACCGTCACTGCCGTCCAGCCCGCCGCGTCCAGTGCTGCCCGCACGGCCGGGAAGCGCCCGCTGCCGGGACGCCCCACCTGCATCAGCACCTGCGGGTCCCGCGCGGCGCGGTCCGGCAGCGCCGCCACCGGACCCGGCGCGCCCAGCCCGTGCGGCGGCGCGTCCAGGGTCACGCCCAGCCGCGCCGCGGCCGCGAGCACGAGCGCCGCGCGGGCCGCGTCCGGGCTTTCCCGCGTCAGCCGCCGCGTCAGCGCCGCCCGGACACGGCCCAGCAGCGCCTCCCGCTGCCCGGCCAGCCACGCCGTCCACTCCGGCAGGGTCGGGTCGTCCAGGCCATCCAGCGGCGCGTGTGCCCGCGCCAGCCACTCCTCCAGCGGCGCATGCAGATCCGCCTCCCAGACGTCCAGGTCGGTCGGGAGGACCGCGTGCAGCAACGGCGCCTTCGGCGGGGCCACCTCGATCCCCTGACGGCGCAGCATGGTCAGGTCCACCCGCAGGTTCTGCAGGCCGTGCGCCTGCGGCCACAGCAGCCGCGCGACCGCCGCCCGGTGCTGCGCCTGCCCGCTCAGCGTCAGGTACGTGAGCAGCATGAGGGACTTCCGGGACATGGGCACCACCGTCGCGTCACGACACACCCGTGTCGCGCCAAGCGCCGTTAATGTCACATTCACCGCAGCGAGTTGAGCGTCGTTCGATACCAAGAGGCTTTCATGCTAAGCATTTCCGCCACGCGGCACTGCCTCACCTGAGCGCCGCATTCACGCCCGGCCCTGTCGCCTTAACGCCCGGCCCCCAGCATTTAACGCCAGCTTTAATGTGCCGTCCAGCACGGCATTTGACCGCATTCAGCATCCGCTCATACAGTGCGAGGCACAGGTCAGGCCACGGGGTGTCCGCTTCCAGTCACAGCTTCAGGGGAGAAGCTGGGCGGCGCCCCATTGACCGAAGGAAGGATCCCATGAAGAAACTCCTGCTCATCGCCGCCGCCCTCACCACCACCACCGCCAGCGCCGCCAGCCTCATGCAGACTGTGACGGTGACGGCCACCGTCGTCTCCGCCTGCCAGGTTGATGGCGTGACTCGCGGTTCGTTCACCTACGACGCCATCAACGGCATTGCGGCCAACAGCGCCACCAATGCCACGGCAAAATTCAAATGCAACCTCGGGACGGTGCCCACCCTCGACACCACCTTGACCCCTCAAACCGGCGCCCTGAACTTCGGAGCGAACGGTCTGGTGGCCACCTACAGCATTGGCAGCGATAACGGCCTCGTTAACGCTGCTGGCGGAACCGATACGACGTTCTCCGTCACTGCGGCCGCTGCCACCGGTCAGTGGGCAGTGGCCAATAACACGTACAGCGCCACCCTGGACATCAACGTCACCTTCTAATTCACAGTGAACTGATGGCCCGCATCCGCCCAGCGGCGGTGCGGGCTGTCAGCACAGCAGTTCAGGGGCCATGCCATCCGCCTCATGAGGAACTGACATGCGTAGATACAGTGTGCTCTTCCCGCTGCTCCTGCTGCCCGCCCAGGCCGCCGGAACTCCCCAGACGGTGCAGGTCGGCGCGCAGGTCAACCGCGCCTGCGTCATCGCCACGGCCAACCAGAACCCAAAGATCAACATGGGTGACTACGACGCGACGGTGTCGTACGGCACGAACTTCGTCGGTGAAGTGACCATCGACGTGTACTGCAACCGGGGCTCGTCAGCGCCCACCCGGAAAATCAACGGGAGTGCGGTCGCCCTGAATTACGGTACGGCACTGACCACCACCTTGACCCGCAGTGCTGGGGGAACGCTCGACAGTCGCGTCTGGATGGTGCACCTCTCGACGTCTGTGATGAACGACAATGCGTCGCCATTCAACGGTGCTCAGGTGTACCCGACGAAAGTCCGCGCTGGCTGGCCCAGCACGCCCCAGTTCAACGCGCCGTCCGGGCAGTATGCCGGTTCGGTGGTCTTCTCCGTGGAGTTCTGAGTCGAGATGCATTCACGTTGCGTTTCTGGTCAGGTCGCCCGCGTTCCGGCGCGGCCTGACGGGCGCGGCGCCCGGCGCGCGGTGCTGCTGGGGGCTGCGCTGCTGGCCGGTGGGGGGGCGGCGCAGTCGTCGGGTTCGACGTGCAGAGTGGCCAGTGCAGAAGGGACGGCGCTCGGGCCGTACCCGATCGTGTCGCCGCTGCTGGGGTCGGTAGGGGTCAAGACGACCGGCAACTGCAATGGGGCGCGGGTGACGCTGTCCAGCGTGGACGGCAGCCTGTCCGCGTCGGGGGTGTTCACGGGGTTCATGCGGCGCGGCGCGGCGAGACTGCGGTACACGGTGTCCGGCGCGGACCGGTTGTCCGTGCAGGGGAACCTGAGCGGCGTGACGTTCGGCGTGACGGTCCCGGCGGGTCAGTGGAACGTGGTCAGTGGGGCGTACAGCGACACGTTGACCCTGACGTTCACGTTCTGAAACAAGAGACGATTCATTTGGCCCGGTCCGGGCAAGGGAAGGGAGTTTTCGCTCATGAGGAAACAGGTGTTGGCGGTGCTGGTGGTCGTGGCGGCCCTGGTTGGGGTCGGGGGGGCCGCAGCGGCGGGGTTCGTGCTCAGTCCGGTGACGATGGCGGTAAATCCTGCCGAGTCGCTCTCGACGTTCACGACGGTCACGAACGCCGAGGAGAAACCGGTGGAGTTCACGGCGGAGGTCATGCTGTGGACGCAGAAGGACGGCAAGGAGGTGCTGACTCCCGCGCGGGACGCGCTGGTCAGTCCCATGCGGTTCAAGGTGGCGCCCGGGAAGTCGCAGGTGGTGCGGATCGCGTTGCGGAGCACGCCGAAAGTGCCGTCCGTGACGTACCGCCTGGTGCTGCGTCAGGAACTGCAGCCCGAGGCGGCGCCCGAGGGCCGGTCGAGCGTGACGCCGCGGTACGTGTTCAGCCTGCCGGTGTTCGTGGAGAAGCTGGAGGCGCGTCCGGCGCTGAGCGTGACGGCGCAGCGCCTGGACGGCCGGGTGCAGCTGGTGTTCCGGAATGCGGGTTCGGGGTACGCGGTGTTGCGGCAGATGCAGGTGACGGCCGGGGAGCGCCGCGCGGATCTGGGGAATCAGTACGTACTGCCGGGCTCGACGATGGTGGTGCCGCTCCCGGCGGAACTCTCGGGCGTGCCGTCCCTGGTGCTGACCGGGCAGGATGCGGATCAGAAGGTCACGCGCGTGAACGTGAATGTCCCCTGACGTGACCCGGGTGACCCGCGCGGCGTGGTGGGTGCTGCTGGGGGCGCTGCTGACCGGCGTGGCGGCGGCGCAGGAGGCCGCGTGCGCCGCGCCGGAGTCGCTGGTGGACGTGCAGGTGGGCGGCGCGAGTCGCGGCGTGACGCTGCTGCGGCAGACGCCGGACGGGCGGGTGTGGCTGGACCCGGCCGCGCTGCGCGACGGCGAGGACGGGTACGTGCAGGAGCGCGTGACCTGCCCGGAAGGGGAGCTGGCGTTGCTGCGCGCTGACCTGAGCGTGAACCTGGATCTGGAGGCGCAGGTGTTGACGGTCACGCCGAACCTGGAGCTGCTGCCGCGCCGGTCGCAGGCGGTGACGCGGCCGGAGGTGGTCGGCGTGGGGGTGGGTCTGCCGGTCGGGGCGGTCGCGTATGACCTGACCGTGTCGCGCGCGCCGGACGGGCGGGTCGCGGCGGGCGGCGTGGTCGGGCTGACCGGGTCGCGCGGGCCGCTGAGTGCGCGCCTGGACGTGAGTGCCGCGCGGGACCGGGACGTGCAGGTGGGCGGCAGCGTGCGGTACCAGCCGACGCGGGACACGTACGTGCAGGGGGTGTGGAACGCGCCTGCACTCACCGGGGGGCGCGGCGGCGCGTTCCGGGGCGTGCAGGCGGAGACGGTCGGGGGTGGGGTGCGGTACCTCCCGGCGTTGAGCGTGGACCTGCCGCTTCCGGCGGAGGTTCAGCTGTTCAGTGACGCGCAGCTGCTGGGCGCGTGGACGCTGGGCGCGGGACGGCAGCGGTTCACGGACATCCCGCTGCTGGGCGCGCGGGGATCGGTGCGGGCCGTGGTGAAGGACGCCGCCGGTTCGCGCGAGGTGACGGTCGAGTACGAGTTCCCGGCGGCGCTGCTGCCGCCCGGTGCGGTGCGGGCGGCGGCGGAGGTCGGGCAGCTGGACGGCGCGCCGTACGCGGGTGGCCGGGTCGCGTTCGGCGTGACGCCGTCCGTGACGCTGGATGCGGACGCCAGCGTGCAGAGCGGGAATTCGCGCGTGCGGGCGCTGCTGGTCACGTCCGGCGTGCGCGGCGAGTACGTGCTGAGTGGCGGCGTGCAGTACGCGCAGGCCGCGACGGACCCGTGGGTGGGCCTGGCGAACTACCGCGTGGCGCGCGGGCCGTGGTCACTGGGACTTGCCGCGCAGGTGCCGCTGAACCGCTGGGCGTCCGGCGCGGCCGAGGCCACGCTGGGCTACGCGTTCACCGGCGGATCGGCGTCGCTGGGTGCTGGCGTGGACGGCGTGCAGGGCTGGTCGGGCCGCGCGTCCGTCACGGGTCGCCTGACGCCGCAGCTGACCGCCACCCTGAGCGGCGCGGCCGGTCCGAACGTGCGTCAGGCGCGGCTGAACGTGGGCTTCACGCCCGACAGTCGCCTGAGCGTGGCCGGGGCGGTGTCCACCACCGGGGAGCGCAGCGTGAGCGGGTCGTACGTGTTCGCGCCGGGCCGCCGGGCCAGCGTGGCGTACGCGGGCGGCGCGGTGTCCGGGTCGTACACGCAGTCGGACGGCCCGGTGAACGTGACGGTCAGTGGCAGCACCGACGGTCAGCTGGGCGCGGGCGCGCAGGGCAGCGTGGTGGTCGCGGCGGGCCGGGTGTACGCCAGCGCCGCGCCGGGCACCGACACGTACGTCCTGCTGCGTACGGGCGTGCCGAACCTCGCGGTGTACGCGGGCGGGCAGTTCAGGGGCCGCACGGACGGGCGGGGTGACCTGGTGTTCTCCTCTCCGGCCGGTCAGGCGGTGGCGATCAGCGTGGACGTGGCCCGGCTGCCCCTGGAGGTCGGGGTGAAGCAGGCCGTCCTGATCGTGGGGGGCACGGCGGACCGGGCGCTGCTGGTGGACTGGACGGGGAATTTCACGCGGCAGCGCTTCGTGGATTTCCAGACGGCGTCCGGGGAGGACGCGACCGGCGCGACCCTGTTCCTGGAGGGTGGGGAGCAGGTGGACCTGAACAGCTTCGGGACGGGGTTGCTGCCCGGCGCGGCGGTGACCCTGACCGGGGAGCTGGTGTGGCCGGACGGGCGGCGCTGCGCGGTGAAGATCGCGCCGGACGCCGAGCAGGTCCGCTGCCAGTCCAGCCCGTGACCCGGCGGCGCTCCGGGTCCGTTCCCGCCGCCGACGTCAGTGAGGCAGGTGTCTGCGCAGCGCGCCGTACAGCCACGTGCCCAGCAGGGCGAAGGCCAGCACGACCAGCATCGGCCACACGCCCGCGCCGAGCAGCGTGAAGATCGGCCCGGGGCACACGCCCGCCAGGCCCCACCCGATCCCGAACGTCGCGCCGCCCAGCACGTAGCGCGCCCAGCCGCGTTCCTTCGGCGTCACCGTGATCGTCTGACCGTCCAGGCTGCGGGCGCCACTGCGCCGCAGCAGCCACGTCGTGAGCATCCCGGTCAGCACTGCCGAGCCGATCAGGCCATACATGTGGAACGACTGGAAGCGAAACATCTCCTGAATGCGGTACCAGCTGGCCGCCTCGGACCGGATCAGCACCACCCCGAAGTACACGCCGATCATCAGGTACACGAGCAGCCCGGCGGCGGCCCGGACGGCGGGCTGCTCATGCACGCCGGGAATGCGGGCGGGGGCGCTCACGCGATCACCGCCATAAACGCGGGGAGCAGCAGGTTCGCGCTGAGGATCCCCCCGGCGAAGAAGGAGACGGTGGCGATCAGGCTGGGCGCCTGCAGGGTGCTCAGGCCGGTGATGGCGTGCCCGCTGGTGCAGCCGCCGCCGTAGCGCGTGCCGAACCCGACCAGCAGGCCGGACACGCCCAGCAGCAGCCACACGCCAGGGTTCGAGAGGTCGCCCAGTTCGGCCGGGACCAGCCCGGGCCGGACCTGCACGCCCAGCGCGTTCACGGACGCGACGCCCGCTGCGCTCAGGCGGGTGGGTTCTGGACTGGCGAGCAGCAGTCCGGCCAGCGTGCCGCCCAGGATCAGTCCAGCGGCGAAGGTCAGGTTCCACCGCTCGGCGCGCCAGTCGTAGCGGAAGAAGCTGGGTTTGGCGGCGTCGGGGAGCAGGACGGCGCAGGCGTGGCGCAGGTTGGCGGAGACGCCGAAGCCCCTGTTGCCGATCCACAGCAGAAGGGGGACGGTCAGGCCAATCAGGGGTCCGGACAGCCACCAGGGCCAGGGGGAACGCAGAAGGTCGAGCAGGTCAGTCATGGTCACCTCGGATGAGACGGATTCCGATTGAATGGCTGACAAAGCCGTTCAATCCGAGCAGAGCGAGTGGGAGAAAAGCGGGTTCAGGACGTGGAGCTGGCAATCCGGTGAGGTTCCGGATTGTCAGCGAAACAAACGGAATCCGTATGAGACGTTCAGTGGAACGAACTCAGTGGAATGGAGTGGCGTGCAGTGGGACCGCCGGGAAGCGGGGCGCAGCCCAATGGATAGGCATGGATGAGGCGGCGGGGCCTGTCCGACCTCGCCGCCTCCGGAGCGTGGGGGTGGTCAGTGGGCGCGGCTCTCCACGGTCGGGGGTGGGTTGAGCACCTTGGGGACGTTTGTGGCGAGGACGTACAGGCCCATCACGACCAGGAAGGACGCGAAGCCCCGCTTGAGCGCGTCGTTGGACACGTTCTTGCCGACGCGGGCGCCCAGGAAGCTCCCGGCGATGCCGATCACGGTGAAGATCAGGATCAGGTGCCAGTGCACCGCGAGGTTCTGCTCCTGCAGGACATGCAGGTACTTGGAGAACCCGGCGAAGCTCTTGGCGGCGATGATCAGCAGGCTGGTGCCCACCGCGAGACTCATGGGCAGCCCGCCGAGCAGCACCAGCGCCGGGATGATCAGGAAGCCGCCGCCCACCCCGACCAGGCCGGTGAGGACGCCCACGCCGAGGCCCTCGGCGGCGATCTTCAGCGGCGAGCGGGCGTGCGCCGGACCGGAGCCCGCTGCGGCCGGGCGGAACATCATGATGGACGCGAGGAGCATCACGGCCGCGAAGAGCGTCAGTTGCACGACGCCGCTGAGGTACACGCTGAGCGCGGCGCCCAGGTACGTGCCGGTCACGCCGGGCACCCCGAAGTACAGAACGCTGCGCCAGTCGATCTGGCGTTTCAGGGCGTAGGGAATGGCCCCGAACAGGCTGATGCCGCCCACGATGGCGAGGCTCTCGGCAATGGCGAGCTTGCTGTCCTCACCGACGAGGTACACCAGCACCGGGACGGTCAGGATGCTGCCACCGGAGCCGAGCAGGCCGAGGCTCAAGCCGATCAGGGCCGCGCCGATCCACGCGAGGATCATGGCCGGTCGCCGGTCGCCAGGTCGCGGCCCTCGCGCATCCAGCCGAAGGTGCCGCCCATCAGGTTCTTGAGCTTCTGGTGGCCCAGTCCGGCGAGGTACGCGGCGGCCTGTGAGGACCGGTTGCCGCTGGCGCAGATCAGGACGGCACCGTCGGGCACCTCGGTCTCGCGGCCCTGGAGTTCGGACAGGGGGAGGTTGATCGCGCCGGGGACGTGCCCCTGGGCGTACTCGTCGGGTTCGCGCACGTCGATCAGGGCGGCGCCCGCGCGGCGGTGGATGTCGAGTTCGTTCGGGAAGAGGTCCGTGTAGGTCATGTCTGTTTGCCTCTGCGGGTGGGGAGCCCGGCGGCCTGCCAGGCCTGGAGGCCCCCCTGGAGATTGCGGACGTCGAAGCCGCGCGCCTGGAGCTGCCGGGCGGCCAGGGCGCTGCGGTGCCCGCTGGCGCACTGGCAGATCAGCACCTGCCCCTGCGGAAGGTCGGCGCGGCCCAGGTCACCCAGAGAAACGTGTCGACTGCCGGGAATGAAGCCCCGGGCGCGTTCGACGGGTTCGCGGACGTCGAGGATCAGGGCGCCCTGCCGGGTGAGGTCCTGCGCTTCGCGGGGAGTCAGCGCCGGGACCGGCGAGCCCAGCAGTGTCTTCAGGAAGCGGAACACGGTCAGACCGGCTGCGCGTCGCGTTCGCGGGTGTAGGCGTCGTACCCGCCGGCGAGTTCGCTCACCTGGAAGCCCCGGGCGCGCAGGAAGCTCGCCGCCGCCGCGCTCCGCGCGCCCCCCTGGCAGTGCACGACGATCTCCTGATCCCGCGGCAGCGCGTCCAGCTGCCACGCGAGGCGACCGGCATGCAGTTGCTGCGCCCCCGGAATCGCCCCCGCCTGGTGTTCGGTCTTGTTCCGCACGTCGAGGATCAGTGCCCCATCATGCTGAGCGAGTTCCGCCGCCGGGAACGGCTGGGCGGGCGTGGTCTCCAGTCCCGCCGTGGACGTCACGAATCCGGTCACCTGATCCAGGCCCACCATCCACAGGCGGCGGCGCAGTGTCTCGGCGTGCGCGGCGTCGCGGGCCAGCAGGACGTACGCGGCGTCCTCGGGGCGCAGCAGCCAGCCGGACCACGTCTCGAAGGTGTTTCCGTCGGGAATGTTCACGCTGCCGGGCACCGCGTCCGCCTGATGGGCGGTCCGGGGGCGGGTGTCGATCAGGACCGTACCGGCGGCCATCCGGGCCTTCAGGTCGGCGGCGCTGAGCGGCGCGAGCGGCGTGACGTCCCCGAGCAGGGCCGGACCGGCTCTGTTCTGCATCTTCATGCGTCCGTAGTACAGCGGCGCGTCCGGCTGGCCGCTGAGCAGCTCGGCCGTGAAGCCCGCCTCGTCCCCGGCGGCCACGTAGGGCGCCCACCACGCCAGGGCGCGTTCGTAGCCGACGGTGGTCGTCGGGACGGCGCCCAGGGCCTTCCCGCAGGCGCTGCCCGCGCCGTGGCCGGGCCAGACCTGCACGCCGTCGGGCAGGGTCAGGAACTGGTCGCGCAGGCTGGCGAACAGCTGCCGGGCACCGACAAAACGGGTGTCCACGCCTCCGGCGGCCTCGTCGAGCAGGTCGGGGCGGCCGATGTCGCCGACGAACACGAAGTCACCCGTGAAGTACATGACGGGCGTGTCGCCCCGGGGGGTATCGGTCACGAGGAACGAGACGCTCTCGGGAGTGTGACCGGGCGTGTGGCGCACTTCGACGCGGAGGTTACCGACCATGAAGGTGTCGCCGTGGTGGAGCGGCGTGGCGGCGAAGGCGTATTTCCAGTCGGCGTTCCCTTCATCGGAGAGGAGGAGTTGGGCGCCGGTGTGGGCGGCGAGTTCGCGGCTGCCGGAGAGGTAGTCGGCGTGGATGTGCGTCTCGGTGACGTGCGTGACGCGCAGGCCCTCGCGGGCGGCGCGGCCCAGGTAGGTCTGGACGTCGCGGACGGGGTCGAGGACGAGGCTCTCGCCGGTCTTCTGGCAGCCGATCAGGTAGGACGCCTGGGCGAGGTCCGTGTCGTAGAAGCGTTCGAAGAACATGGGTGGCCCTCCTTGGGGGATACAACTGCACGGATCGTATACCCCCCAAGGGTATCCAGCAAGGGTGCGGCCAGCCTTATCGGCACGGGCGATACCGCACATCACCGGACCGGATGATACGGATTCCGTTTGTTTCGCTGACAATCCGGAACTTCACCGGATTGCCAGCTCCACGTCCGGAACCCGCTTTGCTCCTTCTCGCATCCGCTCGGGTTGAAAGATTTTGCAAACCTTTCAACCGGAGTCCGGATGACCCCACCGCCTCCCCCACCGAACGCCGCGCAGAACATCCCCTCCGACGCCCCTCACCCCAGCCCGCAACGAAGGCCGGAGGGCCGCACCACCGTCACCGCCCCCGGTCCCTCCGCGAGCACCACACACGACGGACACACCGGACCGCATCCAGACGGTGGGCACCCACCCCACGCCCTGCGGGGTCCGCCGGTCAGCCCCGGCGGTCCAGCAGCGTCCCCACCCGCTCGAGCAGTTCCATCGGACTGAACGGTTTGACCAGGTACGCGTCGGCGCCCACCGCGACGCCCTCCTGCAGGTCACTCTTCTGCGCGCGGGCCGTGACGAGCATCACGGCCGTGCCGCGCAGGTCAGGGTCGGCCTTCAGCGTCTCGCACACCTGAAACCCGTTCAGACTGCCGGGCATCATGACGTCCAGGATCAGCAGGTCCGGCCGCCACTCGCGCGTGCGCGTGAGCGCCTCGTCACCACTCGCGGCCTCCTGCAACTGGTAATCGGGGCCCAGCAGCGTCAGGCGGATCAGTTTGCGCAGGTCGGCGTGGTCATCCACGATCAGTATTTTCTTGGGCATGGCTCTCCAGAGGGGCGGGATTGACCGGGAAGGTCAGCGTGACGACACTGCCCTGCCCCGGCTCGCTGCTCAGCGTGGCACGTCCGCCGTGGCAGTGCATGATCTCCTGCACGAGACTCAGGCCCAGGCCCGTCCCGGGAATGCTGCCGGAACTGTCGGCGCGGTAGAACCGCTCGAACGCCCGGTGCCGCTGCTCGGCCGTCATGCCGATCCCCTGGTCCGTGACCGAGACGTGCAGCAGCGGGTGCAGCGGGTCCATCCAGGCGTGCACGAGCACCTCGCCGCCCTGCGGGGAGTACTTGAACGCGTTGGACAGCACGTTCCCGAGCGCCTGATTGAACTTCGTGGCGTCCACCGGCAGCAGCGGCAGGTTCGGCGCGACCTGCACCCACACGCGCGAACGCTCGTGCGGCGGCGTGAAGGCCCGCACGGTGTTCTCGATCAGCGGCCGGACCGCCTCGTGCGCGATGCGGAAGTCCTGCCCGGCGCGCGCCTCGATCCGCGCGAGATCCAGCAGTTCGGTCAGCAACAGGATCAACTGCCCCGCCTGCCGGTAGATGGTCTCCAGCAGGTCCCGGGTGGTCTCGGGGTCCAGTTCACGCGTCAGGAGGAGTTCCGTGAAGCCGTAGATGGACGTCATGGGCGTGCGCAGTTCATGCGCGGCGGTGGACATGAATTCACTCTTCATGTTGCTGATCTCGGCCTCGTGCGTGATGTCCCGGAAGTACATCACGTGCCCGAGCACCACGCCGTCCCCGGCGTCCATGGGGCGGCGCGTGCGCTTCAGGACCCGCCGCGCCGGACGCACCACCTGCAGCACGTCCACGCCGGGCGGCGGGCGGCTCGCGGGACGCGCGACCTCGCACCGGGATTGCAGCGCCCGCTCGAACTGCGCTTCACTCAGCCCGAGCAGTTCCTCACGGCGGGTGCCGGTCAGGGCCAGGAACGCCGGGTTGACCTCCACCACCTGACCCTGGCCGCCGAAGGTCACGAACCCGTCCGGACTGACGTTGAACACCGAGTCCAGCTGCGTGGTCCGGTGGTGCAGCCGCGCCTCCGCCGCGCGCCGCTCGGTGATGTCGCGGACGAACCCGGCGTACTCGGGCATGTCGGTCGGCAGGCGCACCACCGACAGTTCCACCGGGAATTCCTGCCCGTCCCGGCGCACGGCAGGCAGTTCCAGCCGCTGCCCCAGGATGCGCCCGGGCCCGCCCTCCGACAGGCGCTGCAGACTCAGGCCGTGCGCGGCGCGCATCCGCTCGGGAATGATCATCGCGTCCAGGGACTCCCCGAGCGCCTCGGCGCGCGACCGGCCGAAGATCTGCTCGGCCGCCGGGTTGAACTCGGTGATCACGCCGCGCTCGTCGCAGGTGATGATCGCGTCCAGTGAGGAGCGGATCACGGCCTTGTTCAGTTCCTCGCTGCGCCGCAGCTGCCGCGCCGTCTCCTCCCGCGCGGCGTCCTGCTCCAGCCACTGCCCGATCAGCCGCAGGAAATCCTCGTCGGCGGCCGTGAACGGCTGACCGGTCGCCGCGCGGCAGAACACCAGCGTGCCGGTCCCGCCCGGGGTGCGCACCGCGACGCGCAGCGTGTCCGGCGTGCGGTCGTGCGGCTGCGCCGCGAGTTCCAGCGCCCGACCTTCCGACAGTGGACCGGCGCGCGCCACGATCACCCCGCCCCGCACGAACGCGCCCGGCGCGCGGAAGGTGCGGCTGGCGACCTCCAGCAGTTCATGCCGCGTGTCCGGCGCGCCGCGCGCGGTCACCTCGTACAGTTCCCGCAGGCGCGCCTCGGCCTCCTTCGGGGCGCTCAGGTCCGTCAGGACCGCCGTGACGCCCCCCGCGCCCCGCGCCACGCGCGTCAGCAGGGTGGGCGTGCTCGCCCCGTCCGGGCGGCGCAGCGACACCTCCGCCGTCACCCGCGCGCCGCCCTGCGCCGGCTGCTCGCCCAGCACGTCCGACTCCGCGCGGCCCACCAGCGTCCCGGCCGGCTGTCCCACCATGCGCGCCAGCGCCGGGTTCACGTACTCGAAGGTGCCGTCCGCGCCGGTCACGTACAGGCCCTCGCCCATCGCCTACATGACCTGCACCGCGAAATCCCGCTCGCGCTGCAGGGCCCCCTCGGCCGCCCGGAGGTCCTGCGCGGTGCGTTCCAGCGCCGCCCGCGCCCGCTCGGACTCGGTGCGCCGCTCGGTTTCGAGGTGCAGGTCCCGCCGCGCGCGCGCCTGCACCTGCAGGATCACGGTCGTGATGGTCAGGGCCAGCAGCGCCGCCAGGGCGGCCAGGGTCACCTCGGCCAGTCGCAGGTCGCGCGCGATCCCGCTGCGCTCGCGGCCCAGCAGGTCCACCGCGCCCGCGTAGCCCTCCTGGGCGCCGTCCATGATCGCCGACAGCTGCCGCGCCGCGCCCGGGCCGCGCAGGTCAGCCACGGTCAGCGCCTGCGCCTGCTCGACCGCGCCCAGCAGCCGCTCGCGGCGCGCCTGATCGATCCGGTCCAGCAGCGGCTCGCCACTCACGACCGTCGCCTTGGACTGCAGCACCGCCAGCGGCACCTCCAGGTCCGCCGCGTCCGTCGCGGGTGCGCCCGCCACGAGCACGCGCAGTTCCGCCGCCTGCCGCACGAACTCCGCGTAGGACCAGCCGGTGATGGACACGCTGCTCAGGCCCGCCACGCGGTTGAGGCGCACGAACGTGAACGCGAACGCGCCCAGCGTCACGACCAGCACGACGCTCAGCAGCAGCAGGCTCACCGACCAGCGCCGCTCCCGCGGGGCGCCCGGCGCCGGATTGTCCGTCACGCCCGGCCTCTCAGGCGCCGCCCGGCCGCTCCTCGATCCGGTACAGCTGCCACACCCACGCGGCGTTGTAGATGTTCGGGTCGAGTTTCACGCCGCCGTACGGGAAGGTCATGTACACCGGGCCGAAGTTCCGGGGTTCGAGCAGCTGCCCGTCGGATTTCAGCGCCAGAATGACCGGCACGTCCCGGATCGGCGCGAGCTTCAGGTCGGTCCTGTACTTGTCGAGCGCCACGAGGTGCAGCGTGGCCGCCTGCGCGATCCCGGCCTCGCGCAGCACGGCGCTCAGGAGCGGACCGGTGTACTCGTGCGCCTCGTTCTTCCGCGACGGGTCCGGCGTGCTGAAACTCACCAGGCCCAGCGCGGCCAGCCGGGCACGCGTGAACGTGAACTCCTTCCCGGCGGCGTTCACGACCGTCAGGACCACCGGGCCCGGCGCGGCCAGCTGCGGGTCGGCCTCCACCGGGGTGTACAGGCTGGACGCGGGCCGCGCGCAGGCACACAGGGTCAGCAGGGTCAGGGACAGCAGGAGACGGCGCATGGGTTCACTCCTTCGGTGCGGGGTTTCCAGCAGCGTACCCGGAACACTCGTGCAGTTTTCTTGCAGCCGGGGCGGCGGCACCCCGGAACGCACGGCGCCGCGCCCACGCTAGTTCGTATACTGGCGGGAATGAGTCACTGGTCCTTCCCCCGGGGTTGCGCGTGAGCCGCCCGTTCCGCGTGCTGCTGGTCGATGACAACCCCGCCGACCTGATGCTCGCCCAGGAGGTCTTCGCCGAGCACGGCGAGCGCCTGACCGTCAGCACCTGCGCCAGCGGCGAGGAGGCCCTGCGGGCACTGCGCGGCGGGCCGCTGCCGGACGTGGTGATCCTCGACGTGAACATGCCGGTCATGTCGGGCTTCGAGGTGCTGCAGGCCATCAAGGACGACCCGGCGCTGCTGTCCATCCCGGTCGTGATGCTCTCCACGTCCTCCCAGCCGGGTGACGTCGCCCGGGCGTACACCCTGCACGCCAGTTCGTACATGGTCAAGAGCAACAGCTTCCAGAAGTTCGTGGATCAGGTGGACGCCTTCGTGTCGTTCTGGCGGGAAAGCCGCACGCCCAGCTGGCCCGACCGGTCCGGCGCCTGACCGGTCCGTGAGGCGCGCCCCCAGGGACAACCCGGGGGCGCGCCTCACGGTGGGATCGGGATCAGGCGCGGGTGTGCGCCACGTCCCCGCCGATCCAGACCTGCGCGACGTCGCCGGGGGTGCCGGTGGCGAACGCGGCGGCCAGGGCGCGCTCGGGGCTGGCGGCGTGGCGGAACACGGCGTCCAGCGGCGTGCCCGGCACGGGCGCGAGGTGCAGGGCGTCGAACTGCTGGCCCGGCTCGAACGCGCCGACCTCGGGCAGGTCCAGCGCCTCGGCGCCCGCCTTCGTGGCGAGGTACAGCAGGTGCGCGGGGCTCAGGGGCACGCCGCCCGGCATGAGGTTCTGCATGAAGTGCGCCTGCAGGCCCTCCTTGAGGAGGCTGAAGCCGGTGCCGCCGCCCACGTCGCTGCCCAGGGCCACGTGCACGCCCGCAGCGAGGTGGCGGCGCAGCGGGAAGAACCCACTGCCGAGCGCGGAGTTGCTGCACGGGCAGTGCGCGGCCGTGCAGCGCGCGGCGGCCATCACGCCCAGTTCCCGGTCGCTGGGGTGCACGTTGTGCGCCAGGACGCTGTGGCGGCCGATCAGCCCGGCCCGCTCGTAGGTGTCGAGGTAGTCGCGCGCGCCGGGGAACAGCTCGCGGACCACCTCGATCTCGCGGGTGTTCTCGTTGATGTGACTCGTGAAGCGCACGCCGGGCTGTTCGCGCATCAGCGCGGCGCAGGCGTCCAGGATGCCCTCGGACGCCGAGAGGCTGAAGCGGGGCGTCACCGCGTACAGGGCGCGGCCCACGCCGTGCCAGCGGTCGATCAGGACCTTGCCCTCGGCGTAGGCCCGTTCGGGGGTGGTGTGCAGTTCGTTCCGCAGCAGGCGGTCGCTGACGACCAGGCCCGCCACGGCGCGCAGGCCGGTCTGCGCGGCCTCCTCGAAGAAGGCGTCCACCGCCCCGGCGAAATGCGACCCGAACACCAGCGCGGTCGTGGTGCCCGCCCCGAGCAGGCCGCGCGTGAAGTCCCGCGCGACGCCGCGCGCGTAGGCGACGTCGGCCATGCGGGCCTCCTCGGGCAGCGCGCACTGGTCCAGCCAGTCCAGCAGCGGCAGGCCCAGCCCACCGATCACCCGGACCTGCGGCAGGTGCACGTGCGTGTCGATGAAGCCCGGCAGCAGCAACCCGCCGCGCAGGTCGGTGACGGGCGCGTGCGGGTGCGCGGCGCGCAGGTCCGCGAACGCGCCACGGGCGCGGATCACGCCGCCTTCGACGAGCAGGCCACCGTCGGATTCGGCGCGCAGCGCGTCCGCGTGCGTGAAGGGGTTTTCGGGAGTGTGCAGGAAGGTGGCGCGGTACAGCGTGGTCATGGGGTCCTTTCGGGCGCCGGGGTCAGGTCCGGCGTGGGCGTGAGGTAGGGAAGCAGCTGCGCAGCGACACTCAGCGCGATCACCGCCGGGTGCTTGCGGTGAGGTCCGGCGTTCAGCTCGGGCAGGCCGATCGGGGAGGTCACCCGCGCCAGCGCCTCCGGGCTGTGGCCCAGGTCGCGCAACTGCGCCTGGAAGCGGATCCACTTGGCGCCCGACCCGATCAGGCCCAGGAAGCAGGAGCCGGGGCGGCGCAGCGCCGCGTCGAGGATCGCGGCGTCCTCGGCGTGGTCGTGCGTGAGGATCAGCACGTGCGTGCCGGGCGGCAGGTCCTCCAGCACGAGTTCCGGGATGGGCGCGTGGTGCGCGGTGACGTGCGCCTCGGCGTCCTGCAGGGGCAGCAGGCGCTCGGGGGTCAGCTGCGCGGCGCGTGAATCGATCAGGTGCAGCCCGACCGGATGCCGGGCGAGCAGCCGCGCGAGTTCCAGACCGACGTGCCCGGCGCCGAACACGGCCACCTGAGCGCGCGCGTGCAGGACGGGGTCGAGGTGCAGCGTGACCTCGCCGCCGCAGCACTGCCGCCCGTGCTCGTTCGCGGCGCGGTCGGTCAGGCGCAGCGTCAGCGTCTCGGGGGCCTGGGCCTGCGCGCGGATCAGCGCGCGGGCGCGTTCCGCAGCGGTCGCCTCCAGGTTCCCGCCGCCCACGCTGCCCCACGCACCGCTGAGGCTGACGACCATCCGTGCGCCCGCCTCGCGCGGCGTGTGCCCACGCGCCGCCGTGACGGTCACGAGCACGGCCGCCTCGCCCCGCGCGGAGAGCCGCGTGAGGGCCGCGAGCCACGCCGGGCCGCCCGCACCCGGACTCAGGGCGTGCGGGTCCATTCCAGCGGCAGCAGGTCCTGCGGGCTCAGGGGCAGTTCGGCGTCCCATTCCAGCAGCGCCAGCGCGTCGGCGTCCCACTGCTCGTCTTCCAGGAAGCGCGGGCCGTCCACGGGCAGGTCGGCGTGCAGGAACTGGAGGTCGGCGGCGCTCAGGGCGCTGGCGGGCAGGGGGGCCGTGATGAGCAGGGCAGCTTCGGTCATGTCTGGACTCCTTCGGTCGCGCGGGGCGCGTCGGGGGGTGAGGGGGTGCGGGCGGCGTGCAGCGCCCAGAACGCGGCCTCCGGCGTGGCCGGGGACGCGAGGAGGGTGGGGGTGCCGGGCGGGCCGAAGGCGGCGCACGCGGCGCGGATGGCCTCGCGGGCGGAGATCGCCAGCATCAGCGGGGGTTCCCCCACCGCCTTGCTGCCGTACACCACGCCCGTCTCGGTGGCCTGCCGCAGGAGCGCGGCGCGGAAGTCCGCGGGCAGCTCCGAGAGCGAAGGCAATTTATACGTGCTGGCCGCCTGCGTGAGCAAGCGCCCCCGTCCCGCTCCGGTGGACTCGTCCCACTTCAGTTCCTCCAGCGTCAGCCAGCCCAGGCCCTGCAGGTACCCACCCTCGACCTGACCCAGGTCGATCAGCGGGGAGAGGCTGTCCCCCACGTCGTGCAGCAGGTCCGCGCGCAGGACGCGGTACGCGCCGGTGAAGCCGTCGAGTTCCACCTCTGTGACGCTCGCGCCGTAACTGAAGTACTTGAACGGCTCGCCCTGCATCGCCTCGCGGTCCCAGTGCAGGTCCGGCGTGCGGTAGAAGCCCGCCGCCCACAGCTGCGTGCGGCGGTGGTACGCGTCGTGCACGAGTTCCCGGAACGTCAGGCCCCGTTCGGGGTGACCCAGCGGGAACACCCGGCCCGCCTCGAAGCGCACGTCGTCCGGGTGGACGGCCAGCCGCCCGGCGGCGACCTCCGACAGGCGGGCGCGGATCTGGTCGCAGGCGTCCTTCACCGCGCCGCCGTTCAGGTCCGCGCCGCTGCTCGCGGCCGTGGCACTGGTGTTCGGGACCTTGTCCGTCCGCGTCGGCGCGAGGCGAACCGAGGCGAGCGGCACGCCCAGCGCGGTCGCGGCGACCTGCAGCATCTTCGTGTGCAGGCCCTGGCCCATCTCGGTTCCGCCGTGGTTCACGAGCACCGAGCCGTCCTTGTACACGTGCACCAGGGCGCCCGCCTGGTTGTACGCCGTGAAGTTGAAGGAGATCCCGAACTTCACCGGCGTGACCGCCAGTCCCCGCTTGACGTGCTCGTGCGCGGCGTTGAAGGCCGCCACCTGATCGCGGCGGGCGTGGAAGTCGCTGCTGGCGAGCAGTTCGGTCCAGATCGTCTCCAGGCGCTCGGCGTGCCGGACGGGCTGCCCGTACGGCGTGCACTCGCCCGGGCGGTAGAAGTTCCGCTGCCGCAGTTCGTGCGGGTCCAGACCCAGCAGCGGCGCCACGCGGCCCAGCAGGTCCTCGACGACCAGCATGCCCTGCGGTCCGCCGAAGCCCCGGAAGGCCGTCTGGGAGGTCTTGTTCGTCCGCGCGATCCGCCCGCGGGCCTCGACGTGCGGGATGAAGTACGCGTTGTCCACGTGGCACAGCGCGCGGGCCATGACCGGCTCGGACAGGTCCAGGCTCCAGCCGCCGTCGCTGGTCAGCTGCACCTGCAGCGCCGTGAAGCGTCCGTCCGCGTCGAAGCCCGCCGTCCAGGCCGCGTGGAAGGGGTGGCGTTTGCCGGTCATGGTGAGGTCCAGCGTGCGGTTGAGCCGCAGCCGGACGGGTCGCCCGGTGAGGACCGCGCCCAGCGCCGCGATCGCCGCGAAGCCGTGCGGCTGCATCTCCTTCCCGCCGAAGCCGCCGCCCATGCGCAGGCACTGCACCGTCACCTCGTTCGCATCCAGGCCCAGCACGTGCGCCGTGATGTCCTGCGTCTCGCTGGGGTGCTGCGTGCTGCACTGGATGAACACCTGGCCCGACTCATCGACGTGCGCCAGTGAGGCGTGTGTCTCGAGGTAGAAGTGCTCCTGCCCGCCCAGCTCGAACTCGCCCTCGAAGACGTGCGCGGCCTGAGCGAACCCCACCGTCACGTCTCCGCGCCGCAGGGTGGACTGCGCCCCCTGGAAGGAGGACGCGTCCATCGCCTCGCGCAGTGAGATCAGCGACGGCAGCGGCTCGTACGTGACCTGCACGGCAGCCGCGCCCTGCCGGGCGGCGTCCTCACTGTCGGCCAGGACCCAGCACACGGCGTGCCCGACGAACATCACCTCCTCCGGGAAGAGGGGCTCGTCGCCCTTGACGCCCGCGTCGTTCACGCCGGGCACGTCCGCGCGCGTCAGGACCCGCGCCACGCCCTGCACGTGCAACGCAGGCGAGACGTCCAGGCTCAGCACCCGCGCGTGCGCGTGCGGCGACCCGACCGGCCAGGCGTGCAGCAACCCCGCCATCCGGACGCCCAGGTCGTCGGTGTACAGCGCCTGCCCGGTCACGTGCAGCGCGGCGCTCTCGTGCGCCAGCGCCCGCCCCACGGCCGCGCCCGGGGGAACCTCGTGGCCGCTCACGCCGTCACCTCCGCCCGGGTCTCCCAGTGGAACTTCAGCAGGCTCTGCTCCAGCATCGCCGCGCGGTACCCGGCACTGGCGCGGTGGTCACTCAGGGGCGTGCCGGTGCCGCCCAGGATGCGGGCGGCGCGCCGGGCGGTGTCGGCCGTCCACGGCTGCCCCTCCAGCGCCGCCTCGGCGTCATACGCGCGCAGGGGCGTGGCGGCCACCCCGCCCAGCCCGATGCGGGCCTGCGTGACCACGCCGCCCTCCACCCGCAGGGCGTAGCCGACCGCCACGCTGGAGATGTCGTCGAAGCGCCGCCTGGCGATCTTGTGGAACGCCGTCACGGGAGCCAGCGGCGTGGGAATCCGCACCGCCTGGATCAGCTCGCCTGGCGCGCGCACCGTCTGCCGGTACCCGGTGAAGTAGTCGCGCAGCGGCACGACCCGCACGCCGCCCGGCCCGACGAGTTCCAGCTCCGCGTTCAGTGCCAGCAGCACCGGCGGGCTGTCCCCGATGGGCGAGGCGGTCCCCAGGTTCCCGCCCAGCGTGGCGGAATTGCGGATCAGCCGCGACGCGAACTGCGGGAACCACGCCTGCAGGAGCGGCACCCGGTCCCCCAGGCGGCGTTCCAGGTCGCTGAGGGTCAGGGCCGCACCCAGGCGGATTACGTCCCCGCCAGTCTCGAAGGCGCGGAGTTCCGGCAGCGCGTCCACCGCAACTGTCACGGACGCGCGGGCACGGCGCAGGTTCACGTCCACGCCCCAGTCCGTCCCGCCCGCGAGCACGCGCGCGTCCGGGTGCGCGGCGAGCAGGGCCAGCGCCTCGGCCAGCGTCGCGGGGCGGTGGAAGGTGCCGTCTGCCGCCTCCAGCCGCGTGGGGCGCGCACTGGGGGCGGGCTGTGACTGCCGCGCCGCCAGCGGGTCACCCTCCACGGGCGTGCCCAGCGCGCGGGCGGCGTCCACGATGGGCTGGTACCCGGTGCAGCGGCACAGGTTCCCGCTCAGCGAATGCACGTCGAAGCCGTTCGCCTCGCCGTGCTCTCCCGGCGTGCGCTCGGGCCGCAGGTACTCCGCCGCGAGGCTCACCACGAAGCCCGGCGTGCAGTACCCGCACTGCGAGCCGCCCCGCACCGCCAGTTCCTCCTGCGCGGGGTGCAGGTCCTGCGGGGTGCCCAGGCCCTCGCTCGTCACGACCTCCGCGCCGTCCAGCGCGGGCAGCAGCGCCAGGCAGGCGTTCACGCTCTCCCAGCGCGTGCCCTCACCATCCGCGCGGGCGACGAGCACCGCGCACGCGCCGCACTCACCCTCCGCGCAACCCTCCTTGCAGCCGGTCAGCCCCTCGGCGCGCAGCGCGCCCAGCAGCGTCGTGTGCGCCGCGCTGGGCAGCTGCCGCGCCGTTCCGTTGATCGTCAGTTCCACCATCACCGCTTTCCCTCCCGTTGAACTCACCAGACACTGCGCCGCACCTCCGGATGGAGGACACCGCGCATGGTTGACGCCTGACGTGCGAACTGGGGGGCGGGCTGACGGTTATCCATGCAGAACGACAGCCTGATTGTCCGATGCCCCAGGATACACCCCGGACCACACAGGCCGCGCAGGTGTCTGGGCAGGCAAAGGACAGTGCAGTGGAGTCGCGGGGACCCGCCCGGGCGGCATCCCCACGAAGCCTTGATCCTGCGGTGTCCGGGCGCGCGCCCCTGCTACGCTGGGCGGGAATGCTGCACCTCACCCCCACTGCCGGAGCCCGCCCATGAGTGGCGGCCTTGTCGCGCTGCTCGACGACGTGGCCGCGATCGCCCGCCTCGCCGCCGCGTCCATTGACGACATCGGCGCCGCCGCCGCGAAGGCCAGTGTGAAGGCCGTCGGGGTGGTCGTGGACGACACCGCCGTCACGCCCCGTTACGTCACGGGCTTTACCCCGGACCGCGAACTGCCGATCATCTGGCGCATCGCGCGCGGCTCGCTGCGCAACAAGGTCGTGTTCATCCTGCCGGTCGCGCTGCTGCTCAGCGAGTTCCTGCCGCAGGCCATGCCGCCCATCCTGATGCTCGGCGGCGCGTACCTGTGCTTCGAGGGCGCCGAGAAACTCATCGAGGCCGTCCGCGGCGGGCACGAGGAGGCGGCCGCCACCGAGGCCCGGCTGAGCAGCGCCGACCACGAGAAACAGATGATCAGCGGCGCGATCCGCACCGACTTCATCCTCTCGGCGGAAATCATGGCCATCTCGCTGGGCGAGGTCGCCAGCGAACCGCTCTTCGAACGCGCCCTGATCCTGATCGTCGTGGCGCTGGTCATCACCGCGCTCGTGTACGGCGTGGTCGCGCTGATCGTGAAGATGGACGACATCGGCCTGCGCCTCGCCCAGGCCCGCACCGGCACCGGACGCGCCATCGGCCGCGGCCTCGTCAAGGGCATGCCCATCATCCTGGGCGCCCTGGGCGTCATCGGCACCGCCGCCATGCTGTGGGTGGGCGGCCACATCATCATCGCGGGCCTCGCCGACTTCGGCTGGCACGCCCTGGAGGACCTGCTGCACGACCTGTCCCACGGCGCTGCCGAGGCCATCCCGGCCGCCGCCGGTCTGGTCACGTGGCTGGTCGATACGCTCGTCAGCGCCGTCGTGGGCCTGATCGTGGGGCTGATCGTCGCGGGAATCGTGCACCTGATCCCGCGCCGGGGCGCCGCCGCCCACTGACGTCAGGGAGCAGCGTCCCGACCTGACCCCGGCCGAGCTGACCCCGGCCGGGCTGACCCTGGCCGTCCTGAACCGGCCGGGCTGAGCTCCCCCGTCCCACCCGGCGGCGTCGCCCGGACGCGTCCTCCTGACCGGGCCGGTCGTGCCGTGCACGACAGGTTCCCGTCAGAGGACGCAGCCCAGCATGAGCGCACGAGCCTGCCATGACCAGACCGCCACCCGCACCTTCCGCCCGACCCACCGGCCCACCGGCCGAGGTGACACGGGTGAAACTGCGCGGTTACCTGCTGGCCCTGCTGTTCGCCGCGCCCGGACTGACCCTGCTGCTGCTGCACCTGATCCGGTCCGGCGCGACTAGACTGGCCGTCACGCACGGCGCGGTCATGCTGAGCGGCGCGGTACTGACCGCGCTCGTCTGGCAGGACGCCCGGCGACTCCCGCGCGCCGAGCGGATCTTCGCGGGGCTGCTGCTGCTCAGCGGCGTGCACTTCCTGATCGGGTACGCCCTGAACCCCGGCGCGCCGCTGGACGCGGACCTGCTCGGCAGCGTGCTGCTGTTCATCGTGACGGGCCTGCTGCTGGTCCTCCCGCCCGCCTGGTCGCTGGGTCTGGCGGTCCTGCTGCTCGGCGCGTACCTGCTGGAGGTGAACCTGCTCAGCGGCGAGGCGCCCGGCACGCGGCAGCTGACGCAGTGGGTGAACCTGGGCATGTTCGCGCTGCTGGCCGTCGGGGTGGTCATGCGCCAGACGCTGGGACAGGTGGTCGAGCGCGCGCATCTGCTCGCGTACCTCGCCACGCACGACCCGCTGACCGGGCTGCTCAACCGCCGCGGGTTCGAGGATCAGGCGCACGCCGGGCAAAACCTGCTGGTGCTCGACGCGGACGACTTCAAGCTCGTGAACGACACGCACGGGCACGCGATGGGCGACGACGTGCTGCGTCAGCTGGCCCGCACCGTGCAGGAACACCTGCCGCCCGGCAGTCTGCTGGCCCGCTGGGGCGGCGAGGAATTCGTGCTCGTCAGCCCCGGCGACCTGCGGGGCGCGGCGGCGCTGGGGGAAACGCTGCGCGCCGCCGTGGCCACCACCCCACTGGCCGGTCAGCACGTCACGCTGAGCCTGGGGGGCACGCACTGGGCCGCCGGGGAACCGTTCCGGGACGCCTTCGCCCGCGCCGACCGGGCGCTGTACCGCGCCAAACGCAGCGGCAAGAACCGCGTGCACCTGCACGCCGCGGAGGACTCCACGCCCGTCCCCGCAGGTCACTGAACCGGACGGCCGTCTTCCTCCTTCACGAACCGCCCGGCACCCGCTCTGAACGGCGGTGACAGGCCAGCGAAGCGGGGGCCACCGGAGCTCTCCCCCGTGGCCCCCTGAGCCTGATCGTGCGCGCCTCATACGGGATTAAATTGACTTGCTTGCACCGTGATCGCGTTCCGTTTTTCCCTCTCCCCGTGTGGGAGAGGGAGGGAGGAGCGAAGCGACGGAAGGGTGAGGGGGCCACCGGGCGACTCCGAATGATGTGGAATCACTTGAGTCCCGTATCAGGCGAAGCGGGCCAGTTCCGGGTTGTCCTTGAGCTGCGCGACGACCTTCTTGATGTCCTGCGTGCGGTCCTTGCGGACGACCAGGGTCACGTCCCCGGCGCGCACGACGACCACGTCCTCCAGGCCGATGGTGGCGATCAGGTCCTCGCCGCCCGTGGTGTACATGATCGCGCCGCCGGTATCCAGGCTGACGTGGCGGCCCACGGCGACGTTCCCACCGTCGCCCTTGAGCAGGCGTTCCAGGGCGTTCCAGTCGCCCAGGTCGTCCCAGCCGAAACTGGCGGGAATCACGGCGACGTTCCGGGCGCGTTCCAGGATGGCGTAGTCCACGCTGATCTTCGGGAGGGTCGGGTACACGTGCCGCAGCCCGCCGCGCTGCCTGGACGCCTCGAGCATCGGGCCGTACAGTTCGGGGACCAGCGTCTCGAAGGCGTTCAGGATCACCTCGGCGCGCCAGATGAACATCCCGGAGTTCCACAGGTACCGCCCGGTGTTCAGGAAGTCCCGCGCGAGGTCCGCGTCGGGTTTCTCGGTGAAGCGCTGCACGCGGTACACGCCGCTGCCTCCGTCCTCGTCGCCCTGTTCGATGTAGCCGTAGCCGGTGGCGGGGTACGAGGGGGTCATGCCCAGCGTGACGAGCGCGTCGTGGGTGCGGGCGTACTCGACGGCGCGGGCCAGGACGGCGTGGAAGGCGTCCGGGTCGTCCACGCGGTGGTCGGCGGGGAAGACGCCCATGACGGCGTCCGGGTCGTCGCGGTGGACGGTCAGCGCGCCGTACAGGATCGCGGCGGCCGTGTCGCGCGGGGTGGGTTCCACGAGCAGGTTCTCCAGTGGCAGGTCCGGCAGGTGTTCCAGGACGTGACCGCGGTGCTCGTTGGCGGTGACGATCATCAGGCGTTCCAGGCCGCCCTGCCCGGCGGTGAGGCGCTCGGCGGTGGTCTGCAGGAGGCTGCGGCCGCTGCTTTCCAGCGTGAGGAACTGCTTGGGTTTGCTCTTGCGGGACAGGGGCCAGAACCGTTCACCGCTGCCGCCGGCCAGGATCACGGGGTAGAAGGTCATGGGTCACTTATGTCGCGCGGCGCCTGACAGGGTCGTCACGCGGGTGGAAATGAATTCAGTTGCGCGCGCCCGGGAGGGTACGCTGCGCGCATGAAGCTCTCTTTCGGCACGGACGGCTGGCGCGGCGTGATCGCCGACGAGTTCACGTTCGCGAACGTGCGGCGGGTGGCGCAGGCGCACGCAGCGGCACTCCTGGCGGGTGGCGGGCGCAGCGCGGTGGTGGCGCACGACACGCGCTTCCTGGGTGGGGCGTTCGCGGGCGCGGCGGCGCGGACCCTGGCGGACTCGGGTCTGGACGTGACGCTGCTGGGCGGGCCGACGCCCACCCCGGCGCTGTCGCACGCGACGCGGGACGGTGGGCACGCCGGGGGCGTGATGATCACCGCGAGTCATAACCCCGGTCAGTACCAGGGGTACAAGCTCAAGGGACCGTACGGGGGGAGCGCCACGCCCGCGCTCGTGCAGGAGGTGGAGTCGCGCATCGACACGCCACTGACCGCGGGCGCTGTGGGCTCGCTGACGGACGGCAGCGCGCGGGAGGCGTACCTGTCGGCGCTGGCCGGGCTGGTGGACACGGGGGCGATCCGCGCGTCGGGCCTGCCGGTGTACCACGACGCGATGCACGGCGCGGCCGGCGGCTGGATCGAGCAGTTCACGCGGGAGCACCTGGGCGTGCCGTTCCACGGGCTGCGGCAGGCGCCGGACCCGCTGTTCGGCGGGGTGAACCCCGAGCCGATCGGGGCGAATCTGGAGGCGACCGCGCAGGTCATGCGGGGTGTGTCGGGTCCGGCGTTCGCGATGGTCACGGACGGCGACGCGGACCGTATCGGGGCGGTGCTGGCCGGCGGGGCGTTCTTCAACAGTCATCAGATCTTCGCGGTGCTGCTGCATCACCTCGCGCGGCGGGGGCTGCGGGGGCGGGTGGTGCGGACGGTGTCCACGAGCGGCATCATCGAGCGCCTGGCGCAGCATCACGGGCTGGAGGTCGTGCAGACCCCGGTGGGCTTCAAGTACATCACCGATCACTTCCTGGAGGGCGAGGCGGACCCGGCGCGGCAGGTGCTGATCGGCGGGGAGGAGTCCGGCGGGATCGGCGTGCAGGGCCACGTGCCCGAGCGGGACGGGCTGCTGAACGGGCTGCTGCTGCAGGAGACGGTCGCGGCGACGGGGCTGGGGCTGGACGAGCAGTTCCGGCAGATCGAGGCGCTGCTGGACTTCCGGCATCACTACGACCGCATTGACCTGCACCTGCCGGGGCCGGTGAACCGCGCGGCGCTGATGGACGACGTGGCGAACACCGCGCACCTGGGCGCGCACGCGGTGCGGGACGTGATCACCCTCGACGGCGTGAAGCTGGCCTTCGACGGGGGGTACGGGATGGTGCGCGCGTCGGGAACGGAACCCGTGGTGCGGCTGTACGTGGAAGCGCCGAGTCCCGACGAGGTGCAGGGCATCCTGGGGCAACTGCGGACCCTGACGATGAGGCACCTGAGCTGAACCCGGCAAAGAGGCGGCCCGGTGCGATCTGCCGGGCCGCCTCATCTCCTTGCTTCAGCCGGGCTGGAGCTGCCCGGCCCGGACGTGCTCCAGCGCGCCCAGGATGTCGTCCACGAGGTCGCGGGGGTCCTCGATCCCGACACTCAGACGCACGAGGCCGGGCGTGACGCCCTGGCGGCGCAGGGCTTCCTCGCCCAGGAGGTGGTGGGTGGTGCTGCCCGGGTGGCACGAGAGGCTTTCCACGTCGCCGAGGCTGACGGCCTGCGTGAACAGCGTCAGGTGGTTCAGGAACGCGGACGCGGCGGCCTGGGTGCCCAGGTCGATGCTGAGCAGGCCGCCGAAGCCGCTCATCTGCCGCGCGGCGACCGCGTGGCCGGGGTGGGTGCGCAGGCCGGGGTAGTGGAGGGCCGTCAGGGCCGGGTGGCCGTCCAGCGCCTGTGCCAGGGCAGCGGCGCCCTCACAGTGGGCGTGCATGCGCAGCGGGAGGGTCTTCATGCCGCGCAGGAACAGGTACGCCTCGAAGGGGCCCAGCGACGCGCCGACGTGCCGCAGGCCGATGCCGCGCAGTTCGGCCAGCAGGTCCTCGGGGCCCGCGACGACGCCGCCGATGGCGTCCCCGTGCCCGCCGAGGTACTTGGTGGCGCTGTGCATGACGAGGTCGATGCCGTGTTCGGCGGGGCGGGTCAGGGCGGGCGTACTGAAGGTGTTGTCCGCGACGCTCAGGGCGCCGCAGGCCTGGGCGGCGCGGGCGATCCGCGCGAGGTCCACGATGCCCAGCGCGGGGTTGGTGGGCGTCTCCACCCAGATCAGGCGGGTCCGGGGGCCGGTCAGGGCCTCCACCCCGGCCTCGTCGGGGGCCTCGTGAACCCTCACGCCGAACTTCGCGGCGACCTCGTGCAGGAAGCCGGTGGTGCCGCCGTACAGCGGCGCGACGAAGATCACCTCGTCGCCGGGCTTCAGGAGCGTGAGGCACAGCGCGGACACGGCGCCCATACCGCTGGCGAAGGCGACCGCGTCGGGCAGGCCCTCCAGACTGGCGACCTTCTCCTCGAAAGCGCGGACGGTGGGGTTGGTCAGGCGCGAGTAGAAGTAGCCCTGCTCCTCGCCCGCGAAGAGGCGCGCGCCGCGTTCGGCGCTGCCGTACCCGAAGGTGGAGGTCGCGTAGATGGGTGTGGCGTGCGCCCCGGTGGCGGGGTCGAGGCCGTGCCCGGCGTGCACGGCGCGCGTGCGGAACGCGCGGTCTGGGTTGTGGGTCATGGCCCACTGTACCGCGCGCGCCTAACGGACGTTTGTTCAGTCCGGCCCGGGCCGCGCGCCGTCCCGCGCAGCCGATCGGCCCGCGACCGGCGGACGGCTATCCTGGCGCGGTGACCGCCCTCCCTCCCCCACCGGGCCTGCGGGCCGAGACCGCTCAGCTGCTGCGCCTCGCCGCGCCCGTGATCGTGTCGCAGTTCAGCCTCAACGCCCTGGCGCTGATCAGCACCGCCGTGATCGGCCGCCTGGGCGCCGGACCGCTGGCCGCCGTCGCGTACGGCAGCGCCACGTACTACCTGGGCTTCATCGTGCTCGTGGGCATCATGCTCGCGGTCGCCCCGCGCGTGGCCGCCGCGCACGGCGCCGGGGACACGCGCGGCGTGGCGCGCGCCGCCCACGCCGGCCTGTGGCTGGCCGGGCTCCTCTCGGCGCTGTTCCTGCCGGTCGCGTTCCTGGCCGCGCATCTGATCGCGCGCGCCGCCCCGGCCGGGATCGACGGGGACCTGGCGGGCACCTACCTGCGGCTGTACGCGCTGGGTATGCCCGCCACGCTGGCGTTCAGTGCGCTGCGCGGCGCGCTGGAGGGCACCGGGCAGCCGCGCGTGGTCACGGCGGTCGCGCTGGGCGCCGTCGGCGTGGCGGGACTCCTCAGCCCGGCACTCAGTTACGGGTGGGGCGCGCTGCCCGCGCTGGGCCTGAGCGGCGCGGCCCTGGCGACGATCACCGCGTCGTGGGGCAGCGCCCTGACGCTGGCTTGGGTGGCGCGGCGCCGCCTGCCCCGCCCGGCCCTCCCGCGCGCCGAGGTGATGGGCGAACTGCGCGCCCTGCTGCGCCTGGGCTGGCCGATCGGCCTGACCCTGGGGGCCGAGGGGGGCCTGTTCACGGTGACCAGCCTCCTGATGGCCCGCTTCGGGCCGCAGGCCCTGGCCGCACACAACGTGGCACTGCAGGTCATCACGGCGGTGTTCATGGTGCCGCTGGGACTGGCGACCGCGACCGGCATCCGGGTAGCGCAGCACGCCGGGGCGGGGCAGCTGCGCCTCTCGCGCCGCGCGGGCCTGCTGGGTATGGCGCTGGCGATCGCGGTGATGCTGCTCGTCAGCCTGACGTACGTCCTGACGCCGGAACTGGTGATCGGCGTGTTCGTGAACGTCCGCGACCCGGCGAACGCGGCGCTCGTGGGGAGCGCGGCAGCCCTGCTGCTGATCGCCACGCTGTTCCAGGCCTTCGACGGACTGCAGGTGACCGCGAACGCCGCGTTGCGCGGCCTGCAGGACACACGCTGGCCCCTGATGATCTCGCTGGTCGCCTACTGGGCGCTGGGCCTGGGCAGCGGCGCCGCACTGGCCTTCGGGCTGGGCCTGGGGCCACGCGGGCTGTGGTTCGGGCTGACCGCCGGGCTGTGCTTCGCGGGCATGACGCTGCTCGCGCGCTTCCTGCGGCGCACGGGCGCGGGCCGGGCCACCCCGGCAGGCTGAGCATAAAGTCACGGTGAACCGTGTCCTGGTGCAGTCAGAGCGGAAATCAGGGATGGTGGGGGGACAGCCTGACTCTGCTGTGGGTCCGCCGCGCGATCGGCCGGACCGTCCCCCCCAGTTCCCGGAGGTTTCACCCGCATGACCCAGTCCCCCCAGGCCCCCAGTGGCGCCGACCTGCCGCGCCTGCCCGTCACGCTGAGCGTGAACGGCGAGACGCACGAACTGACCATCGACCCGCGCGTGACCCTGCTGGACACCCTGCGTGAGCACCTGCACCTGACCGGCACGAAGAAAGGCTGCGACCACGGCCAGTGCGGCGCCTGCACCGTCCTGCTGGACGGCCAGCGCGTCCTGAGCTGCCTGACCCTGGCGGTCATGCACGACGGGCAGAGCGTCACCACCGTCGAGGGGCTGGGCACCCCGGACCACCTGCACCCGCTGCAGGACGCCTTCGTCCGCCACGACGGCTACCAGTGCGGATACTGCACGCCGGGGCAGCTGTGCTCCTCGGTCGGCACGCTCGACGAGATCGCGCGGGGCGTGCCCAGCCACGTGACCGCCGACCTGGACGCCGTGAGGTTCAGCGCCGAGGAACTCCGCGAGCGCCTGAGCGGCAACATCTGCCGCTGCGCCGCGTACCCGAACATCATCGCGGCCGTGACCGAAGTCCACGCCGCCGGAGACGGCGCGTGAGGGCCTTCGCGTACACCCGCGCCGACACGCCCCGGGCCGCCGCGCAGGCCGCCGAGGCCACCGGCACGAAATTCATCGCGGGCGGCACGAACCTTCTGGACCTGATGAAACTCGACATCGAGCAGCCCAGCCGCCTCGTGGACGTCAGCCGCCTGAACCTGCGCGACGTGACCGACACCCCGGACGGCGGGCTGCACGTGGGCGCCCTGGTCACGAACACCGATCTGGCGAACCACCCGCGGGTCAAATCCGACTACGCCGTGCTGACCCGCGCCATCGTGGCGGGCGCGTCGGGGCAGATCCGCAACAAGGCCACGACCGGCGGGAACCTCCTGCAGCGCGCGCGCTGCCCGTACTTCTACGACACGAACCTCCCGTGCAACAAACGCGATCCCGGCACGGGCTGCGCGGCGCTGCGCGGCCTGAGCCGCACGCTGGCCGTGATCGGCACGAGCGACGCCTGCATCGCGCAGCACCCGTCCGACATGGCCGTCGCGCTGCGCGTGCTGGACGCCACGGTGAACACCCTGAAACCCGACGGCACGGCGCGCACCCTGACGCTGGACGAGTTCTACCGCCTGCCGGAGGACACCCCGCACCTCGAAACCACCCTCGAACCCGGCGAGCTGATCACCGGCGTGACCCTGCCCCCCCCGGTGGGCGGCACGCACCTGTACCGTAAGGTCCGCGACCGCGCGTCGTACGCGTTCGCGCTGGTGTCGGTGGCGGCCATCGTGGACGGCGACCGGGTCCGCGTGGCCTTCGGCGGGGTCGCCCCGCGCCCCTGGCGCGTCCCGGACGCCGAGGACGCCTACGCCCGGGCCAGGGCGGACGGGCGGGCCGACGCCCTGATCGACCGCGCCTTCGAGGGCGCGCGTCCCACCGAGGAAAACGCCTTCAAGGTGCCGCTGCTGCGCCGCACCCTGAAGGCCGTGCTGGCCCAGGCGGGCCAGGAGGCCCAGGCATGAAGTTCGAGCAGGCGTCCCCCCCCAACCCCATCGATCAGGAGCGCGTGGTCACGCGGCCCTTCACCCGCATCGAGGGCCCGCTGAAGGTCAGCGGTCAGGCCCCCTACGCCTACGAGTACCAGTTGCCCGAGGCGCCCACCTACGGCTTCGTGCTGGGCGCGGGCATCGCGCACGGCCGCGTGACGCGCCTCGACACCACGCAGGCGGAGGCCGCGCCGGGCGTTCTGCTGGTCCTCACGCACGAGAACATGCCCGCCCAGGCCAGGAGCGACACGCCCGTCCCCCAGCAGCGGGAAGCCTCCCCGCAGCTGAGCGGCCCCGAGATCCGCCACTACCATCAGGCGGTCGCGTTCGTGGTGGCCGAGACCTTCGAGCAGGCCCGCGCCGCCGCCAATCTCATTGAGGTCGAGTACGAGGTGACACCCGGGCAGTTCACGCTGGCCGACACGGTGGACAGCGGCAAGGAACCCAAGGACGCCGTGGACAGCGTCGTGGGCGACTTCGACTCCGCCTTCGCGGACGCGGCGGTCAGCGTGGACCTGACCTTCACCACCCCCGACCAGTCGCAGGCGCCCATGGAGCCGCACGCGACCATCGCGCAGTGGGACGGCGACCAGCTCACCGTGCACACCTCGCATCAGGTCGTGCACTGGGTGCGGCGCGGGCTGGCGCTGACGCTGAACATCCCGCAGAAGGACGTGCGGGTCGTCGCGGCGTACGTGGGCGGGGGCTTCGGCACGAAGCTGCTGTTCTTCTCCGACGCGGTGCTGTCCGCCGCCGCCGCCCGGATGCTGGGCCGCCCGGTCAAGACCACCCTGCAGCGCCCGCTGATCTTCAACAACACCTCGCACCGCTCGGCGACCATCCAGCGCGTCCGCCTGGGCGCCGACCCCGACGGGACGCTGCACGCCGTCGGGCACGACACCTGGACCGGGAACCTGCCCGGCGGGGACAGCGAACCCGCCTGCGAGCAGACCAAGTACCTGTACGGCGGCGAGCACCGCCAGATCCGCACCCGGCAGAGCGAGCTGGACCTGCCGCCCGGCGCGAGCATGCGCGCCCCCGGCGAGGCGGTCGGGATGCTCGCGCTGGAAGGCGCGATGGACGAACTCGCCGAGAAACTGGGTCTGGACCCGGTCGAGCTGCGCCTGCGCAACGACGTGCAGTTCGACCCGGAAAAAGGCCCCAAGCGGCCCTTCTCGTCCCGGCGACTCGCGGCGGCGCTGCGGACCGGCGCGAAGGCGTTCGGCTGGGACGACCGGCCCCGCGCGCCCCGCGAACGGCAGGACGGCGAGTGGTACGTCGGGTACGGCGTGGCGTCGGCGTTTCGCACGAACCTCGTCATGCCGTCCGGCGCGACCGTCCGCCTGAATCCGGGCGGCACCCTGACCGTCGAGACGCAGATGACCGACATCGGCACCGGCAGCTACACCGTCCTGGGACAGGTCGCCGCCGAGATGCTCGGCCTGGACCTGCATCAGGTCGAGGTGAAGCTGGGCGACTCGGACTTCCCCGCCTCCAGCGGGTCCGGTGGTTCGTGGGGCGCGAACAGCAGCTCCGCCGGGGTGTACGCCGCGTGCGACGAACTGCGGCGGGACCTGGCGCAGAAGGCCGGGTACCAGAACGCCAGCGCCGTGTTCCGGGGCGGCAAGGTCTGGCAGGGCGCCGAATGCACCGAACTGAGCGAGCTGGCCGGGAAGGAGGGCGTGGAGGCCACGGCCCGCATGACCTACGGCGACCTGACCGAGCAGTTCATGCAGGCGAGCTTCGGCGCGCACTTCGTGGAGGTCGGCGTGAACGCCCACACCGGCGAGGTCCGCGTGCGCCGCGCCCTGAGCGTCGTCGCGGCCGGACGGATCCTGAACCCCGTCACCGCGCGCAGCCAGTGCCTGGGCGGCATGACCATGGGCATCGGCAGCGCCCTGATGGAGGCCCTGCACGTGGACCACGACCTGGGCCTGTTCGTGAACCACGACCTGGGCGAGTACCACGTGCCGGTCCACGCGGACATCCCGGATCTGGACGTGCTGTTCCTGGATGAACTCGATGACCAGTCCAGCCCGCTGCGCGCCAAGGGCGTCGGCGAACTGGGCATCAGCGGGGTGGGCGCCGCCGTGGCGAACGCCGTGTACAACGCCAGCGGCGTGCGCGTCCGGGACTTCCCGATCACGCTGGACAAGATCCTGGCGGGCTGGGAAGCGTAAGACGGCAGGAGAAGCGGGACGCCCCTGACCTGGGCGTCCCGCCTGCGCTGCCGCCTATTTCAGGCCGTTCGCCACGGCTTTCGCCAGGGTGCCCCGCGCGTCGTCGCCGTCCAGCGACCACGCCATCGCGCCGCCCAGGCCCCTGCTCTTGACATACGCCATCTTCGCGGCGATGACCTGCTCGTCGTCGTAACTCCAGAAGGTCGTGCCGTCGTACTTCCACATCTGGCCGGTGGTGGCGTTGCGGAACACGGTGCCCGGGGCGTTTTTCAGCACCTTGTAGTCCTCGATCCCGGCCTCGTACGTGCCGCGCGCGGGGCCGCTGGCACTCTGGTACAGGCCGTTGTTGCTGCCGGGCACGCCGGTCCAGCCGCGTCCGTAGAAGGGCACGCCGATGACGATCTTGTTCGCGGGCATCCCGGCGCTCAGGAAGGCGTTCACGGCGGTGTCCACCGAGTAGGTCTTCGCGGGGCCGCTGCCCGGGCCGTTCGGGTCGGTGTACAGGTTGCTGTGGAAGTTGGTGGGGCCGCCAGCGTCCCAGGCGCCGCGGAAGTCGTAGGTCATGATGTTCACCCAGTCCACGGCGGCCCTGTACCCGGCGGGGTCCTGGTTGGCGATCTTGTCGGGTCCGCCGGGCGCGGCGATGGTCAGCAGCAGTCCGGGGCGCACCGCGTCGAGCTGCCGGCGGAATTCCTGCAGGAGCAGCGTGAAGTTCTGCCGGTCGGCGGCGCTGACGGTGTTGTACGCCAGCCCGCCGCCGCCCGGGTATTCCCAGTCGATGTCGATCCCGTCGAAGACCCCGGCGGCGGAGCCCGGTCCGGCCGAGGCGTCGGGCGTGGCCGGGAGGTTTCCCTTGATGTACAGGTCGATGCAGGAGCTGACCAGGGCCCTGCGGGACGCGTCGGTGCTGGCGGCGGCGCTGAAGTAGCGGCTCCAGGTCCAGCCGCCCAGGGAGATCAGGGTCTTCAGGCCCGGGTATCTGGCCTTGAGTTTCTTCAGCTGGTTGAAGTTGCCCTTGATGGGCTGGCTCCAGACGTCGGCGACGCCGTCGACGCTGGTGGCGGCATCGAAGCTCTTGCCGTAGTCGGCGTAGGCGTCGCCGCCGTCGCCGCTGCCGCTCTCGGCGCGGGTGACCATGTCGCACTTGTAGGTGCCGCCCGCGTTGTACACGTTCCCGAACGCGTAGTTGATGTGGGTGAGGGTGGCGGCGGTGCCGCTGGTGTCGATGTTCTTCACCTGGTAGCCCCGGCCGTAGATGCCCCACTGCGCGAAGTACGCGACGCGCTTGAAGCCGCTGCTGGGGGGCGGGGTGGTGCCGATGTTGACGGTGACGCTGGCGGCGGCGCTGACCCGGCTGTTGCCCGCGGCGTCGAACGCCTTGGCGGTGTAGCTGCGGGTGCCGTTCTGCGCGCTGGTGACGGCGTCCGTGGCGCTGTACGGCGCGGTGGTGTCGGTGGCGAGGAGGGTGGTGCCCTGATAGAACTCGACCCTGGTCACGCCGACGTTGTCGCTGGCGGTGGCGGTCAGGGTGACGTTCCCGGCGGCGGTGACGCTGGTGGGGCTGGCGGTGACGCTCACGGTGGGCGCGGTCGTGTCGCCGCTGCCCGCGATGTTCACGGTGACGCTGGTGGCGGCGCTGACCCGGCTGTTCCCGGCGGCGTCGAAGGCCCTGGCGGTGTAGCTGTGGGTGCCGTTGTTCGCGGCGGTCAGCGAGACGGCCTGGGTGTAGGGCGAGGTGGTGTCGGTGCCGATCAGGGTCGCGCCGTCGTAGAACTCGACCCTGGTGACGCCGACGTTGTCGCTGGCCGTGGCCGTCAGGGTGATGGTCGAGGCGGTCGTCACGCTGCCCGCGCTGCTGCTGACGCTGACGGTGGGGGCGGTGGTGTCGGTGCTGCCGCTGTCGCAGGTGCCGCCTGCCGTCCACAGGCTGGGGGTGTCCCTGGGGTTCCAGTTGGTCCCGGCGTACGCGGTGTGCGTCTGGATGGCGGTGTAGGTCAGGCCCTGGTAGGTGACGACCTGCCCGGCGGTGTAGGTGGGGCCCTCGGTCCAGGCGGTGCAGACGGCCTGGGAGCGCAGGACGTCGCTGGCCTGGGGTGACTCGCCGCAGGCACTCAGGGCCAGCGTCAGGGCGAACAGAGCGGAGATCGACAGGGCAGTCTTGGGCATACCTCACCTCGTGGGGGAATGGGGGGGGCGGGCGGCAGGTTGAGGGAACACCAGCATCATGCGGATCGATTTTCATTCTGTCAAGATTCGGAGGGAATTTTTTTCACATTCAGAAATTGCACCTAGCAGGAAGGCGGCCGAGAGGGCCGCCGCCCACCGCCACGCAGGCCTATTCCACCGTCCAGACTCGTTTCACGACCTTTCAGTGCGGTGTTTTTCAGCAACGGACAACCCGCGGAAGCGTGCAGACACCGCGAATGGAGCGACCGCTCGCATCCCGGCCCGTCCCGAAGCTGAAAATCCTGATCACAAAAACGGCCAACTTGACAAAAATAATTTTCAGGATCTACAGTGGGTCATCACCACCAAGGCCCCCCCCAGGAGTCGCATGAGTCAGACCACCACGCGCCCGGCCCAGACGCCGGGAGCCATCAGCCGTATCCGCCTGCACGCCCACAGCCTCTCCCCGTCCCTGCGGCAGGTCGCCGACCACGTCCTGCGCGAGGCCGACACCGTCATCCACCAGACCATCACCGAACTCGCCACGAGCGCCGGCGTCGGCGAGGCCACCATCACCCGCCTGTGCCGCAAACTGGACTTCGCGGGCTTCCACGCGTTCAAGATCGCGCTGGCCGCCGACGTCGCGGGCCGCGACACGACCAGCGACCGGCCCACCAACCTCGAAGGGCACACCGCCCGGCTGGTCAAACAGGCCGCGCTGACCCTGGAAGACACCGGACGGCTCCTCGCGCCCGACGCCATCGAGGCGGTCGCCGAGCAACTGGCCCGCGCGCCCCGAGTGGACCTGACCGGGCAGGGCAACAGCGGCATGATCGCGCAGCTGTTCGCGCACCGCCTGCTGCGCCTGGGCATCACCGCGCAGGCCTTCACCGACCCGCACGTCGCGGCCGTCAGCATCTCCACCCTGCCGCGCGGCGGCGTCGTGATCGGCCTGACGAGTTCCGGCAGCACCATCGACACCGTGCAGCACCTGCGCCTGGCGCAGAGCCACGGGCACTACACGGTCGCCATCACGCACCGCGCCTCCTCGCCCATCACCCGCTACGCCAGCCGCGTGCTGTTCACGTCCCGGCAGGAAGACCCCCTGACCGACGCCGTCATGGACACCCTGATCAGCCAGACGCTGGTGCTGGAACTGCTGTACACCGCCCTGCTCGCCCGCCGCCCCGAGGCCGCCGCCATGCTGCGCGTCACGGCCGAGAGTGTGGTCGAGAAGAAGTACTGACCCTGCCCCGTCCCGACCCACAAGGAGAGCCCCATGAAACGTAGCGTGAAAGCCCTGACCCTCGGCCTCGCCCTCGTCGCCTCGACTGCCAGCGCGCAGACCACCGTCACCTTCTGGACGTGGTACCTCAGCCCCAAATTCGACGGGTACATCAAGGACACCATCAACGCGTTCGAGAAGGCCAACCCCGGCATCAAGGTGCAGTGGTTCGACAAGCAGGACTCGATGGTGCAGGACTTCATCGCCAGCGTGAACCTCGGCAACGCGCCAGACGTGGTGAACCTGAACATCGACGAGACGCAGAAGGCCGCGCAGAACGGCTTCCTGACCGCCGTGAACACCCTGACCAGCCCCGCCACGCTGCGCAGCACCTTCTACCCGCAGAGCCTGAGCAACTTCACGTCCGGCTCGAACACCTACGCCTACCCCTGGTATGGCTGGCTGAACGAGGGCGTCCTGCTGTACAACCCGGACCTGTTCAAGAAAGCCGGGCTGACCCGCGCCCCCCGCACCGCCAGCGAGATGCTGACCTACGCCAAGACCATCAAGGACAAGACCGGCGCGTACGCCTGGGTACCCGCCCTGAAAGACCCCAATACCGCGTCCTTCCTGGGCTACTTCTACGCCGAGGGGCTCCCCGTCACCGACGCCAGCGGGAAGGCGGCCTTCAACACTCCCGCGCACGCCAGCCTGCTCGCGCAGTACGTGACCCTCTACCGCGGCGGTTACGTTCCCGAGGACGCCGTGCGCCGCGAGGCCTTCCAGCTCGCCACCGAACTGTACGCGCAAAACCGCGTGGCCATGATCATCGGCGGCCCGCAGGCCCTGACCCGCATCAAGGACACCAACCCCGCCCTGTACGCCAGGACGGTCGTCACGCAGGCCCCGCTCGGCAAGGCCGGCGTGCAGACCGGCGGCAGCATGGGCCTCGTGATTCCCAAGGCCAGCAGGAACCCGCAGGCCGCCGCGAAACTCGCCGCGTTCTTCACGAACAACGCCAACCAGCTGGCCTTCGCCCGGGTCGTGCCCGTGGTCCCCACCACCAAAGGCGCGCAGACCAGCACGCAGTTCAAGACCAGCGGCAGTGACCCCGTCGCCCGCGCCACCGCCCTGGTGGGCGCCTCGGGCCGCCTGATCAACCCCGGCTACCGCGCGCCGGGCAACAGCGACGACCTGTACAAGAACTTCAACGACAACATCGAGGCGGCGCTGCTGGGCAAGAAGACCGCGCAGCAGGCCTTGGCGGACGCCGCCACGTACTGGAACGCCAACCTGAAGAAGTAAAACCTGATCCGGGTGGCCCGCCCGCGACCGTGGGCCGGCCACCCGCACCCCTGTCCGCCGCGCGCAAAGGATGGCTTTCCATGCAAGTTCACTGGCGTCAGTCGCTGATGTCCTACACGTTCCTGGCCCCGGCGCTGATCCTGCTGGCGGTGTTCACCTTCTACCCGCTGCTGTACGGCGCGTACCTGGGCTTCACCGAGTACAGCGGCGCGCGCTTCGCCAACCACCTGCCGCCGCAGTGGGTGGGCCTCAGGAACTTCGAGACCGTGCTGGGGGACCCGCTGTTCCGCACGGCGCTGGCCAACAGCGTGAAGTACCTGCTGGTCGTGCCCGCCCTGCAACTGGCGTCCCTGGCGGTCGCGGTGCTGGTCGCGAAGAACATTCCGGGCATCGCGCTGTTCCGCGCGGCGTACTACGTGCCCGTGATCACCAGCGTGTCCCTGGCCGCCGTGATGTGGGAATGGGTGTTCAACCGCGAGGGCACCCTGAACTGGCTCCTGAAGGCGCTGCACCTGACCACGCCCGAGGCGGCGTTCGGCTGGCTGAACAGCGAGCACTGGGCGTTCTGGGCGGTCATGCTGGTCACGTTCTGGCGCGGCTTCGGGTACTACATGGTGCTGTACCTGGCGGGCCTCCAGGCCATTCCCGAGGAACTGGAGGAAGCCGCGATCCTCGACGGCGCGAGCGCCTGGCAGCGTTTCTGGCGGGTGACGGTGCCGCTGATGCGGCCCACCATCCTGCTGTGCACGCTGCTCTCGACCATCGCCGCGCTGCGCGTGCTGGAGGAGGTGCTGGTCCTCACGAACGGCGGACCGCTGAACAGCACGTACACCGCCCTGATGTACGTGTACGCCAAGGCCTTCCAGGGCTTCGACTTCGACTACGGGGTGGCCAGCGCCGCCGGGCTGGTCGTGGCGCTCGTGGCCCTGCTGCTCTCGGCGCTGAACTTCCGCTTCTTCCACCGCGAGGAGCAGGCGTGAGCGCGCGCACCGCCGCGGCCCCCGCCCGGGTGGCCCGCCCGGTCTCCTGGCGGCGGCCCGTGAACACCGCGCTGCGCTACGCGCTGCTGGGCGTCATCCTGATCTTCGCGGTGTTCCCGTTCGTGTGGACGCTGGCCATCGCCCTGACCGACAAGACCGCCGGGAGCAGCATCTACGCGTTCCCGCAGAGCCTGCTGCCCCGCCGCGTCACGCTGCACAACTTCGTGGACGTGTACCGCACCTTCAGCCTCGGCAAATACCTGTGGAACTCGGTGGTCATCACGGGCCTGACCGTCCTGGGCACGCTGCTGGTCTCCGCGCTGGCGGCGTACCCGCTGGCCCGCTTCCGCTTCCCCGGGCGGGGCGCGATCTTCGGCCTGATCGTCCTGACCCTGGTGCTGCCGGGCGAGACCACCTTCATCGTGAACACCCTGACCCTGAAGAACCTGGGCCTGCTGGGCACGCACGCGGGCGTGGTGCTGCCCACCATCGCCGGTGCGTTCGGCATCTTCCTGATGCGGCAGGCGTTCCTGGCCATCCCGGCGGCGCTGCTGGAAGCTGCCCGCCTGGACGGGGCCAGCGAACTGACGATCCTCACGCGGATCATGCTGCCCCTGACCCGCCCGAGCCTCGCGGCGCTGGGCATCTTCACGACCGTCACCACCTGGAACGCGTACTTCTGGCCCATGCTGGTCCTGTCCGGCGCGCCCGACAAGGCCCCGCTGGCGGTGGCCGTGCTGAAACTCAAGGGGCAGTTCAACTACGACCCGTTCAACATCGCCGCCGGGTCGATCATCATGATGCTGCCCGTCCTGCTGGTGTTCCTGGCGGCGCAGCGGCTGTTCCTGCGCGGCATGGAAGGAGCCGTGAAATGACCGAACCCCTGATGCTGACCGAGGCCCGCGAGGCCCCGCAGGTCGCCCAGCGGCAGGCGGGCAGCGCCGCGCTGGACGCCGCCGCGCGCGCCATCCGCGCTTTCGCTCCCAGCTACGTGGTCACGCTGGCGCGCGGCTCGTCCGACCACGCCGCCACCACCCTGAAGTACGCGCTGGAAACCCAGGTGCGCCTCCCGGTCATGAGCGCCGCGCCCAGCGTCAGCGGCGTGTACGGCGCCGACCTCGACCTGCGCGGGGCGCTGGTCCTGGCGATCAGCCAGTCGGGCGGCAGTCCGGATCTGGTCGAGGCGCTGACCCGCGCCCGCGCCGCCGGGGCGCTCACCTGCGCCCTGGTGAACGTGGAGGGCAGTCCGCTGGCGCAGGCGGCCGATCTGGTCGTGCCGCTGCAGGCGGGCGAGGAACGCGCCGTGGCCGCCACGAAGAGTTACGTCGCGGCGCTCGTGCTGGGCGCGCGGCTCGTGCAGGCCTGGCAGCCCGACCCGGCGCTGGCCCGCGCCCTGGACGCGCTGCCCGGTACGCTGGAGGCCACCCTGCGGGCCGAGGCGCGGGCGCGTGACCTCGCGGCGCAGCTGGCCCGTGACGTGCCGCACCGGCTGCTGGTGCTCGGGCGCGGCCTGCACGCGGGCGTGGCCGCCGAGGTCGCCCTGAAGTTCCAGGAGACGGCGGGGCTGGCGGCGCTGCCGTTCTCCACGGCGGAATTCGCGCACGGCCCGGCGCGGCTGGCCGACCCCATGACACCCGCGCTGTTCTTCCAGGCGCGCGACGCGACCGCGCCCTTCACGGCGGACACGCTGCGCACCCTGGGCGGGTACGGCACGCCCGTCACCGTGATCGGCGCGGGCACCCCGGACCGCGCGGCGGACCTGCCCACCCCGGACAGCGGGCACCCGCTGACCGACCCGGCGGTCTCCGCGCTGGCCGCGCAGCTGCTCACCGCGCATCTGGCCGTGCAGCGCGGCGAGAATCCGGACGCGCCCCCGCGCCTGAGCAAGGTCACCCGCACCCGATGACCCGGCCGGAAGCGACGCTGATCATCGACCTCGCGGGCGCGGACCTGACCCAACAGGACGCCCGCTGGCTGCGGGACCATCCTGTCGGGGGCGTGTGTCTGTTCGCGCGGAACATCACCACGCCGCAGCGCACCGCGCGCCTGACCGCCGACATCCGCGACGCGCTGGGCCGCGACGTGCTGATCGCCACCGATCAGGAAGGCGGGGCGGTGCTGCGCCGCCTGGACGTGCCGCCGCCCCCCACCCCGCAGGCGCTGGGCGAACTGGGCGAAGAGGCCGCCGCGTTCCACGCCGGGCAGATCGCCGCGCGCGGCCTGCTGGAGCTGGGCATCAACTGGAATTTCGCGCCCAGCCTGGACGTGAACGTGGACCCCCTGAACCCGGTGATCGGCGAGCGGTCCTTCGGGCCCGATCCGCAGCGCGTGGCGCAGCTGGGAGTCGCCTGGGCGCAGGGCAGCGAGGCGGCAGGTGTCCTGAGCGCCGTGAAGCACTACCCAGGGCACGGGGACACCCGCGTGGACAGTCACGAGGACCTGCCGGTGGTGGACAAGACCCGCGCGGCCCTGGAGGAGGCCGAGTGGGTGCCGTTCCGCGCCGCCGCGCAGGCGGGCCTGGGCAGCGTGATGACCGCACACATCCTGTACCCGCAGCTGGACCCCGCGCGGCCCGCCACGCTGTCGCGGACGCTGCTGGACGGGGTGCTGCGCGGCGAGTGGGGGTACGGCGGCGTGATCGTGACCGACGCGATGGACATGGGCGCCATCGCGCGGCGCTGGCCGCAGGGCCGCGCGGCGGGCCTGGCCCTGGCGGCCGGGGCCGACGCGGTGCTCGTGTGCGGGCACGGCGACCGGGCCGTGACGGACGCGCACGTCCGGGCGCTGCGGGCCGCGCAGGCGGACGGCATCGTCCCCGGGGAGCGCCTGCACGAGGCCCTGGGCCGCCTGCGCGCCGCCGGGGCGCGCTTCCCGGGCCAGCCGCGCCCGTACCCGGCGCCGCAGCGGCAGGCGGACGACGCGGCCCTGCTGGACTGGGCACGCCGGGCGCTGCGGGTGCAGGGCCAGGGGCCCCACCTCGACCCCGGGGCGACCACGCTGCTCCTGGCGCCGTCCGGTACGGCGCTGGGCGGCCCGTACGGCGACGTCGTGACCCTGGACGACCTGCACGCCGCGCTGCGCCCGCACCTTCCCGCGCTGGTCACCGCCGACCTGCTCGACCCGGCGGCCACGGACCGCGTCCTGAACGCCCACCCGCAGGCTCCGGTCCTGCTGGCGAGCACGGGCCGCTGGGGCGTGACGGCGCAGGCCCGGGCGCTGGCCCCCACCGTCATGGGCCGCGCGTGGCACCTGTGCCTGTGGAACCCGGACGACGCGCACGCGCTGACGCTGCCGGCCGTGGTCACGCACGGGTTCCGCCGGCCGAACCTTCAGGCGCTCGCGGAGATGCTGGCGACCCGCTGACCGGCCCGCGTGGTCAGCAGGTCGCCTCGGCCGCGGCACGGCCCGCCACGCGCCCGCTGAACAGGCAGCCGCCCAGGAACGTGCCCTCCAGCGCGCGGTACCCGTGGTAGCCGCCGCCACCGAAACCCGCGACCTCCCCGGCGGCGTACAGGCCGGGCATCACCTCACCGCCCGCGCGCAGCACGCGGCCGTGCAGGTCGGTCTCCAGGCCGCCCAGGGACTTACGGGTCAGGACGTTCAGTTTCACGGCGATCAGCGGGCCACCCGCCGGATCGAGGAACGGCGCGGGTTTCGCCACGCGGATCAGGCGCTCCTGCAAGAAGGCCCGCGCGCCGCGCACGATGGCCAGCTGCGGGTCCTTCCCGGCCGGGTTGCGCAGCTGGAGGTCACGGCCTTCCACCTCGGCATGCACGGCCGCGAGGTCCACGGGATGGTCGGGGGTCAGGGCCGTCATGCCCGCCACGAGATCCGGCAGGGTGCCACGCACCACGAAGTCCGGCCCGTGGTCCATGAACGCCTGCACCGGCGCCTGCACGGCCTTCCCCGCGCGGCGCAGCGTCAGGCGCAGGTCCCGGCCGGTCAGGTCCGGGTTCTGTTCGCTGCCGCTCAGGGCGAACTCGCGTTTGATGACCGCGCGGTTGAGCAGGAACCACGTGTGCGGGTACCCGCTGCGGGTGATGTGCGCCAGGGTGTCCAGGCTGCTCCCGCCGGGAATGTGCGGGTAGGGCAGGCGGCGGCCCGACGGGTCGAGCCACAGGCTGCTGGGCCCCGGCAGGATGCGGATGCCGTGGTTCTCCCAGATGGGATTCCAGTTGCGCAGGCCCTCGGTGTAGTGCCACATGCGGTCGGCGTTGATGAGGTTCGCCCCGGCGGCGTGCGCGGCCTGCTGCATGAAGCCGTCCACGTGGGCGGGCACGCCGCTCACCATGAACGCCGGGGCGGCCCCCAGCCGTTCGGTGGGCCAGTGCCGCCGCACGAGGTCGTGGTTCCCGCCGATCCCGCCGCTCGTGAGGATCACCGCCTGTGCGCTGAACTCGAAGTCACCGGTCACGACGCGGCTGCTGCGCTCGCCCCGCGCGGCGCCGCTGGGTTCCAGCACCTCGCCGCGCACGCCGGTCACGGCCCCGCCGCTCTGGACCAGGCCGGTCACGCGGTGCCGGAACGCGAAACTCAGGCGGCCCGTGCGGGCGTACTCGCGGGCGCGCCGCTCGAAGGGTTCGAGCACCCCCGGCCCGGTGCCCCAGGTCAGGTGGAAACGCGGGACGCTGTTGCCGGGCGCGTCCGCCCCGGCCCCGCCCCGCTCGGCCCAGCCGACCGCCGGGAACCAGCGCATGCCCAGCCCGTGCAGCCAGGCGCGTTTCTCCCCGGCGGCGAACTGCAGGTACGCGTCGGCCCACTGCCGCGGCCAGTGATCCTCGGGGCGGTCGAAGGCGGCCGTGGTGAGCCAGTCGCGCCGCGCGAGGTCCAGCGAATCGCGGATGCCCAGGCGGCGCTGCTCGGGCGAGTCGATCAGGAACAGGCCGCCCAGCGACCAGAAGGCCTGCCCACCGAGGTTCTGCTCGCCTTCCTGGTCGAGCACGAGGACGCGCCGCCCGGCCCCCGCGAGTTCGGTCGCGGCGACCAGTCCCGCCAGTCCGGCGCCCACCACGATCACATCTGCCTGCACGGTCGTCATGACCTATTCAATAGGTTGACGGTGGGGCCGTCAAGGGGCGGTATGCTGCCCCCATGACCCCGCGGCCCCCTGACCTGCCGGACGCCCCCACCGCACCGGGCCGCGCCCAGCAGGCCGAAACGCACCTCCTGGCCCTGATCCGCGACCACGCCCTGCCGCCCGGCACGCCCCTGCCCTCCGAGGGACAGCTCAGCGCGCAGCTCGGCATCAGCCGCGGCATGATCCGCGAGGCCTACCGCGCCCTGGCCGCCCGCGGCGTGGTCAGCGTCGCCAACGGCCGCGCGCCCCGCGTCGCCGCGCCCCACCCGGACCCCCTGACCGCCGTGCTGGAACACGCCCTGCTCGGTCAGCCCGCCAGCGCCGCGCAGGTGCTCGAGATCCGCCGCGCCCTCGAACTCCAGGTCGCCGCCCTGGCCGCCACGCACCGCACCGGTGCGCAGGCGGCCGCGCTGCGCCGCAGCGTCAGCGCCATGAGGCAGGCCGGACCGGGCACCGACGCCTTCATCGAACACGACCTGCACTTCCACACCCTCCTGGCGGGCGCGACCGGCAACCCCCTGCACGGCGTGCTCGTGGGCGCCCTGCACGCGCTGCTGGCCCGCTCGATCCGCGGCGGTCTCCCCCACTACGCCGACCCCGCCCACTTCGGCGCGCTCATCGCCGTCCACGACCGACTGGCGCAGGCCGTCGAGACCGGCGACGCGGAGGCCGCCACCGAGCGGATGCGTGAGCATTTCGCACTGGCGGAACTGGCGGTCAGCCTCGCCGGTACGGTCGCCCCGGCAGGGCAACCGGCGCCCTGAGGATCCCCCCTGCCCCGGGCGCCCGGCGACAGTTGCGGCGCCCCGCGCTGGGTACACTGCGCGGCATGATCCGGACTGCGTCTGTCCCGCCGACCTGCCCGAAGCGCGCCGCCCCGTCCCCTCAGGCCCCGCACCGGGGGGCGGGCGCATGATCACCACCGACTGCCTGCGGCACCTGCCGCTGTTCGACGGGGTTCCCGAGGCCCTGCTGCACGCCGCCGCGCAGGACGCCGCGGACGTGCACGTCAACGAGGGCGAGTACCTGATCCGCGAGGGCGACACCGCCGCCTTCTTCGTGCTGCTGGACGGCGAACTGGCCGTCACGAAGGAAGTCGCGGGCGCGACCCGGCCGGTGGACACGTACCGCCCCGGGGACTCGTTCGGTGAACTGCCCCTGCTGCTGGGCACCGCCGCGACCGTCGATCTGCGCGCGCAGTCGCCCGTCCGGGCCATGCGGATCGAGGGGCCGGAGTTCCTGACGCTCCTCGCGCACGCCGAGGAACTCGCGGGCCGGGTCCTGGCGAACATGTCCCGCCGGGTCGGGAACCTGCAGCGCGTCACCCTGGACACCCCGCAGGCCGTGACGATGCTGGTGGGCTCGGCCGACGACCTGCACTGCTTCGGCCTGCGGGACTTCCTGTCTCGCAACCAGGTGGTGTTCCGCTGGCTGGACCCGGCGTCCTCTGCCCTGACGTGTGCGCTGCCCGCGGGCGTGCTCGGCGGCCCGCTGCCGGCGGTGGTCCTGCCCGGCGGCGCGGTGCTGCGCCAGCCCAGCGTGCGCGACGTGGCCGCGCAGGTGGGCCTGCAGATCGAGCCGACCCTACCCGAGTACGACGTGGTGATCGTGGGGGGCGGCCCGGCCGGGCTGGCCGCGGCGGTGTACGGCGCCTCTGAGGGCCTGTGCACGCTGCTGATCGAGAAGGAAGCACCGGGTGGACAGGCCGGTACGAGCAGCCGCATCGAGAACTACCTGGGCTTCCCGACCGGGCTGTCCGGCGGGGAACTGAGCGCGCGGGCGCTGCGGCAGGCGCGCCGCTTCGGCGCGGAGGTGGTCACCACCCGCGAGGTCGCCGGGATTCGTCCCGGTCAGGGCACGCACGAGGTGCTCCTCGACGGCGGCACGCGGGTCCGGGCGCGCAGCGTGGTACTCACCATGGGCGTGTCGTGGCGCACGCTGCCCCTGCCCGGCACGGAGCGCTTCGTGGGCCGCGGCGTGTGGTACGGCGCGGCCCGTACCGAGGCGCCCGGCACGCGCGGCAAGGACGTCTACCTGATCGGCGGCGGGAACTCGGCGGGGCAGGCGGCGATGTTCTTCTCGAACTACGCCCGGCGCGTCTCGATCCTGATCCGCGCCGATCACGTCGAGAAGGGCATGTCGCAGTACCTGATCGACCAGCTGCGCGCCCGTGAGAACGTGCGGATCTGCGAGTGCTGCGAGGTCACGGCCCTGCACGGCGACGCGCACCTGAAGGCCCTGACGGTGCACCACTCGGCCACCGGCGAGGACGAGCATGTGGAGACCGATTCACTGTTCGTGCTGATCGGCGCGGACGCCCGCACCGACTGGCTGGGCGACACGCTGCTGCGCGACGAACGCGGCTACGTCTGCTCGGGTCTGGATCTCGCGCCGGAAGGGGTGTGGCCCCTCAAGCGCGACCCGTTCCCGCTGGAGACCAGCGTGCCCGGCGTGTTCGTCGCGGGGGACGTGCGGCGCGGCTCGGTCAAGCGCGTGGCGAGCAGTGTCGGCGAGGGGAGCATGAGCATCGCCCTCGTGCACCAGTATCTGGCGCTGGCCACCCACGACCGGACCGGCGCCCCCTGACCCCGGCAGCGCCCCGGACCGGAAAACGGCGCAAGTTGTCCGATACCTCCCGCCGCGCCTTCCCGCCCTGGCCAGAATGCCGGCACCGACGTTCCACACAGCACCAACCACGGAACGTCATTCCGAATACCCTGACCCGAACTCATACGGATTCCGTTTGTTTCGTTGACAGATTGGAAGACCACCAATCTGTCAACTCCACGCCCGGAACCCGCTTCTCTCCTCCTCGCTCCGCTCGGGTTGAAAGGTTTTGCAAACCTTTCAACCGGAGTCCGTATCAGCTGGAGATGCAGGGGGAGGCCGCGTGGACCACCGGGTGGTCCAGGCCCAGTTCGCGCAGGGCACGGGCATGCCGACCCATACGGATTCCGTTTATTTCGCCAACAATCCGGAACTTCACCGGATTGCCGGCTCCACGTCCGGAACCCGTGTTGCTCCTTCTCGCGTCCGCTCGGATTGAATGGGCTTTGCAGCCCATTCAATCGGAGTCCGTATCAGTGGCGTGTTCTTCATTCCAGGCGCCCGGGTCAGGGGTCAGCGCAGACCGGGCCGCTCTCTGGCGTGCTCGATGGCGTTCGTGAGCAGCAGGGTCACGTGCTGGTCAGCCAGCCGGTAGAAGACCGTGCGGCCGTCCCGGTGGGCCGTGACCAGCCGGTGGTCACGCAGCAGGCGCAGCTGGTGGCTGGTGGCGCTCTCGCTGATGCCCGCCACGAGGGCGAGATCATGCACGCACAGGTCCCCGGTCGACAGCGCGGTCAGCAGGCGCAGTCGCGTGGGATCCGCCACGGCCTTGAGCAGCGCACTGGCCTCCTCCACGCACGCCGCGGGGGGCTGCGCGGCCCGGGCGCGGGCAACAGCGTCCGGATGCAGGCAATCCTCGGCGCAGGTCGCGTCGAGGGCGACAGGGGCGGGGGCACTCATGCTGTCATCCTAGCGCGGTCACCGGGCTGGGCATTCTTCGCGGCGACGGTCAACGGGTAGGATCCGGAGCCGTCGGTCTGACAACGGCATCTGCGATCAATGCGCCCATTATTTGGCATGTAGGATAAAAATTTGAATCCATTCTGCCAGAAACATTACATCTACCTATCGGACAACTTGCGCCGTTTTGTCACCACCCACTATCGGACAACTTGCGCCGTTCTTACGATCGACCTTCACTGAGACGCAATATTCCAGCAGGGATTTTCTGTACGGCCCCACTATCGGACAACTTGCGCCGTTTGGCCCCAAACTATCGGACAACTTGCGCCGTTTTTATCCACAGGTATCGGACAACTTGCGCTATTCGACCTGCCTAGGTATCGGACAACTTGCGCCGAAACTATCGGACAACTTGCGCCGTTCGGGTGCCGACTATCGGTCAACTTGCGCCGTTCGGGGGGGCAAACTATCGGACAACTTGCGCCAAACTATCGGACAACTTGCGCCGAAAACCCTATTTTCTGCTGTATGGAACGCATGGCGGCGAGCCGCTTGGTGTTGACAACATATATATTTAAAAAAGAATTATCTAAAAGATAAAAAACAACAACACACGGTACCCGGGGGAGCAGTGACAGACAAAGGCATCAAACGATTCGACGAGCTCAACATCGCGCGGCTGAGCCTCATCAGCGTGCAGGAACGCATCCCGGCCGACTACCGGGACTGGACCGTCGAACTCGAGGACGGCGACCGCCGCTACCGCGTGACCTGTCAGGCCCTCCCCGAGTACGGCGTACCACACGGCATCGACACCGACATCAGCGCGGCGCTCGTGAACCTGTACATCGACCAGGGCTCCCCGCCGGACGGCGTCGTGACCTGCACGCCCTACCAGCTGCTGCAGATGGCCGGACTCGACACCAGCGGCCGGTACTACGCCGCGCTGGACGAGAGTCTCAAACGCCTGACGACCACCACGTACTTCATCGCCGAGGGCTGGCGCGACCACCCGCGGGGGCGCTGGACCAACGTGAACTTCCGGTACATCGACCGCATCGAGTTCACGTCCGGTGAGGCCGACCGCCTGGACGCCAGCAGCATCCTGCGGGTCACGCTGCCGCAGGAGATCTCCCGCAGTGTCCGCGCCGGGTACATCAAGTCGCTGGACCTGTCGTTCATGCAGACCCTCCGGCGCCCCCCCACCCGCGCCCTGTACCGCCTGCTGGACGCCCAGCGGCGTGACCCAGAAAATCCCGACGCGGTCGCCATGGCCTACCAGGTGGGCCTGATGGAGTGGGCGCAGGCGTGCAAGATCGTCACCGACCGGCCCAGCATGGCGCAGCGCACGCTGGACGCCGCGCACGAGGAACTGATCGAGAAGGGCTTCCTGAAGAACGTCGAGTACGTGGGGCGCGGCAAGAAGAAACTCCTGCACTACACCTTCGGTGAGGCGTTCATCCCGCCGGACCCGGCGCTGCTGCAGGACCTCGCGGACCTGGGCGTCACGCAGACACGCGCGCTGCAGCTCGTCCGTGAGCACGGCGAGAAGACCGTCGAGGAAGCCGTGAGCCGCTGCCGCGCCGTGCTCTCCACGGGATTCAAACCCAGGTCGAGACCCGCCTTCTTCGTGGACGTCCTGCGCAACCCGGGCAAGTACGAGCTGCCGCAGGAGCCCGCAGCGGCCCTGAAAGCCCCCGTGAAGACTCAGCAGGCCCCTGCCCGCCCATCACCCCAGCCCAACCTGTTCGAGGGGCCTTCTGGGGCCTCTGAGGAGGAAGTGGACGGAGAGGCACGCCTGCGGGCCATGCCACGCGAGAAGCAGGTCGAGGAAGTCATGCGCACCCTGACGTTCCTGCTGCGCAACGACCTCAAGCTTCAGGAACTCGACACCCTGCGCCTCGCGCTCGACGAGGGCCTCGAGGACCCGCTGGAGATCAAGGCCTGGGCGATCCGCGGGATCAGCAGCGGCCAGAAGAGTTCCGTGGTCCGCGACCTGCGCGCCCGCCTGAGCCTCTCGCTGGCACAGCCGTCCGATCCGCCGCGCTGAGCGTCGGGCCCCGTTGAACGTCAGGCCGGGTCGAACGTCAGGCGCAGTTCCGCCAGCGCTCCGGCCCGGACGGTCACCGCGCCTCCCTGCCGGGTCACCTGGCCGCGCATCACCAGCGCCCGCGCGTCCCGCAGCAGGACACGGTGGACCTCCCACAGGTCCGGGCTGATGACGACCTGCACCCGGGCGCCAGCGTCCTCCAGCACGTAGAACGCGAACCCCTTTGCCGTCGGGGGCCGCTGCCGGGCCACGATCACCCCGGCCATCCACGCGTCCGTCCCGTGCCTGACGTGGGCCAGAGGTTCGCAGCCCAGGTCCCGCAGGCGCGTCCGGTGCGCGTCCAGCGGATGCCGTCCGGTCGGGGTGGTGCCGGTCAGCCGCACGTCCAGCTCGGCCTGCACGTCGGCACTCAGGTCCGGCAGGTCCGGCGGCGCCGCTGCCGGGGTCAGCAGGGCCCGGGTGCCCGGTGGCCGCGCGTGCGCGACCGTCTGCAGCACGAAGTACGCCTCGCGCCGGTTGCGCCGCCGGTCCAGCGTGTCGAGCGCCCCGGCCTTCACCAGCGCCTCCAGCGCCTCCCGGCTGAGCGTCACCCGGCCATACAGGTCCTCCACGCCAGTGAACCGGCCGTTCGTCAGCCGGTCCTGCACGACCGAGCGGGCCGTGTCCAGACTGACGCCCTCCACGGCGGTCAGGGGGACACGGACAACTTGCGCCGTTTCCGCCCGGTACGCCGTGCTGGAGCGGTTCACGTCCACACCCGCCAGGCGCACGCCCCGCCGGGCGGCCTCGGCCGCGACGGTGCTCGCGGGCCACATGCCGGGCGCCTCGGTCAGGAACGCCGCGAAGTACGCCGCGGGGTGGTGGCGGCGCATGAACGCACTCGCGTAACTGTGCTGCGCGAAGGCGTGCGCGTGACTCTCCGCGAAGCCGTAGCCCCGGAACGCCGCGCACTGCTCGAACACCGCCTCCGCCTCCCAGGGGAACGCCCCGACGGTCGCGGCGGCCCCGTCCACGAACGCCGTCCGGAGCTGCGCGCGGTCCGCCTCGTCCTCGACCCTGCTCAGGCGACTCCGGAAGCGGTCGGCGTCCGGCCAGTCCATCCCGGCGTACTGCGCGGCGATTCTGAGGATCTGCTCCTGGAACATCAGCGTGCCGTGCGTGGGAGCCAGGATCGAGCGCAGGGGTTCCGGAAGGTCGGGCGCCGTCTCCTCTCCCCTGGCGCGGCGGACGTACGGGTGCACGGTGCCGCTCTGGATGGGCCCGGGGCGGATCAGGGCGATCTGGTGCGCCAGCTGCGTCATGGTCTTCGGTTGCAGCCGCGCCGTCATCTGCACCTGCGCCGGGCTCTCGATCTGGAACAGGGCCATGGTGTCCCCGGTGCCCAGCTCACGCCACACGCCGGGATCGTCCGGGAGCTGCCCGTACTCGACCCACTCGCCGCTCAGGCGCAGGACCTCCTCGCGCGCCCGTTCCAGCGCGGCGAGCATCCGCAGGCCCAGCAGGTCCAGCTTGATCAGGCCCAGTCGCTCCACGTCGTCCTTGTCGAAGGTCAGCATGCGGATGCCGCCACTGGACCGCATCAGGGGACTGTACCGGGTCAGCGCCTCACTGCTGAGGACCACCCCGCCACTGTGCGGCGCGAGATGCCGGGTGAAGCCGGGCTCCACCTGTTCGAGCAGCGTCAGCAGGGCGTCCCTGACCGGGGCGTCCCCGAGCACCTCCGTGAACACCGCCGCCGCCTCACGCGCCCGGTGGGGCCGCAGGTGCCCGTAATCCCGCCCCAGCGAGCGACTCAGGCGGTCTCTCAACTCCGGCGGGAGACCCAGCGCCCGCCCGAGATCCTGAACGGCACTCTTCAGGCGGTACGTGACGCGGTTGGCGACCATCGCCTCCCCGGTGCCGGTCAGGCCCCAGCGGTCCTCCACCCAGCGCAGCACCTGATCCCGCCGGGAACTGGCGATGTCGATGTCCACGTCCGGCATGCTGCTGCGCCCCGTGTGCAGGAAACGCTCGAACAGCAGGCCATGCGCCAGCGGATCGCTCAGGGTGATGCCCAGCACGAAACACAGGACGCTGCCCGCCGCGCTGCCGCGCCCCGCCGCGAGAATGCCGTGCGCGCGGCAGTAGTCGGTCACCTCGGCCGCCGTCAGGAAGAAGCCCGCCAGGTCCAGCGCCGCCACGGTCTGCAGCTCGGTCCTGAGCCGCTCGAGCGCGGCCGGCCGGGCGTCCGGCAGGTAACGCGCCGGGATGGCCGCGAAGGCCCGGTCCTCCAGCACCTCCTGCGCCGTCCGGCCCGCGGGCAGCGCCGGCTCGGGCACGCTGAGCCGCTCCGGGAGGAGATCCAGCGCGCACTGCGCCGCGAGCGTCCCCGCGTTCAGCAGCGCGTCCCCGAACGGCAGCAGTCTCCCCCACCCGTCCGGCGTACCGACGTGCCGGGCGTCGTTGCGGGGCCGCCCGGCATGCGGGATGCCCACGTCGATGCCCAGCCGCGCGCAGCTCAGCGCGTCCAGCAGCGGGTACTCGTCCGGGGTGCCCATGCTGACGTCGGGTGCGGCGACCACGGGGAGTTCCAGGTCACGCGCCAGACCGCGCAGGTACGAGAGGCGCCGCTGCTCGCCCGGCGCCTGCCCGTGGAACAGCTGCACGTACAGCGCGGACGGGAAGATGCCCCGCAGCAGCCGCAGGTACATCGCGGCGCGGGCCAGTTCCCGCCCCTCGCCCAGCACGGTCGGGAAACCCGCCCGGCCGCCGGTCAGGCACACGAGGTGGTGGTCTCCGCCGGAGTGCCGCAGGACGTCCAGCGGCATGCCGTCCGGACACGTCAGGTTCACGGCCGTGATCAGTTCACAGAGCTTCTCGTACCCCTCGCGGCTGCGGGCGAGCAGCACGATCGGGAACGCCGTGGCCGGGGTGGAGGACCTGGGTGGATTCGGGAACAGCACGGGCAGGGTCACGCCGACGACGGCCGCCAGTCCCTGCGCCCGCGCCTCGTCGCACAGGTCCACGGCTCCGGCGACGCTGCACCAGTCCGCCAGACCGACGGCTGAGAACCCGGCGGCCTTCGCCGTGCGGACCAGTCGCCGCGGACCGACCGTGCTGCGGCCCTCCGAGAAGAACGACTGGCAGGCCAGCAGGGCCTCCAGCCGCGCGGGCGTCACGCGGCCCCCAGACGGCGCGTGGCCCCCGGGCGCGGCACCGGCCGTCCGGGGGGCTGCCGGGCAGCGCGGTCACCCGTAGCCCGGGTCAGTCCACCAGTCGCGCCAGCCACCAGCGGCCCTCCGGTCCGTCCTCACGTTGCAGTTCGGCCGTCAGGGCGCCCGCCTGCACCAGAAAGCAGCTGCGGGACCGCTCGCCCAGCCACCAGCGGCCCCCGAACCGCCACTCGTCCAGGACGGCCCCCACCGGGTACGTCCGCCCCCGCCAGATCAGGCGGGCCGGGCGGTCCCCGCAGGTCTCGACCTGAAGGGCCTGCCCGTACGCCTTCACGCGCCCTCGAAGAAGGCCAGGACCCGCTGCACCGCCTGCTCACGCCGCGCGGCGGGCCGGGGCCTCCAGTTCGGGCGGGGTGTCAGGTCGCGGGCCCGCACCTCTCCGGTCAGCCAGTCCACCCAGGCGTACTGCGCGTCCGTGGCGTACGCCCAGGGGTCCAGCCACTCGACCCGCACCAGCCCGTCCGGGAAGCGCGCCAGGAGCGCCTTCGTGACCTCCAGTTCCGCGGCGCCCGCCCACAGGCCCACCATCCGCGCCGGGTGCGCGAGGCCGCCCAGCTGCACGCCCAGCCGGTCGAGGCCCAGCGCGAGCGCGCCCGTGCCGTGCAGGGCCAGGCCTGCCACGCGCGCCATTCCCGCCGCGTCCAGCGGCCATTTCAGCTGCCGGGTGGCTTCCAGGCGACCGCCCAGCGTGTCGGCCTGCACGGTCAGGGTGGCGGCCACCCGTCCCCGCAACGCGGTCATCAGGTCGCCCGTGAGGTCCCGCAGGGCCGCGTCCACCTGCGTGGCGTCCATCAGGGGCGCGCCGAAGGTCAGATCAGCCGCCAGGACCTGCCCCGGCCGGTACCGGTCCACCAGGGCCGACCTCTCCCCTGCCAGGAAGCGGTTCAGGCGCCGCCCGACGTCCACACCCAGGAACGCCTCGCGCTGCGCGGCACTCCAGGCCATCAGGTCCCCGAGGTGCCGCACGCCCAGGAAGTGCAGCCGCTCCAGCGCGGCGGGCGGCACGCCCAGGGCGTCCAGCTGGGCCAGTGGCGTCGTCCGCAGGACCGCCTGCTCGGCCGCGTCCCCTGCGGGCACGGTCCGCAGCTCGCCGGGCGGGGCGCGCAGCGCGGCCAGCAGCGCCACTTCCCGGCTGGCGGCCAGTCCTGCCGGGGCGTGGAGCGCCGCGGCGAGGTCACGGGCGCCCGCCGCGCCGAGGGTCAGGAACGCGCGGCCCGCCTCACGGCCCTCCACGCGGTCACTGAAGCGGGCGTACAGCTGCTCGAGCAGTTCAGCCCAGACCGCCTGCGCCTCGGGGGCGGGCACGACCGCGGCGTGCAGCTCCGGGCAGCGGGACAGGGCGGCCGCCTCCCGCATCCCGGGCCGCACACCGGCTGCCCGGGCGTCCGCGCAGGCCTGCCGGACCCGCCGGTCCTCGCCCAGTACCGCGACCGGCACGCCGGGGTGCTGCCGCTGCACGTGCGCCAGCGGCCAGGGGCTCAGCAGGACGCAGGCGACCGTCCGCGCCCCGGCCACGCTCAGGCCCTCCGGGTCAGGGGGCGCGGCCCGGCGAGCCCCAGCCGGGCCACCATCCGCCCCTGCACCCGCACGTCCGCCGCCGGGTACGTCCGGCGGGGATGGTCCGGGTTCTCGCTGACGAGCACGACCTCGTCCCCGAACACGTACACCCGCTTGAGGGTCGCGGCGTTCTCGCCGGGGATCAGCACGACCGCCACCTCGCCGTCGAGTACCTGCGGCGCGGGCCGCACGAGCACGTAATCGCCGTCCATCACGCCGATGCCGGTCATGGAGTCGCCGCGCACCTGCAGCAGGAAGTCACCCTCGCGCACGCCGAGCAGCTGGTCGAGGCTGGGCGTGACGTGATCCGGCGCCTGCTCGGCCAGGATCGGCGCGCCGGCCGCCACCTGACCGTAGATGGGAATGCCGTCCTGAATGGCCGCGCGGGCCTGATCGCTCAGGTGCAGGCGGCCCCGCGCGCCGCGGCGTTCGACCATCCCGAGTTCGGCCAGTGCCCGCAGGTGAAAGGACATGGTCGCCTCGGTGAGTCCGGCGGCGCGGGCGAGTTCGGCGGCGCTGGGCGGCCCCCCGGCACGGGTGAGCTGCGCGGCGAGGCGCAGGAGGTTCAGGCGCAGTGGGGTCAGGCGGGGGGGCATCAGGGTCACTCCTCGACTATCGAAGAATCCTTAGATAGTTACCCGTATCGTGACCCATGACAGGATTCCCCGTCAAGACGCCCCGCTCTTTAGCAGTGCTGAGGCGGCCCCTCATGCACGAATGGAATGTGCGCGTGCGCAGACGGTTCGCTCCGCGGCGAGGCTGCACTGGTGGGTCGCTCGCCCCGGCGGATGCCCGGCCAGTCCCAGGCGGATGTTCCAGGGTGGCGGCCACCCGTCTGGGGCTGGACCACCCGGTGGTCCACTCGCCCGGCCTGGGCCTGCTCGCCGACGGACGTCGACTGCACGGGCTGCGCAGCCCGTTCCATCCGAGCGAGGCGCGTGGGAGCAACACGGGTTCCGGACGTCGAGCGGGTGCTCCGGTGGGGTTGCGGAGCAAACGGAAGCCGTTTCACCTGAATTTCAGCTTGAAAAAAGGTGTACATCTTTTTATAGTTCCCCTATGGCTCAACCGGGGCGCGACACCAGCGTCAAGACACGGGACCTGCGCAGCAGCCTCGCCGAGGTGCTCGGGCAGGTCGAACGGGGCGGCCGGGTCATCGTCGAGAAGTACAACGATCCCGTCGCCGCGATCATCCCCATGAGCGACTACCTGACCCTCCGCCGCCTGTGCGCCACGCGCGCCGACCCCAGTGACAAGGAGCCCCGCATGGCCCACCGCATCGTGACCAGCAACATTTCCGGAGGTGAAGGCAAGACCTCCATCACCCGCGAACTCGCCCTGACCCTCGCCGACCAGGGCTACCGCGTGGCGATCATCGACACCGACCCCCAGGGCTCCCTGACCAAGAACCTCGGCCTGCACGACCCGGTCGAGGGCGTCGCCCGCGCCGACCTGCCCGGCTACCGCCGCGAGCACACCATCCTGAGCGTCTTCGACGAGGACACCGAACCGCGCCTGGGCCCCCCGGTACCGGTGCTCGGCGTGGACGTCTGGGTGTCCAACGACGCCCTGTACGAGGTCGACCAGCGCATCGGCGCGGACCTCACCAAGATGGGCAACCTGCGCGAGGCCGTCGACCATATCGCCCCGCAGTACGACTTCATCCTGATCGACACCAAGCCTGGCATCACGCCCCTGCTGAACGCCGCCGTGGCCGCCGCCGACCACCTGATCGTCCCGATCTCCGGGGACAAGGGTTTCGAGAACCTCGACAAGATCGTGAAACTCGTCAAGGGCGCGCGGCCCTACGCGCCCGGACTGGGCGTGCGGATGTTCATTCCCAACCGCGTGCGCAGCAGCACCAACGTCTACAAGGACCTGCTCGAGATGATGAAGCAGTACCAGAGCGTCGCGCCGGTCTCCAGCCAGATCCGCGACAGCGTCCTGATGATGGACGCCCAGCGCGCCCGCCGCCCCCTGGTCCGCCACAAGCCCGGCTCGGACATCGCGCAGGACATCCGCAACGTCACCCGCGACCTGCTGAACGAACTGGGCGTGCAGCCCCAGGCGACCGGGGTGACCCCATGACCCGCCCCGGCGTGAGCGCCGCCGCGTTCGGCGCGCTGGACATGATGGAGGAACTGCGCGACCGCAGCGCCGACGCCCAGCTGCCCACCGCGTCCATCCGCGTCCTGCCGGAATTCAACCCCCGCCGCCTGCTGGGCGACCAGGCCTTCACCGACGAGGCACTGACCGACCTGGCGCAGAACATCCGCACGTACGGCGTGCTGCAGCCCGTGCTGGTGCGCCGCCGCCGCGCCGAGATCCTGCTCGTCGCCGGGGAGCGGCGCCTGCGCGCCGCGGCGCTGGCCGGGCTCACGCAGGTGCCCGTCATCTACGTGGACGCCGACGACGCCCGCGCCTACGAGATCGCCATCATCGAGAACGCGCAGCGCAACGACCTCGACCTCGTCACCGAGACTCTGGTCGGCTTCCAGTTCCTGTCGCGCCGCCTGAACCTCGGTACCGACGAGATCGTCAGCTACCTGCACCACGTCCGAAAGGGTCGCCGCGAGGACGACCTGGGCGTCGAGCGGCTCCTGCGCGACATGTACGGCACCGGGATCAGCGTGTGGGGCCAGCAGCGCGCCCTGATCCTGCGCATGACCGCCGCCGAACGCGAGGCCATCCAGGCGCGCCGCGTGGACGCCAAGGTCTGCGCGGAACTCGTGCCGCTGCCCGAGGGGGACATCCGCAGCGCCCTGCTGGAACGCGCCGCGCAGGAGGGCCTCACCGCGCGGCAGGTTAGGGACCTCGTGCGGACCGAGCAGCAGGCCACCCAGCCTTCCCGGCCCGCGCTGGCCGTGCAGGGCGACCAGATGCGGCGCCTGCTGCCCCGCCTGAGCCGCCTGAAAGGCCCGGACGCCCGGCGGGCCGAGCAGCTCCTGAACGAACTGCGTGACCTGCTCGATCCCGCCCCCCGCTGACCCCACGAGAACGTCCTGAAAGGCCTCCCGCTGGGATGCGCGGGAGGCCTTTCTCTTGGCTGCGGCCTGTGCGTAGACGAACCAGCCCCAGGCTGGACCACCGGGTGGTCCAGATCTGGCGATGACGTGGAGGGTGAGCGGTGATGGGTCTGGTCATGTTCCGAGCCCGGGATTGGAACAGCCGCAGGGAGGGGGTCGACAGCCCTTTCTGTTCCGTGGACCACCCGGTGGTCCAGTTGCGGGTGCATGTATCCCCGGTCAGAAATGGAGCGGAAAGCTGGCCCGGCTGATCCGTGAAGCGCGAGGCAGACCCCTTCTGTGGACCAGCGATTCGTCGGACCGTGTGCGTGCCCGGGCGTGGACCACCGGGTGGTCCAGTCACCCTGAGCTGTGCGTGAGCAGCGAGCCGGAACCTACGGCCCTGTTGACCGGGCGTGTATGGACCTTGAATGCGCATCCCGCCCTGCGCATTGTCCTCACGCCCGCGTTTGACCAGGTGGAATGCCGCGTGCCCACGCGCCCGCATGGCGCTGTCCGTCGACTCGGGGAGGGTCGTCGGGACTGCTCTTCAACGCCTCTGCATGCCTGACATGAATGCTTGGACCACCCGGTGGTCCACACCCGAGGCGGCTGGCCGCATGGCTGGGGATGACCTGTCGGCCCCTGCCACCGGATCGTCTTGGCGGGGCCTCCGGCACGGTGAACCACCCGGTGGTCCGGTCTGTGCGAGCCCGCTGCGTTCAGGTGTGTTGCGCGTCCTGGTGCTCGAGGTGATCGAGGAGCACGTCGCTCAGCCGGTCGAGTTCAGTCAGCTGGGCTGGATTCAGAACCCGCAGGAGACCGGCTTCCAGTGTCAGGAATTCGGGTAGCAGGGTCTCGACCAGTGCGGTTCCGGCGGCGTTCAGGCGGACGTAGGCCTGTCGGCGGTCGGTCGGGTGGGGCACTCGCGTGATCAGGCCCAGTGCCGACAGCCGCGCGATGCGGTTGGAGGTGGCGGGGCCGTTCACGGCGCAGCGGTCGAGCAGGTCGCCGGGTCGCAGGCCCTGCGGGGGGGCGCTGCGGTACAGGGTGAGCAGCAGGTCCCACCCGGCGGCGTTCAGGCCGTGCGCGGCCAGTAGACGGTCGAGCTGCGCCTGCAATTGCCCGCCCAGTCGGGTCAGGCGCAGGACGCGCAGCATGGGGCTGGCGTCCAGGTCGGGTCGCCGCACCTGCCAGTCCTCCTCGACACGGGTCAGGAACGCCCGGGAGTTCACGCCCGTCAACTGCCCCGGTAGGTGCTGTAGGACCAGGGGCTGACGAGCAGCGGGACGTGGTAGTGGGCTGAGGCGTCCGCGACGGTGAAACGCAGGGTCACCTCGTCCAGAAAGGGGTCCGGGCTGGTGAGGTCGGCGAAGTACGCGGCGACGATGAAGGTCAGCTCGTACGTGCCGGTCCGGAGTTCGCCGCGCGCGATCAGCGGCTCGTCGGTGCGGCCGTCGGCATTCGTGACCGTCCGCTTCAGCAGAACCCGTTCCCCGCTGCCGTCCACCCGCTGCAGGGTCACCGGAATGCCCCCGGCCGGGCGGCCCCGCGCGGTGTCGAGGACGTGGGTGCTCAGGCCCGCGCCGCTCACGCGCGTTCCACCCAGCCCTCGATCACGCCGTACGGTTCGGCGTCCGCGTGGAAGATCACGCCCGGGTTGTCCATCCCGAAGCGGTCCAGCGGGTAGAGGATGTGGTGCCGGTTCGGGAACGAGAAGTGGATGCGGTCGATCTCGTCGCAGCGGGTCAGGACCGCCTCGCCCAGGCGGTAGAGGGTCTGCTGCATGCTGTGCGAGTAGTGATCGGGAAACACGTCCAGCAGCGTCTGGTACACCCGCGCCCAGACGGCGTCGTAGTCGGGCTCGTCGGAGTCGGGTTCTTCGGTGCGGTACGTCCAGCGGGCGGTGACGGTCGTCGCCAGGACGCGGTCGGTGGTGTCGGGCAGCGTCGTGAACTGGTCGCGGTGGAACCCGGCCCAGCCGCTCCGGGTGGTCTTGAGGATGTACAGCTCGTCGATGCCGCTCTCGACGGTGAAGGTCCGCCCGTCGCCGCTGACGGTCGCGGTGTGCTTGGGCATCTGGCGCACGAAGGCGTGGTCGTGCGCCTCGCCGCCGCTGCGCATGCGGTCCCAGGTATGTTCCACGAACGTGGCGCGGGCGTGCGTGACGCGCGGGCCGCGCTCCACGAAGTGCCGGATCAGGTGCTTGCCGAACGCCTCGACGCTGCCGGTCAGGCCGTCGCGCGCCAGGGCGTAGATGGTGTTGCGGACCGTGTCGGTCGCCACGAGGTCGGTGTTGTCGCCGCTCACGTGCGCGGCCTCGAAGTCGCCCTGCATGGCGACGCGTACCTGCACGTCCTTGATGTCGTGGCGGGGCTGGTCGCGGAACACCTTGAACAGGCGCACGTCGGCCTTGCCGTAGTTGTTGTCGCCGAGTCTGACCTTGACCATGGGAACCTCCGGGGTGGGGGAGAGAGCGGTGGACTGATCAACCAGGTCCAGCACGCGCAGGCGGGCGATCCGGCCGATCTCGTGCAGGGCCGCCTCGACCTCCTGTTCGGGGGTGTGCGTCAGGCGGCGCCGGGCCCCTTCGAAGATGCTGGCTTTGTCGTGCTCGCGCACGCACACGACGTACGGCAGGCCGAACTTCTCGTGGTACGCGGCGTTCAGGGCGTGGAATTCGGCGTACTCGGCGTCGCTCAGGCGGTCGAGGCCCGCGCTGGCCTGCTCGTGGGCGCTCTCGCGGGTCAGGTCACCGGCCCGCGCGGCCTTCCCGGCGAGGTCCGGGTGGGCGCGGATCAGGGCGCGCTGCTCGTCGGGCGTGCCACTCCGGGCCGCGCGGGTGAACGCGGCGGCCAGCGCCTCGGCGCCGGGGTAGGGGCGGCCCCGGGCGACCTGCGCGGCGTAGTGTGGGGAGTGTTCGAGCACCCCCGCGAAGTGCGCCTGAAACTCGGCGTCGCTGAGGGTATTGATCTGGTCGATGGACCGCGTGGGCACAGGGGACCTCCGGGAATTCGGAATTATTTCGACGGCGAAATGATGTGAGGTGCAGCGTAGTCCCCGCCCCCTTGCCTGTCAATGCCAATCCGTTCTGCTGCCTGGATCGGCGCGGCGTACACTGCGGCCTGACCGCAGCACAACCCACCCAGTCGCTCCCAGCCTGCCGACCCCTGGAGGACCCGTGACCCATGCCGACCAGCCGCTCTCCGCGCCGGACGTGTTCCAGCCCGAATTCGAATGCCTGCCCACCGATGGGCTGCGCGACCTGCAACTGCAGCGGCTGCGTGATCTGCTGGCCCTGCAGTGGGCCCAGGTGCCGCCCATGCGCGCCCGGCTGGAACAGGCCGGACTGCACCCGGACGACCTGCGCCGCCTGCCGGACCTCGCGGCGTTCCCGTTCACCCGCAAGGCGGACCTGCGCGACTACTACCCGCTGGGACTGGTGGCCGCGCCGCGCGCTGCACTGCGCCGCATCCACGCCAGCAGCGGCACCAGCGGCAAACCCACGGTCGTCGCGTACGACCAGCACGACCTGGACGTGTTCGCCGAGGTCGTCGCCCGCAGCCTGCACGCGGCGGGCGCGCGCCCCGGCATGACCTTCCACAACGCCTACGGCTACGGGCTGTTCACCGGGGGACTGGGCACGCACGCCGGGGCCGAGCGGCTGGGTCTGTGCACGGTCCCGGTGTCCGGCGGCGGCACGGAACGGCAACTGGACCTGATCCTCGACCTGCAACCCGAGGTGATCGCCTGCACGCCCAGCTACGCGCTGGTCCTCGCCGAGGGCTTCCGGCGGCGCGGCGTCCCCCCCGGCGACCTCAGCCTGCGCTGCGCGGTGCTGGGCGCCGAACCCTGGGCAGAGAAGACCCGCGCCGCCGTGCAGGAGGGCCTGGGCGTCACCGCGACGAATATCTACGGCCTGTCGGAGATCATCGGGCCCGGCGTGAGCAACGAGGACGCCCGCGAGCAGCGCGGCAGTTACCTCTGGGAGGATCACTTCTACCCCGAGATCGTCCACCCCGAGACCGGCGAGCCCCTCCCGGACGGCGAGTGGGGCGTGCTGGTCCTGACCTCCATGACCCGCACGGCGCTGCCGCTCCTGCGCTACTGGACCGGCGACATCACCCGCCTCCTGCCCGAAGCGAACAGCACCGGGCGCACCGTGCGCCGCATGGACATCGTCCGGGGGCGCAGTGACGACCTGATCATCCTGCGCGGCGTGAACGTGTACCCCACGCAGCTCGAGGCGGTCCTGCTGACCCTGGGTCACGTCAGTCCGCACTACCACGTCGTCCTGACCCGCAGCGGCACGCTGGACGACCTGACCCTGCAGCTGGAGGTCCCGCAGGCCAGCGCCGCGCTGCGCGGTGAGATCGAACGGCAGATCAAGGCGCAGGTGGGCGTGACCGTCCGCTGCGAACTGTGCGACCCCGGCAGCCTGCCCCGCAGCGAGGGCGGCAAACTGCGCCGCGTGACCGATCACCGCCCACCCCGCTGAACGGCGACGTCAGGTCATGGTCCGTTCCGAGTCCGGGGCGGGCCACGCCGTCCGGAGTGCACCGATTCCCCTGCGATCATTCAATCCCCCTGGGGGGGATCGCGGTTCAGAACCATCGGGTGTCTTCGGTCTGATCAGTCCATTCAGCGCTGCACCTGGGGCGTCCCTGAACGCCCGCAGCGCGCCTGGCCACCTGAACGACCTTCTGTGCAGATCGTGAAGGCGGCATTCAGGGTGCCTGGGAGTGTCGGCCGCTCTGCTGTCGGCCGACCCGGTCCGCCTGACGGATGGTCTGTGACGGCTTCTGGAATCAGAGGCGCGCTCTTGCGGTCCTGCACCCTTCGGCCTATGCTGTTCCTGTATCCCCCCTGGGGGGATGGGAGGCGATGTGAGTCAGGTGCAGACGGTGGAACTGGGGGTGGGCGGCATGACCTGCGCGAACTGCTCGTCGCGGGTGGAGCGCAGCCTGAAGCGGGTCGGGGGCGTGCAGGAGGCCAGCGTGAATCTGGCGACCGAGCGGGCCACCGTGACCTTCGATCCGGCGCAGGTCGGTCCGCAGGCCCTGGTGGACACCGTCCGGGACGCCGGGTACGAACCGCTGACGCAGGAGGCGGAGTTCGCCGTGGGCGGCATGACCTGCGCGAACTGCTCGTCCCGCGTGGAACGCGCCCTGAAGCGCGCGCCGGGCGTGCTGTCGGCCAGTGTGAATCTGGCGACCGAGCGGGCCACCGTCACGTTCCTGCCGGGGACGACCTCGCCGGGGGCGCTGCACGCGGTCGTCACGGACGCCGGGTACAGCGTTCCACCGCCCGCCGCGGCGCCGGACGCCACGGGGATGGCCGCCACGGTCACGGACGCCGGGGCCGCCGATCCGCAGGACGCCCGCGCCCGCGAGACGGCCGCGCTGCGCCGCGACGTGGGATTCAGCGCGCTGTTCGCCGTCCCGCTGCTGCTCCTCGCGATGCTGCCCATGCTGATCATGCCGCTGCACATGGCCCTGATGGCGGCCGTGGGCGAACGAGCCCTGAACGTGCTGATGCTGCTGCTGGCCGCGCCCGTGCAGTTCGGGCCGGGGCGGCGATTCTACCGGCAGGGCTGGGCGGCGCTGCGCCACCGCAGTCCGGACATGAACACCCTGGTCATGATCGGCACGACCGCCGCGTTCGGGTACAGCCTGCTCGTGACGCTCGCGCCGCAGCTGTTCCCGGCGGGGACCCGGCACGTGTACTTCGAGGCGTCCGGCGTGGTGATCACGCTGGTGCTGCTCGGCAAGTACTTCGAGTCGGTCGCAAAGGGGCGGTCCAGTGACGCGATGCGCGCCCTGCTGAACCTCCAGCCGCCGGTCGCGCACGTCCTGCGTGGCGACGCCGAGACGGACGTGCCGCTGGCGGCCCTGCGGGTCGGGGACCTGATCCTGGTGCGGCCCGGCGAGAAGATCCCGGTAGACGGCGCCGTGGAGCGCGGCTCGTCGTTCGTGGACGAGAGCATGCTGACCGGCGAGAGCGTCCCGGTGCTCAAGGAGGCGGGCGCGGCACTGACGGGCGGCACCCTGAACGGGCGCGGGGCGCTGCACTACCGCGCCGAGCGGGTCGGGGCGGACACCGCGCTGGCCGGGATTATCCGGCTGGTCGAGCGGGCGCAGGGCAGCAAGCCGCCCATCCAGGGGCTCGCGGACCGGGTGGTGGCGGTGTTCGTGCCGGTGGTGCTGGTCATCACCGCCGTGACGTTCCTGGCGTGGCTGCTGCTGGGCGGCCCGGACGCGCTGCCGCGCGCGCTCGTCAGTGCGGTGGCGGTGCTGATCATCGCCTGCCCCTGCGCGATGGGCCTGGCGACGCCCACCAGCGTGATGGTCGGTACGGGCCGCGCCGCCGAGCTGGGCGTGCTGTTCCGGGGCGGCGCGGCGCTGGAGGGCCTGCAGGGCGTGCAGGTGGTCGCGCTGGACAAGACCGGCACCCTGACGCTGGGCCGCCCGGCGCTGGGCGAGGTGCGCCCGCTGGCCGCGTTCACGCGGGACGAGGTGCTGGCCCTGGTCGGGGCCGTCGAGGCGGGCAGCGAGCACCCGGTGGCGCGCGCGCTCGTGGACGCGGCCCGCGCCGGGGGCCAGACGCTGCCGATTGCTTCGGACGTGCAGGCCGTGCCGGGCTTCGGGGTCGAGGGCACCGTGGCGGGGCGGCGCGTGCAGGTGGGCGCCGCGCGGTTCATGGCCCGCCTGGGCGTGGACACGGCCGCGCTGGACCCCGAGGCGCAGGCGCTGGCCGACGCCGGGCACACCCCCATGTTCGCCGCGGTGGACGGGCGGTTGGCGGCGCTCCTGACCGCCGTGGACCCCGTCAAGCCCGGCACGCCCGAGGCGGTGCAGGCCCTCCAGGCGGCCGGACTGCGGGTCGTGATGGTCACCGGGGACGACCGCCGCACCGCGCAGGCCGTCGCCCACACGCTCGGCATCACGGACGTCCGGGCCGAGGTGCTCCCGGAGGACAAGCAGCGGGTCGTGCAGGCCCTCCAGGCGGGCGGGGCGCGCGTGGCGTTCGTCGGGGACGGCATCAACGACGCCCCGGCGCTGGCGCAGGCGGACGTGGGCGTCGCCATCGGGACCGGCACGGACGTCGCCGCCGAGAGCGCGGACGTGATCCTCATGAGCGGCGACCTGCGCGGCGTGCCTACCGCCCGCGCCCTGAGCCGCGCGACCCTGTCGAACATCCGCCTGAACCTGCTGTGGGCCTTCGGGTACAACGTGCTGCTGATCCCCGTCGCGGCGGGGGCGCTGTTCCCGCTGCTGGGCTGGCAGCTCAGCCCGGTGCTGGCCGCCGCCGCCATGGGCCTGTCCAGCGTGCTGGTCCTGAGCAACGCGCTGCGCCTGCGCGGCTTCCGGGCGCCGCACGCCGCGCCCCGGACGACCGCGCAGACGGCCACGGCCTGACGGCAACGCAACAGGGAAAGGAAACACCAGAGGCCCGGCCCCCCACCTGCTCGGGGGCCGGGCCTCCGGCTTGGTCAGCCCGCGCGGCCCAGGCGCGCGGCGATGATGCCGGGGGCGTGCTCGGCGGCCATGCGGACCAGGATGCCCATCTTGTGCGGGTTGGCTTCCAGGTCGATTCTCAGGCCCAGGTCGGCGGCGGCCTCGCTGCACGCCGGGCCGATGCTGACGACGACCAGGCGGTTCAGACCCGCGCGGGCTTCCTCCAGCAGGCCCAGTTTCTCGGCGTACTTCAGGAAGTGCAGGATCTGCGTGCCGCTGGACAGCAGCAGGATGTCCGGCCCGCCCAGGACCACGTCCCGCACGGCCTTCGCCAGCGGGGTGGGGTCCTGCGGGAAGGCGCAGCGGTACACGGGGACGCTGGTCACGCGGATGCCCGCGTAGCCGAGTTCGCGCAGCATCGCGCCGGGGATCGCCTCGCCGTACTCGAGGATCACGGCGTGCTGACCGCGGGTCAGGGTCGCCAGGAGGTGCTCGGTGACCTCGTGCCAGGTGCTGGGCTTGGGCACCTGCACGCTGCTCAGACCGAAGGTCTTCAGTGCCTGGGCGGGCTTGTTGCCGCGCGACACGAACGGCACGCCCTGCAGGGTTTCGAGGTGGCGGGGATCACGGGCGGCGAGTTCCTTGAGGAACATGCGGGTGCCGACGCCGGTGAGGCACGCGACGGCGTGGATGTCCCCGGCCAGCAGGTCGCGTTCGAACTGCGCGAGGGGGCCGGTGAGGTCCAGTTTCATCTCGCGCATGCTCGGCGCGACGTGGGGCACGCCGCCGTACTTGCGGATCAGGGTTTCCATCTCCTCGCTGCGGCGGGATTCCAGACTCAGGACACTTAAGCCAGCGAACCAGTCCATACGTCACCTCCTTCGGTGCGCGTGGCGTACACGGGGACGCTCACGCTGGGGTCGTCGAGGCTCAGGCCGCTTTCCAGGTCGAAGGCGTGCTTGAGCAGGGGAGAGGCGACCTTCACGCGCGTCTCGCCGCTGACGGTGTAGCTGCCGGTCAGGCCGCGCGACAGGACGTTCGCGCCGGTGTACGGGTCGCGGTTGCCGGTGGCGTAGACGCGCCCGCCGACGCGAAACACCGCGACCTGCTGGCCCTGAATCAGGGCGCACACGCCGGTGCCGGGCAGGATGTCCTGCAGGGCACACACGCGCGTCCAGGGGATCGGGGGGTGGGTGGTGGGGGCGGTGAGGGTCATGGCGCGTCTCCTTGCGGGGGCTGCGGGGTTCAGGGTGCGGGGCGGAGTTCAGTGGCGTGTCAGGTCACGGGGTGCGCGGGTAGCGGGGGCCGGGGGTCAGTCGCCGCCGAGCATCGGCAGGGGGTAGAGGTGCGGCGCGTCGGCCGGGCGGATCTGGCCGCGTTCGTCGACCCACTGCACGCCCTCGTCGCGGGCGTCGCTGTTCACGAAGGTGCGGAAGCGGGCGCGGATCGCGGGGTCCGCCACGGCGGCCGCCCACTCGTCCCGGTACGTGCCGACGTGGCGGGCCATCTCGGCGTCCAGGTCGGCGCACAGGCCCAGGCGGTCGTCGATGATCACGCCGCGCAGGTAGTCCAGGCCGCCCTCCAGGTTTTCCAGCCAGGTGCTGGTGCGCTGCAGGCGGTCGGCGGTGCGGACGTAGAACATCAGGTAGCGGTCGAGCAGGGTGATGACCTCGTCCTCGCTGAGGTCGCTGGCGAGCAGCACGGCGTGCTTGGGCGTCACGCCGCCGTTCCCGCCGACGTACACGTTCCAGCCCTTCTCGGTGGCGATGATCCCGAAGTCCTTGCTGCGGGCCTCGGCGCACTCGCGGGTGCAGCCGGACACGCCACTTTTCAGCTTGTGGGGGCTGCGCAGGCCCCGGTAGCGCAGTTCCAGGCGCACGGCGAGACTGGTGGAGTCCTGCACGCCGTAGCGGCACCACGTGCTTCCCACGCAGCTCTTGACGGTGCGCAGGCTCTTGCCGTACGCGTGCCCGCTCTCGAACCCGGCGGCGATCAGTTCCTCCCAGATGGCGGGCAGGTCGCCCACGTGCGCGCCGAGCAGGTCGATGCGCTGCCCGCCGGTGATCTTGCAGTACAGCCCGTAGCGTTTGGCGACCGCGCCGATGGCGATCAGGCCCTCGGCGGTGATCTCGCCGCCCGGCACGCGCGGCATGACCGAGTACGTGCCGTTCTTCTGGATGTTCGCCAGGAACGCGTCGTTCGTGTCCTGCAGCGGCGCGTGCTGCGGCGCGACGACCAGTTCGCCATGCAGGCTGGCCAGGATGCTGCCCACGGCGGGCTTGCAGATCTCGCAGCCCAGACCCGAGCCGTGCGCGGCGAGCACCTCGTCCCAGGTGGCGTGCCCCCGGACGCGGATCAGGTCGAACAGTTCCTGCCGGGAGTACGGGTAGTGCTCGCACAGGTGGGTGGTGACCGTCTCGCCCAGGCGGCGCAGTTCGGTCTGCAGCAGCCCGTGCAGGCTGGGCACGCACCCGCCGCAGCCGGTGCCCGCGCCGGTGCACTTCTTCAAGCTGGCGACGTCCCGCGCGCCCCCCTGAATCGCGGCGCACAGGGCGCTCTCGCGGACGTTCTCGCAGGAGCACAGCAGCGCGTCGGAGGACGTCGTCACCGCGCCGCCGGGCAGCGGGGGCACGATCAAAGTCTCGGGCGGGACGCTCAGGGGCGTGCCGGACATGGTCAGGTCGAGCAGGTCCGCGTAGCGGGCGGTGTCGCCCACCAGCAGGCCGCCCAGCACGCGTCCGTCCTCGGACACGACGACCTTGCTGTACGTGCCGCGCACGTTGTCGCTCAGGGACACGCTGCGCGCGCCGGGCGTCACGCCCCTGGCGTCGCCGAAGGACCCGACCTCCACCCCCAGCAGTTTCAGCCTGGTGCTGAGGTCCGCGCCGCGGAAGTGCGCGGGAGGGGCGTCCAGCACGCCCAGGTCACGCAGGACGTTCACGGCCGCGACCTTCGCCATCTGGTAGCCGGGCGCGACCAGGCCGTACACGCGCCCGTCGTGCAGGGCGCACTCGCCGACCGCGTAGGTGTGCGGGTCGCTCGTGCGGCAGGCGTCGTCGATCAGGATGCCGCCGCGCTCGCCGACGCTCAGCCCGGCGGCGCGGGCCAGATCGTCGCGGGGGCGGATGCCCGCGCTGAACACCACGAGGTCCGCGTCCAGACGGGTGCCGCCTTCGAAGTCCAGGCCGGTCACGCGCCCCTGTGCGTCCACGCTGACCTGCCGCGTGTTCCTGCCCAGGTGCACGCCGATACCCATGGCCTCGATGGTGCGGCGCAGGGCCGCGCCGCCCTCGGCGTCGAGCTGGGCGGGCATCAGGTGCGGGGCGAACTCCACGACGTGCGTCTCTAAGCCCAGCTTGCGCAGCGCCCCGGCGGCCTCCAGGCCCAGCAGCCCGCCGCCGATCACGGCGCCGCTGCGCGCCCCGCGGGCGGCCTCGCGGATGGCGTCCAGGTCGTCCAGCGTGCGGTACACGAAGCACCCGCGGGCGTCCCGGCCGGGGACGGGCGGCACGAAGGGGAAGGAGCCGGTGGCGAACACCAGCGCGTCGTACGCGAGGGTCTGCCCGGCGACCTGCACGGTCTTGGCACGCAGGTTCACGGCGTCGGCGCGGCCCGTCACGACGCTCACGCCCGAGTCGCGGTAGCCCTCGGCGGTCGCCAGGGACAGGTCGGGGCGGGGATCGTCGAGGTGGCTCGACAGGTGCACGCGGTCATACGCGAGGCGGCTCTCCTCGCTGATCACGGTCAGGCGCAGGGCGTCGTGAGAGGCGTGCTGGCGCAGCTGTTCGGTCAGGCGGTGGCCGACCATGCCGTTGCCGACGATCACGAGGTGGGGGATGGGGGTGGACACGGTGAAGCCTCCGTCAGGGACTGGGCAGCCGCCGGGGTGGGGCGGGTGGGGCTGCTGCGCCACAGTTAACGAGCCTTTATGCAATTTGTCAAGGAAAAATGGACACAGGGTCAAAATTCGACCAGACAAATTGGTGAAACTGGATAAAATCTGCAGATCGTTCAGAAAAAGTTGAACACAGATCGAATTTTGGCCTTGACTTCCTGCTCGGGGTCCGCCACCGTGACCGCATGAGTCAGGCGACCCTGCACACGCCCACCGTCCGCACGACGTGTCCCTACTGCGCCGTGCAGTGCACCTTCGACCTGCACCTCGAACGCGGCCTGCCCGTGAAGGTCACGCCCACGAAGGACTGCCCGGTCGCGCACGGCACCGTCTGCAAGAAGGGACTCGCCGCGCTGAACGACCTGCGCCACCCCGAGCGCCTCACCACGCCGCTGCTGCGCAAAGGCGGCGAACTCACGCCGGTCGGCTGGGACGAGGCCCTCGCGTACGTCCGGGACGCCCTGGGCAGCCTGCCCCCCGAACGGATCGGCGTGTTCGGCAGCGGCAGCCTGACGAACGAGAAGACGTACCTGCTCGGCAAGTTCGCCCGCGTCGCCCTGCGCACCCCCCACATCGACTACAACGGCCGCTACTGCATGGCCAGCGCCAGTGCGGCCCTGAACCGCACCGTCGGGTACGACCGCGGCCTGGGCTTCCCGGCGGACGACCTGATCCGCAGCGACCTGCTGCTGCTGGTGGGTGCCAACGTCGCCGAGACCCTCCCGCCCCTGATGCAGTACCTCAAGGGCATCAAGGACCGAGGCGGGACCATCTACGCCATCGACCCGCGCGCCACCACGACCAGCAAGGTCGCCGGGCGGCACCTCGCGCCGCGCCCCGGCACGGACGGCATCCTCGCGCTGGGCCTGCTGCACCTCATGAAACAGTGGGGCCGCATCCGCCCCACCGCGCCCGCGCACGGCATGGCGCAGGTCCTCGCGCACGCCGACGACTACCACCCCGCCCGCGTCGCGCACGACTGCGGCCTGACCGAGGAGGACATCTTCACGCTGGGCCGCGCCTACGCCGAGTCCCGCACCCCACTGATCCTCACCGGACGCGGCCCCGAACAGCACACCCAGGGCACCGACACCGTCCAGGCGTGGCTGAACCTCGCCTTCCTGACCGGGCACTTCGGGAAGGTCGGCGGCGGCTACGCCCCCCTGACCGGGCAGGGCAACGGCCAGGGCGGGCGCGAACACGGGCAGAAGAACGACCAGCTGCCCGGCGCGCGCAGCCTGCGCGACCACCGCCACCGCGCCGAGATCGCCGCCCTGTGGAACGTACCCGCTGAGGCGCTGCCGCAGCCCGGCCACAGCGCCCAGGAACTCCTGAACGCCTGCGGCCAGCCGGGCGAGGGTGGCCTGGACGCCCTGATCGTCATCGGCAGCAACCCGGTCGTCAGCGCCGCCGGCGCCGGACAGGTCACGCAGAACCTGAAGGCACTCAGGCACCTGATCGTGATCGACTTCCTGCCCAGCGAGACCGCGCAGATCGCCACGCTGGTCCTGCCCGGCAGCATGTGGTGCGAGGAGGACGGCACCACCACCAACCTCGAGGGCCGCGTGCAGCGCCGCCGCCGCGCCGTCACGCCCCCCGGCGCCGCCCGCGAGGACTGGCGCATCCTGTGCGACCTCGCCGCCGCGCTGGGCCGCCCCCACGGCTTTACGTACCCCGACTTCCGCGCGCTGCAGGACGAATTCTTCCGCGCCACGCGCGGCGGCAAGGCCGACTACAGCGGCCTGAGCGCCGACCGTCTCGACCGCGCCAGCGCCCAGTGGCCCGTGACGAGCGCCGCCGGGCCGGACACCCCGCACGTCTACGCCCCGCCGTTCCTCACGCCCGACGGGCTGGCCACCCTGCACGTCCCGCAGCTGCGCGCCCCCACCCTGGCCCCGCGCGCCCTGCACCTCACCACCGGACGACTCGGCAACCAGTACCAGAGCGGCACCCAGACCCGCCGCAACCCCGCCCTGAAAGCCGAGCAGACCGTGCAGATCCACCCCGACACCGCCCGCGAACACGGCCTGAACGCCGGGGACCTCGTCACGCTGCGCACCGCGCACGGGCAGGCTACCGCGCCCGTCGCCCTCACGCCGGGCCTGCGGCGCGACACGGTGTTCATCTCCTTCCACTGGCCCGACAGCGCCAACCTCCTGACCGACCCGCACGCGCTGGACCCGCACTCGCGGATGCCCGGCTTCAAGACCACGCCCGTCACGCTGCACCCCGCGCACCTGACCCTGCCGCTGCCCACCCGCCCGAGCCTCAGCCCGGTGTCCTGACCCCACCCGCCCCAGCCCCAAGGAGCCCGCCATGCCGCCACCCAGCCGCTGAGCCCACCCCAGGTTGCCCGCACCCACCGTCCCGCACGGCCCCCCCCGACCCGCGTTCCGCGCCGGTCCCGCCCGCCTATTGCCTGCCGCCCGCACTGCCCACAGGAGGCCCCGCATGACCACCACCCCCGCCGCTCCGCCCCTGACCGCCGACGCCCGCCGGGTCGTCACCGCCGCCACCCTGGGCTTCACGCTGATGTTCGCCGTGTGGGTCATGTTCGCCATCGTCGGCCTGCCCATCCGCAAGGAACTGGGCCTGACCGACGCGCAGTTCACGCTGCTGACCGCCATCCCGGTCCTGACCGGCTCGCTGCTGCGCCTCCCGGCAGGGATCTGGGCCGACCGCTACGGCGGCAAACGGGTCTTCCTGGCGACCACCCTGATCACCGCCGCCTTCGCCCTGGCGCTCGCCTGGGCGGACGGCTACACCACCCTGCTGGCCCTCGCGCTCGGCGTGGGTCTCGCGGGCGTCAGCTTCGCCGTCGGGAACGCCTGGATCGCGCAGTGGGTGCCGGTCTCACGTCAGGGCCTCGCGCTCGGCACCTTCGGCGCCGGGAACGCCGGGGCGAGCATCACCAAGCTCCTCGCGCCGCTGATGATCACCCTGGTCCCGGCAGGCCTGCTCATTCCCGGCGGGTGGCACTTCGTGCCGTTCGTGTTCGGCCTCGCCCTGCTCGTGTGCGCTGCCCTCACCGCCCGCCTCACGCCCGCCGACCGGACCACGCCCACCAGCCGCACCCTGGGCGACTGGCTGCGCCCGCTGGCCCGCGCGCAGGTGTGGCGCTTCGGGCTGTACTACGTCATCTTCTTCGGCGCGTACGTCGCCTACAGCCTCTACCTGCCCAAGTACTACGTCGACCACTATGGCATTCCGCTGGCGCAGGCGGGCCTGCTCACCGCGCTGTTCATCTTCCCCGCCAGCCTCCTGCGCCCCCTGGGCGGCTACCTCTCCGACCGCTTCGGGCCGCGCGCCGTGACCGTCGCCGCGTTCGCCGTCATGCTGGCCGGACTGCTGCCCCTGCTGCGCGACCTGAGCGTCACGCCGTTCATGCTGCTCACCACCATCGTCGGCATCGGCATGGGCGTCGGCAAGGCCAGCACCTACACCCTCGTCGCCCAGTGGAACCCCGGCCAGATGGGCGTCGTCGGCGGACTCGTCGGCCTGCTCGGCGGCCTGGGCGGCTTCATCCTCCCACTCGCCTTCGCGGCACTGAAACCCACCCTGGGCGGCCAGACCGCCTTCGTCACCCTGTTCGCCCTGACCGCCCTGAGCACCGTGATCTTCGTGGCGAACATGGTCCGCCTGAAGGTGCTGGGCCGCGTACCGGACTTCGCCTGACCCGATCCCTCCCGCAGGCCTGCCTGGACGCCGTCCGGGCGGGCCTCACTGCGGGGCAGGTCGGCTCGCCCGGGACGCCCACCGTCCAGGCCAGCGCGCGGTGGCGGCCCGCCTGCTTGGCGCGGTACAGCGCCTGATCTGCCGCCTCGGCCAGCGGCAGGTCGGGCGTGTCGGCCGTACATGCCACCCCCAGGCTGACCGTCACGAACCCCAGCGGGCTGCCCGGGTGCGGCAGGCGGCGCGCTGTCAGCGCGGACACCACGCGCCGCGCGACCGTCAGGCCACCCGCCAGGTCCGTGTCGAGCAGCAGCAGCGCGAATTCCTCCCCGCCGTACCGGGCGGTCAGGTCCGTGCGGTGCGGCGTGCACTCCCGCAGCAGCGCCGCGACCTCCTGCAGGCACGCGTCCCCGGCCGGGTGACCGAGCGTGTCGTTGTACCGCTTGAAGTGATCGATGTCCAGCATGATCAGCGTGACGTTCAGGCCGCTGCGGGCGTGCAGGTACAGCGCGCGGTCCAGGTGCGCGTCGAACGCGCGGCGGTTGGCGAGTCCCGTCAGGGCGTCCGTGACGCTCAGGGCGGTCAGCTGGTCGTTCAGGGCGCGCAGCGATCCGGTCAGGTGCTCCAGTTGCGCCTCGCGTTCACGCCGCGCCCGCCCGGGTCAGCCGCGCCGCGTGCAGGGTCCGCGCGCACAGCACCGTGGGCCGCACGGGTTTCGTGACGTAGTCGTTCGCGCCCGCCGCGAAGGCCTCGTCCAGCCGGTCGTCCTCCTGCAGCGCCGTGACCATGATCACGCTCAGGTCCTGCAGGTGCGCGTGCGCGCGCAGTTCCCGCAGGAACGTCAGGCCGTCCGTGCCGGGCATCACGAGGTCCAGCAGGAGCACGTCCACGTCCGTGTGCCCACCGCGCAGGCCCAGCGCCTCGCGCGCCTCATCCCGCGTCGCCGGGGCCTCCCCGCGCGCCCCGAGGTCCCGCAGCGCCTGACGCAGCATGGCGCGCATCAGGGCGCTGTCGTCCACGATCAGGACGTGCAGCGGCTCGGCACTCACGCGCGGGTGCCGCCCGGGTGGCGTGCCAGGCGCGCCGCGACCTGCTCGGCGGGCGCGCTGGGCGCCGCGCCGGGCCGCAGGTCCAGCAGCTCCGCTTCCAGGCACGCGCAGGCGTCGCGGGCGTCCGCGAGCCACGCCGGGGGCCCGGCCGGCGCGCCGCCGCCCAGCAGCCGCTCGAGGTGCGCCGCGACGTCCCGGATGCCGCGCAGGTCCAGCATCGCGGCGCTGCCCTTGAGGGTGTGCGCCGCCACGAACGCCGCGTGCCACCCTGCGACCGGCTCGTGGCACAGGCGCCGCAGCTGCGCGAGGTGACCGGCCGCTTCGGCCCCGGACAGCTCGGTGAAGTCCGCGGCGGTCACCGTCGCCCGCCCGTGTGGCAGAGGTCTGCTGGCATGGTCCGACTGTGCGGCCGCAACTCTTGCAGACTTCTCACGCGCAGGTTCATTGACGCGCTGCGGTGAAAACTGCACGGCAGCGGCCCGGCGCGCGGTGTCATGATGCCCGCATGACCACTGAAGCGGACCGCTTGACGGCACTGGCGCGGTACGCCGTGCTGGACACCCTGCCGGAGAACGCCTTCGACCGCGTGACCCGCATCGCCGCGCGGCTGTTCAACGCGCCGATCGCGCTGGTCACGCTGGTCGACCAGGATCGCCAGTGGTTCAAGGCCTGCTTCGGGCTGGACCTGCGCCAGACGGACCGGTCGGTGTCGTTCTGCACGTACACCATCCAGTCCGAGGGGGTCATGGTCATCCTGGACGCCACGCGCGACCCGCTGTTCGAACACAACCCGCTCGTGACCGGCGCGCCGCACATCCGCTTCTACGCGGGCGCGCCGCTGGTCACCCCGGACGGCTTCCGGCTGGGCAGCCTGTGCGTGATCGACCAGCGGCCCCGCGAGCACTTCCCGGACGCCGACCGGGCGCTGCTGACCGACCTGGCGCAGTCGGTCGTGTCGGAACTCGAGCTGCGCTTCACGCAGCGCACCCTGATCCAGGAAGCGCAGGCCAACGCGCGCCTGCTGCGGTCCGTGCAGGACGCCCAGACGCTCTCGGAGGCGCTGCTGGGCGTCAGTCAGTTGACGACGCTGGACCTCCCGGTCGAGGAGACCGCGTCGTTCGCCCTGCCGATGATCGCGCAGAGTGCCGGGGTGGACTGCGCGGCGCTGCTGCGGCTCGACGACCGCATGACGGCCCTGACGCAATGGACGGGCGGCGCGGCCGGTGAGGCGTTCCTCGCCGCGCTCCCCCGGGAACTCCCGCGTGGCGAGGGCGTCGCGTGGCAGGTCGCGGACCGGGACGCGCCGCAGTACGTGCAGGACTACGCCCGGCACGACGGGGCGTCCACGACGGTCGCGCAGGCCGGCGCGGACGCCATGGCGTGGGTGCCGCTGGGGTCGTTCTGCGGCGCGCGGTACGTGGCGGCGTACGCGCTGGTCGGCGCGGACCGCGTCTGGTCGGCGCGGCAGCGGGAGCTGCTGGAGGCCTCGGCGGGCATCGTGCGGCAGGCCATGCGGAACCGCCACCAGCGGGAAGTCCCCGTGCCGGTCCACTGACAGCGGTTTCCAGTTCCATTGAAGGGCCAACGGCACGCCCTGGGCTCCACTTCCAACCGCTGCTGTTGACGGCTTCTCGCTCTGCTCGGTTCAGAGGCATTGAGCACACCCCTCAACACCTCTGAACACCGCTGTGACAGCCGAACGCAGCGGCGTGGGGAGGGCTTGAGCGTCTCCCGCGCCGCTGCGCTGATGAGTCCTGGGGCCGGTCAGGTGGGGGGGCGGGTGCAGGTGAAGCCGTTGAAGTACAGTTCGTCCCGCTCCTGCTTGTTGCCGTTCTGGTTCAGGTGCTCGTGCGCCATGTGAGCGTCGTAGGCCTGCTGGGAGACGCTGATCACGACGTAGCCGTTGGTGTCCACGGCGCTGGTGGCGTGGCAGATCAGGACCTTGTTGGGGTGGTTCTCGCCGTAGCTGCCGCCGTTCCCGCGTGGGTAGCCGGGCAGGTCGGCCTTGACGACCACGCCGTCGGGCAGGGTCACGGTGTCGGGCCGGTCGGCCAGGGCGGAGCCGAGGCCGAGGGCAGCGAGCAGGGTCAGGGTTCTGAACATGGAATCCTCCGGTGAGATGAGGTGAACTTCACGGAGCGGCCCACGCAGTGTAGTTTTTTTCACGCGTGAGTGTGTGTACGTTCCCTTCACGTCACCTGCCCCCGGGTGGGGGCGACCGACCGGGCGGCGCTCACAGAGCGGACCCGGAGCCCCACCGTCGTGCGTCGGCCCGGTGCCCGGCCCCGTCCCTGCCGGAGTGGCCGCGGTCAGTACTCGATGCCGGTCTGCCCGCCGATGCCTTGCTCGTAGGCGTGCCTGACCGGCTGGATCTCGCTGACGGTGTCGGCGAGGGCCACGAGTTCCGGCAGGGCGTCACGTCCGGTGATGACCACGTGCAGGCGGGGGTCGCGGGCGCGCAGGGTGGCTTCCACGTCGGCCCAGGGGACCCAGCCGTACTTGAGGGGGTACGTGAATTCGTCCAGGACGATCAGGTCGTGCTCGCCGGACTGGATGGCGGCCCGGGCGAGTGCCCAGCCGTGCTCGGCCAGCGCCGCCGAGTTCTCCAGGTCGCGGCTGCGCCACGTCCAGCCGTCGCCGAGACCCTGGTACGGGATGCCCAGCAGGTCCAGGGTGCGGTGCTCGCCGAACTTCGCGGTGTCGTGCTTCAGGAACTGGAACATCCGGACGCGCAGGCCGCGGCCGTGCGCGCGGATCATCAGGCCCAGCGCGGCGGTGGTCTTGCCCTTGCCGTGCCCGGTGTTCACGATCAGCAGGCCGCGGCGGCCCTTGCTGACGCCCTCGGGTTTGCGGTACGCGTCGCGCTGCTCGGTCAGCTCGCGCATGGCGCGCGCGCGACGGTCCTCGGTGCTCAGGTGCTCGGTGCTCGGGTCGGGGGTCGTGGGCGTGGCGGGGTGCCCGGTGGGACGGTCCGGTGCGGGGGGCGGCTGGTCGGTCATGGGCGCGCCTCCGGGTGCAGGTAGCGGATCAGGGCGCGCAGCGCCTGCGGCAGGCGCGGCCCCGGGCGGCTCAGGGCGTCCCGTTCTTCCGGGGTGGGGCGGAACACCCGGCCGCCGGTCACGGCCCGCAGGCCCGCCCAGCCGGGCCGGAGTCGGGCGTCGTCCAGCGTGAGGCCCACCATGACCTGCGGGTTGCGCTGCACGATGAGTTCCGGGTCGAGTTTCGGGAAGTCACCCAGCGTGGCTGGGACGATCGTCTGCCCGCCCGCCTTGGTGATCAGCGTGCCGATGAACGAGTTCGGTCCGACCGAGTACGGGCTGGGGTCGATCTCGTAGTACGTGCTGACCTTCGGCAGGCCCGCCACGCTGCGCTGCAGGGCGTTCAGGTCGGCGCGCATGGACGTGGTCAGGCGCGTGGCGTTCGCCTCGCGGTTCGTGAGTTTCCCCAGCGTGGCGATCTTCTCGAAGACCTCGCCGTACGTCTGGGCCGTCCCGCCGTACACGGTCAGGCCCGCCTGCGCGAGCTTCTGCGTCAGGCGTGACCCGGCGGACTCGTCGGCGAGCACCAGGTCCGGTTTCAGCGCCAGGATCGCCTCGAGGTCCGGCTGGTAGGCGCTGCCGACCTTCGGCAGGCGCGTCACGACCGCCTGCGGGTAGTTGCTGTAGACGTCCACGGCGACCAGTCGGTCGGCGAGGCCCAGCGCGGCGAGCGTCTCGGTGTGGCTGGGCAGCATGGCGATGATGCGGCGCGGTTCGGCCTTCAGGGTCACGCTGCGGCCCAGGTCGTCCGTGACGGTCAGCGGGTAGGAGGCAGCGGCGGCCGTGGACAGCGGCAGGCCCAGGGCCAGCAGGAAGCGGATATGCATGAAAGAACTCCGGCGGGTGCGCGGGTGGGGCGGCCCGGGCAGCCAGCACCGGCACGCTCCAGAGCCGCTGGCGCCCGGTGGGGCCCGGAGCGGCTCCGCGCCCGGTGTCCGGGCGGCGCAGGCGTCCTGAAAGTGGCCCTCTGACGGCGAGAGGTGCCCACGTCGGTGGGCGTCCCTGAGGGGCATTCGGGCTCGCGCGTTCCATAGAACGACGCTTACCGCTGCGCGACAGCGCCGGATTCTCACCGGACTTCCCCGCACTCAGGTGAGAATGAAGGTAGCACAGCCCACCTTTACCTGCCGCGCCGCAAGGGACCTGATACGGACTCCGGTTGAAAGGTTTGCAAAATCTTTCAACCCGAGCGGATGCGAGAAGGAGCAAAGCGGGTTCCGGACGTGGAGCTGGCGATCCGGTGAAGTTCCGGATTGTCAGCGAAACAAACGGAATCCGTATGAGAGGCTGTCTGGAAAGAGGGTTGAGGGAGTGGTGTCGAAAACAGCGTACTGTTTTTTATGACTCGGCACCGACACTACCCCAGCGATACCAGTGACGCTGAATGGGCCATCCTCTGCCCACTGATTCCCGCGCCTAAACCAGGCGGACGTCCAGCACGCATCCATCGCCGGGATGTCGTTGATGCCATCTTCTACATCACACGTGGCGGCGTGTCCTGGCGCATGTTGCCTGCCGATTTTCCGCACTGGAAGACGGTGTACAGCTACTTCCGGCAGTGGAAGCTCGATGGCGTCTGGCTGCGCGTCAATGACGCGCTGCGCACCCAGACTCGAACGGCCATGGGCCGCAACGCCCGCCCAACGGCGGGCGTCGTGGATTCCCGGAGTGTGAGGACCTCCCAAAAAGGGGGGTCAGAGGGTACGACGGGGGCAAGAAGATCAACGGACGAAAGCATCACCTGATCGTGGATACGCAGGGGTTGTTGCTGGGTGTCACCGTCACGGCAGCGAACATCAGCGACCGCGAGGGTGGGAAGGTGTTGCTGCGACAGGTGCACCTGTCGCAGCCGCAGTGGTCACTCCATCTGTTCGTGGATGGAGGGTATGCCGGGCCGTGGGAGGCGTGGGTGAAGACCACYCTGGGGTTCAGCGTGGAAGTGGTACGGCGTGCGGATGCCAACACCCGAAGGTATTGGCTGCCTGTGGGACAGGAATTGACGGAGGAACAGATCAAGACGTTCAGGGGGTATCGGACGTTCAAGGTGCTGCGCAAGCGGTGGGTGGTGGAGCGGAGCTTCGCGTGGTTGTCGTTTGATCGTCGCTTGAACCGGGAGTATGACCTGCTGCCGAGTACAACGGCGGCGTTCATCGTTGTGTCGTTTGTTCGGCTTATGATTCGCAGACTCGCGGCGTTCGCTGGTGAACAGCCGTCACCAGCTCGAAAATGACTTTCCAGACAGCCTCTGAGAGGCGCGGCGCGGCACACTCGGATCAGGACCTGCCCTCACCCGCCGCCCACGTCCCGCCGGAGGACCCCGTGCCGTCAAGTCTGCACCTCGCCGATCATGCCTGGACCCTGCGCGACCTGGACCCCGACCGGGCCCGCGACCTGGCCTGCCGCAGCGCCGAGGGCCGCGCGGTTCTCGAGGCGCAGGTCGTGCTCGCGTACCTCGACTGGCGCAGTGGGACCTTCGAGCGGGCGTCGCTGAACCTCGCCGCGGCGCTCAGCACCCTGCGGACCGAGGGGCCTAGCGTGTGGCAGGCGCGCGCCGCGAGCGTCCTGTCGTGCCTGGCCGGGGACCTGAACGAACCGGATCTCGCGCTGGCCCTGCTGGACGAGCAGATCCAGCTGTGCGAGGCGCTGGACCTGACGGAACTGTGGGCGTCGGGCATTCACGACCTGGCCGTGCAGCTGCGCGAGCTGAATCCCGCGCGGTCGCGTGAGCTGCTGCTGCAGGCGCAGGACGCCTTCCGGCGCTGCCGGTACCCGATCGGGGACCTGCTCGTGAACGGCAACTTCGGCGATCTCGACCGGGAGGCCGGGCAGTTCGATTCGGCCCTGGCCCGCTACCGCGCGGCGCAGGCCGACCCGATGATCGCGCAGCATCCCAGCATCGAGGCTTGGACGCTGCACGGCGTCGTGCGCGCCTCGGCGCTGGGCGGCTATCCGGCCCCGCAGGCGGAACTCGCGCGTCTGCGGGAGCTCCTGGCGTCCCCGCACCTGGACGTGCAGGTGGAGGTCGTCGCGGCGCTGAGCCTGCACCTGCCGCCCGGGGACGCCGCGGGGCTGCTGCGGGGCGTCCTGGACCGCGCCGACCTGGGCAGCCACTACCGCGCCGGGCTGCTGCACGAGCAGCTCTCGGGGGCGCTGGAGGCCACCGGGGATGACCGGGGGGCGCTGCGGCACCTGAAACTCGCGCGGCAGCACGAGCGGCACGCGCACGCCGGGCAGACCCGTCACGCCGCGCGCCTGATGGACGTCCTGCGCGGCATGGACGACACCCGCGCCCGCAACGCCGCGCTGGAACGCCACCTGAACGAACTGCGCACCCTGCACGCGCAGGCGCAGCGCCAGAGCCTGACCGATCCCCTCACGGGCCTGGGCAACCGCCGTCAGTTCCAGGAGGACCTCCAGACCCTCACGGGTCACGACGCGCTGCTGCTGGTGGACCTCGATCACTTCAAGCGCGTGAACGACACGCTGGGCCATCCCACCGGGGACGCCGTGCTGGCGCAGCTGGGGCGGCTGCTGGCCAGCGCCAGCCGCGGCGAGGACCGCGCGTACCGCTACGGCGGCGAGGAATTCGCGCTGATCCTGCGCGGCCTGCCCCCGCACGCGCTGGACGGCGTCGCCGAGCGAGTCCGGGCGGCGGTGGAACGCAGCGTCTTCCCGGACGTCCCGTGGACGCTGACCGTCTCGATCGGCGCGGCGCGCGCCGCGGAGCTCTCCGGTGAGACGCTGCTGCGCGGCGCGGACGAGGCGCTGTACGCCGCCAAGCGCGCGGGCCGCAACCGCGTGTGCCGCTGGCCGCTGACGCCGGGGGCCGCGCCCGGCGCGGACCTGGGGGGGCTGCTGCGCCCGCTGGACGCGGCGGCCCTCTGATCCCAGGGCAGGACACCGCTCGGCGGAGCAGTCCGGGAACCCCCGGGGACATGAGACCGTACTGAGGAGCATGAGCATCCCACGGTGGCGGTTCCTGAAGTTCTGGCCCTCCCTGGCCACGGACCCACCTGCCGTGGGTGCTCAGATGAGGCAACGCCGCGCCGCGCCGGACGCTAGGGTGCCCGGCATGGCTCCCCCTGGCGACCCGGCGTGACCGAGTTCCTGCACGTGGCGCTGTCGTTCCCGACCGCGCCCTGGACGGCCCTGCTGACGCTGATCGCGGCGGCGGCGCTGCTGGCCCTGCTGGGCGCCATCGACGGGATCTCCGGCGGGGGTGAGGGCCTGCTCGACAGTCTGCTCGTGCGGGTCGGCCTGAACGGCGTGCCGCTGCTGCCCGTCGCGCTGGCCCTGACCCTGACCGGCTGGCTGAGCTGCTACCTGGGCCAGCTGCTGCTCCTGCCGCTCGTCGCCCCCGCGGGGCGCGGCCCTGTGGCCGTTGCGCTGCTGTTCGGTTCCGCGGCCCTCGGCGCGCTGGCCGCGCGGGCGGTCGCCCGTCCCCTGCGGCGCTTCGTGCAGGGGCAGGACGCCCTAGCCCGCACGCAGCTGCTGGGCCGCGTGGCGGTCGTCGAATCCGGCACCCTCGCCTCGACCGGTCGCGTGAGCGTTCAGGACGGCGGCGCGGGCCTGATGCTCGACGCCCGCAGCGACGGCGACACCCTGCGGCGCGGCGAACGCGTGATCCTCGTCGAGCACGACCCGGCCACCCACATCTTCACCGTCCGCCGCGCGGACCCGACCGATTCCTGACCCCTCAACCTCTTAGATTCCCGACCCTGAACTTCCCTTTTCCTGCCTGGAGGACGTATGCCTGACCTTTCCGTAGTTCTGCCCTTCCTGATCGGCCTGGCGGTCGTGCTCGTCGCCCTGATGGTGCTCGTGGCGCTCGTGCGCGGCTTTTACATGAAAGTCGAGCAGGGCACCGCGCTGATCGTGAACGACCTCTCCGCGCGGCCCAAGGTGCGCTTCACCGGCGCGCTGGTCATCCCCGTGCTGTACAAGGCCGAGGTCATGCGCATCAGCCTGATCACCCTGCAGGTCGACCGGCGCGGCAAGGAAGGCCTGATCTGCAAGGACAACATCCGCGCGGACATCACCGTCGCGTACTACCTGCGCGTCAACGAGACCACCGAGGACGTCCTGAAGGTCGCCAAATCCATCGGCGCCAACCGCGCCAGCGACCTCAAGGCCGTGGACGAACTGTTCAACGCGAAGTTCAGCGAGGCGCTGAAGACGGTCGGCAAGAAGTTCGACTTCATCGAACTGTTCGAGAAGCGCGAGGAGTTCCGCGACGCGGTCGTCGCCGTGATCGGCCGCGACCTGAACGGCTACGTGCTCGAGGACGTCGCCATCGACTACCTGGAGCAGACGCCCAAGAGCATGCTCGACCAGAACAACATCATGGACGCCGAGGGCATCCGCAAGATCACGCAGCTGACCGCCGCGCAGAACGTCGTCACGAACGAACTCTCGCAGAACGAGCACCTCGCCGTCACGAAGAAGAACGTCGAGACCCGCGAGGCTACCCTGGCCCTCGAGCGCCAGCAGGCCGAGGCCGAGGCGCGGCAGAAACGCGAGATCGAGACCATCCAGGCCCGCGAGAACGCCGAGACGCAGCGCGTACGCGAGGAACAGCGCCTCATCTCCGAGCAGGCCCGCATCCAGACGACCGAACAGGTCGAGATCCGCGAGCAGGAACGCCAGCGGCAGGTCGAGATCGCCGAGCAGGCGAGGCTACGCGCCATCGCCATCGAGGCCGAGCGCGTCGCCCGCGCCGCGAAGATGGAAGCCGTCACCACCGACCGCGAGGTGAAACTCCAGGAGATCGAACGCGACAAGAACGTCGAGCAGGGCGTCATGGACGTGGCGAACATTACCCGCGAGCGCATCGCCATCGACAAGACGGTCGCTGTCGAGGAGGAGCGCATCAACGAGGTGCGCGAGGTGAGCGCCGCCGACCGCGCCAAGCAGGTGCGCGTCATGCAGGCCGAGGCGCAGGCGCAGGAACAGCTCGTGCAGGAGGTCAAGGCCGCCGAGGCTGCCGAGACCGCCGCCCGTCACCGCGCGGCGGAGCTGACCACCATCGCGCAGGCGGAATTCGACGCCGCGTCCCGGCAGGCCGAGGCGAAGAAGATCCTTGCGGACGCCGTCAAGGTCGAGCAGGCCGCGCCGGGCCTCGCGCAGGTCATGGTGCAGGAAGCGAACGCCAGCGCCCTGGAGAAGACCGGCGTGGCCGAAGCCCGCGTGATCGAGGTCAAGGCCGACGCGAACCTCAAGCTGGGGCAGAACGAGGCCCGCGTCCTCGCCGAGCGGCTGGGCGCGCAGGCCGACGGCGAAACCCGCCTCGGTCAGGCGAAAGCCACCGCCACAGAGGCCCTGGGCGCCGCCGAGGCGAGTGCCACCCGCGACCGCATGAACGCCGAGGCCGAGGGCCTGACCGCCAAGTTCGGCGCGATGGACCGCATGAGCGCCGACGCCCGCAGCCACGAGGAATACCGCATGGCGCTCGAAACCAGCCTCCAGCAGGCCCTGGCGTCCATCGAGGCCGGCAAGGAGATCAGCCGCGAGAACGCCGAGGTGATCGCCGCCGCCCTGAAGAACGCCAGGATCGACCTCGTGGGCGGCGAGGGCGGCATGTTCGAGGCCCTCACCAGGGCCCTGAGCCTCGGCAAGGCCGTGGAGGGCTTCACGCAGAAGAGCCCGCTGTTCCAGAGCGTCCTGGGCCGCTTCGGCGTGAACGTGCAGCGGGAGAACCGCCCGAACTGAGGCGGATGATCGGGGGGCGGGCCAGGTGCCTACCTCCCCGCTGAGTGACTGCAGGAGAGGACCGTGGCAGGCTCACGCCCACGGAAGACCGGGCGTGGGAGAGGGGCGAACGCGCCGGAGTGAATGGGGGAGAGGATGACGCAGGAACCACTGGCCGGAGCGGGCACGCCCGGCACCGAGACGGGCGGCAGTTTCGAGGTGCTGCGCCGCCGCCTGGACGCGCTGGGCGCGCAGGTCCGCGCGGCCGCCGAGGGCCTGAACGCCGCGCGCGTCGCGGAGTACGGCGACAGTCGCCTGAGTCTGCTGGGCCGGGCGCACATCCGCACCGCGCAGGCCAGCGTCGGGCGGGATCTGGTGCAGGTCGGGGACGTGATGCTGTTCGGTTTCAACGTCACGCACGGCCTGAAGGCCCGCACGGAACTGGCGGACGTGTTCGCGCTGTACCGCCTGACGCATGAGGGGGGCGCGTTCGACGTGCAGCCCGCCGCGCTGGAGGGGTCGTTCCTGACCGATTCGGCGTTCGTGCGGGACTTCGAGGAACTGTACGCCTACTACCGGCACGCGCGGCTGCTGCAACTGGAGATCCGCGCGGGGCGGCTGCTGGCGTCGTTCCAGATCGGGGAGCGCCTGACCGACCGGCGGGTGTTCCGCTGGGACCTGACCGGGGAGGGCGCGCGGTACCTCGATGCGCGCGGCGAACGGGACCTCAGTCCGCTGCCGCCCTTCGATTTCGAGTGGACCCGCGCCGGGCGCGACCAGGAGGTCAGTGGGCGCTTCCCGCACCTGAACATCCTGGACACGCTGTTCGTGGAGACGGCGGGCGGCACGCTGACCGTGAAGGTCGAGAACAACACCGAGACCGGTGAAGGCATCTACAGCGAGCCGGTCGAGGAGCGCACCCAGGGTCTGGACGACGCGACCTTCGAGTTCGCGCGGGTGGGCCGCCTGATCCTGCTGCGCGTCCTGCCGTACCGGGAGAAGACGTGGCGCGGCCTGATCTTCGACACGCTGACCGGGCGGGTCACGCGCGAGGACGCCCTCACGCGCGGCTGCGTGCAGCTGCCCGAGGAGCACGGCATCGTCTTCCCCGGCGGATACTACCTGCCGGGCGGCGAGCACCGCGCCTTCGAGGGCTTCACGCCCGGCATGGCCCTGGACCGGGTCGTGCGCAGCCCGAACGGGGAGGACGTGCTGTTCGTCTTCTACGATCAGGATTCGGGCCGCAGCGCGTTTCTCGTGTACAACCTGATCCGCCGCGAGGTGCAGACGCCCATCAGCGCCCATGGGGACGCCGCGCTGCCCGACGGGCGGATGGTGCTGTTCCAGGCCGAGGCCGAGCCCACGCAGGTGCACGCGGTGCAGGTGTGGCAGACGCCCTTCACGAGTGACGTGTTCGCCGCGCAGCGCCCGCCCGGCACGTCGTTCCTGGGGCGGCTGGGGAACGCGGAACTCGTGCGGGGCGTGTCGAACCTCCTCGCCCTGGCGAGAGCCGCCCAGACGCCGGAGGTCACCGCTGCCCAGTACGCCGCCCTGGCCGAGCAGGCCCGCCGCCTGCCGGACACGCACCACTGGCTCGACGACGAGCACACGGGCGGCGCGCGCACGCTGCTGCGTGACGTCACCGCCGCCGCCGAGGCGGTGCTCGACGAGTTCGAGAAGGTGCAGGCCCTGCGCGCCCAGGCGGCCCAGACCCTCGCGGACGTGCAGGGCGCGGTCCGCCGCCGCCTGACGACCCTCGACCCGGAGGGGTGGCGCAGCCTGCCGGAGTTCGTGACCGCCCTGGCGGAACTGACCGCGCTGCGCGCCCGGCTGCTGACGGTGCGCGAGACCCGTTCCATCGACGTGGTCGCCGTGGACGCCCTGCTCGCGGAGGTGCAGGCCGCGCACGCGCGGGTGGGCGGCGCGACCGGCAGCTACCTGGCCGACCCGGCCGCCCTGGCCCCGTTCCACGCGCAGCTGGACACGCTGAACACGCAGGTGGAGGCGGCAGGGACCACCCGCGAGCTCGCCGCGGCGCTGGAGGCGCTGGGCACCCTGGCGACCGAACTGGACGTCCTGTCGGACCTGCTGGGCTCGCTGCCCGCCGAGGACCCGGTGCAGCGCACCCAGGTCGTCGAGGGGGTCTCGGCGCTGTACGGCCGCCTGAACGGCGTGCGCGCCCGCGCCGAGGGACAGCGCCGCAGCCTGGGAAGCGGGGAACTCACCGCGCGCTTCGCGGCGCAGCTGGCCCTGCTCGCGCAGACCGTCACGGGCGCGCTGGGCACCGCCGACACGCCCGAGAAGGCCGAGGAGGGCCTGTCCCGCGCGCTGCTGGCCCTGGAGGAACTCGAGGGGCAGTTCGGGGAGCATGAGGCGTTCCTGCCGGACATCCTCGCCCGGCGCGAGGAGACCGTGGAGGCCTTCGAGTCCCGCCGTCAGGCGCTGCTCGACGAGCGGCAGCGCCGCGCGCAGGGCGTCGCCGACGCTGCCGACCGCATCCTGGCAGGCCTCCCGGCGCGCGCGGCGCGCCTGACCGATCAGGACGCCCTGAACGGCTTCTTCGCCGGGGACGCGCTCGTGCTGAAACTGCGCGACCTGACCCTGAAACTGACCGAGCTGGGCGACAGCGTCCGCGCCGGGGACATCGAGGCCCGCCTGAAGGCCGCGCGCGATCAGGCGCTGCGGACCCTGCGCGACCGCGCCGACCTCGAAGGGGACGGCGGCGCCCTGATCCGCCTGGGCCGCCACCGCTTCAGCGTGAACACCCAGGCGCTGGACCTGACGCTGCTGCCGCGCGGGGATCACCTGGCGCTGCACCTGACCGGCACGCAGTTCATGGAGCCGCTGCGCGACCCGGCGCTCGACGCGGGCCGCGCGTTCTGGGACGTGACGGTGGAGAGCGAATCCCCGGACCTGTCCCGCGCGGAATTCCTGGCCGGGGAGGTCCTGGCCGCCGCGCGGGCGGGGCAGGAGGGCCTGACCCTGGACGCCCTGCGCGGCCTGACGCCGGACGCGCGGGCCGGACTGGTCGCCACCTTCGCCGCTGCCCGCTACCGCCAGGGGTTCCAGCGGGGCGTGCACGATCACGACGCCGCGCTGATCCTGAACGCGCTGTTGCCGCTGCTGGACGCCGCGGGGCCGCTCGTCGCCCCGCCGGAGGCCCGCGCGCTGGGCGCCGCGTTCTGGGCGCAGGCCGACGCGACCTGGACGGCGCGCCTGACCTCCGCGCGGGCGGTGCAGGCCCTGCTGGGCAGCGGCGCGGCCCTCGCGGACGCCCGCACGGCGCTGGAGGGCGCGCTGCGTGACTTCCTGACCCGCGTGCCGCTGCCCGTTCCCGACACCGTGATCCCGGAGGCCGCCGCGTTCCTGACTGAGGCCGCACCGGACGTGGGCGGGGCGTTCCCGTTCACGCAGGCCGCTGCCGACCTGAACGCCGCGCTGGACGGGCAGCTGCGCGCCGCCGGGCACCCCGACGCCCTGCGCGTCAGCCTGGACGCCCTGCGGGACGACCCGGTCCAGGCCTGGACGCTCACGTGCGCGTGGCTGGACGCCCTGACCACCCGGCCCGAGTGGCACGCCCACGCTCGCTTCGTGCCTGAGGCGGTCGCCCTGCGCCTGTCCGGGGACGCCCTGCGCGCCCAGCCGCGCGCGGTCACGCTGGACGCGACCGTCACGGGCCTCCTGAGCGACCACCCGCGCCTCCAGGGCGGCACGCTGCACCTCCAGGCGGACGACCTGCTCGCGCGGCTCGCCGCGCACGCCCGCACGTTCCTGCCCGGCCTGCAGGCCTTCCAGGCGCAGCGGCAGACGGTGCTGACCCGCGAGCGGGCCCGGCTGCGCCTCGCGGAATTCCAGCCGCGCCCGCTGACGTCCTTCGTGCGCAACCGCCTGATCACCGACGTGTACCTCCCCCTGATCGGGGACAACCTCGCCAAGCAGATCGGCGCGGCCGGGGACGGCAAACGCAGCGACCTGATGGGCCTGCTGCTGCTCATCTCCCCGCCCGGCTACGGCAAGACCACCCTGATGGAATACGTCGCGCACCGCCTGGGCCTCGTGTTCGTGCGCGTGAACGGCCCCAGCCTCGGTCACGCCGTGCGCTCGCTGGACCCGGCGCAGGCGCCGGACGCGGCCAGTCGGCAGGAACTGGAGAAACTCAACCTCGCGCTGGAGATGGGCGGGAACGTCATGCTGTACGTGGACGACATACAGCACACCCACCCGGAATTCCTGCAGAAGTTCATCGCCCTGACCGACGGCACCCGCCGCATCGAGGGCGTCTGGAACGGCGAGCCGCGCACCTACGACCTGCGCGGGCGGCGCTTCGCGGTCGTCATGGCCGGGAACCCGTACACCGAGACCGGCGAGGTGTTCCGCATCCCCGACATGCTCGCCAACCGCGCCGACGTCTACAACCTCGGTGACGTGCTCGGCGGCATGGAGGACGCCTTCCTGCTCTCGTACGTGGAGAACAGCCTGACCAGCAACGCGGTGCTCGCGCCGCTGGCCGGACGGGACCTGAGCGACGTCCCGAAACTCGTCGCCCGCGCCCAGGGTCACGAGTATCCCGGCGAGCTGTCGCACCCGTACAGCGAGGCGGAACTCACCGAGATTCTCGCCACGCTGCGCCTGCTGCTGCGCGCCCGCGACACGCTGGCCCGCGTGAACGCCGCTTACATCACCAGCGCCGCCCAGGCCGACCGCGACCGCACCGAACCGCCCTTCAAGCTCCAGGGCAGCTACCGCAACATGAACAAGGTCGCCGAGAAGCTCAGCCCCGTCATGAACGACGCGGAACTCGACGGCGTGATCGGCGACCACTACCGCGGCGAGGCGCAGCTCCTCACGACCGGCGCCGAGGAGAACCTCCTGAAACTCGCCGAACTGCGCGGCACGCTGACCCCCGAGCAGGCGGCGCGCTGGGCGCAGATCCGTGAGAACTTCGCCCGCGAACGCCGCATGGGCGCCGCCGACGGAGACACCGGCGCGCGCATGGTGGCGCAGCTCGCGGACATCGCGGGCGGCCTGGACCGCCTGAGTCTGCCCCAAGCCGCACCGGCTCCGGCTCCCCAGGCGGCGGCGCCCACCGCTCCGGCCGAGCCGCTGGCCGCGCAACTTGAACCCCTGCTCGCCCCACTCCTGGCCGCGCTGCGCGACCGCCCGGCGCCCGCACCCGTTACGGGCGACTCCGACCCGCTGACCGGAGTCGTCACGCCCCTGCTCACCGCGCTGGCCAGCGTCGTGCAGGGGCAGCAGGCCACGAACGCCGCCGTGCAGGACCTCGCGGAGGTCATCCGCCGGCGGCAGAACCTGACGCGGCCCGTCAGTGCCCCCGGCCCGTCCGGTGGTCGGCGCGAGGACCGCTGAACGGCGCGAGGCCGGAAGGGGGCGTGCCGCCCCGACGTGGGGGTACCCGGAGGCCCGCTGCCGGGCAGGCCCGACGTCCCCGTGCAACCGGGGGGTCGGCCCGGCCGTCGCGGGTGAGTCTACGGAGACGGCCACTCAACCCGAATCCCCCCAGGGGGGATCCGGCGGGTGATGTCGCCACGCTGCCCGGGCGACACCGGCTCGAGTCCATCTGAAACACGTTCAATGTTGTACCGAGTCGAGCGGACGTCATCTCATCTTGACCTCCCCCCCCCAGGGGTCCTACGATGCGGCCATGACCACTGAACTGACCGTCACCGGCATGACCTGCGGCCACTGCGAGAAAGCCGTCCGCGAAGCACTTCAGAACGTCCCCGGCGTCCAGACCGTCCAGGTCGACCGCGCCGCCGGACACGCCACCGTCACCGGCGACGCCGACCCGCAGGCCCTCGTGCACGCCGTCACCGAGGAAGGCTACGCCGCGCAGGTCCGCGCCTGACATGCCCCAGCCCGCCTGCCACGAACCCCAGCACCTGTGCATGCCCGAGGACGCCCGCAAGCGCGCCGCACGCCGACTGAACATCGCGCGCGGCCACCTCGAGAGCATCATCCGGATGCTCGACGACCCGGACGCCTACTGCGTGGACGTCCTGCGTCAGATCAAGGCCGTGCAGGGCGCCCTGAGCGGCGCGGGTGAGGTCGTGCTGCGCGGGCACCTGCAGGCCCACGTCGCCACCGCCGCCCAGCGCGGCGACAGCGAGGAGATCATCGAGGAACTCATGGAAGCCCTCAAGTACACCTGACAGCGGTTTTCAGGGGGACTGATACGGACTCCGATTGAATGGGCTGCAAAGTCCGTTCAATCGGAGTCCGTATCACGTGACTCTGGGCGTGTCCTGCGCGGCCAGGGTGTTACCCACCGCGCGCCGCAGGCCCTGGATGTCGAACGTGGTATGGCGGGTTGGGTGCACGCGGTTCGTGAGCAGCACCCACGCCAGCCCACGCGTCGGATCGATCCACAGGCCGGTGCCGGTGAAGCCCGTGTGCCCGGCCGCTTGCGGGCTGCACAGGCTGCCGCCGCTCCAGCCGGGGCAGGCGTGCACGAACGCCAGGGTCCGTTCCGGCACCTGCGGCGTCATGGCGAGCTGCTGAGCCGCCGGGGACAGCCACCCGCCACGCAGGAGCCGCTCGGCCTGCGCCAGCGTGCCGTTCAGGGTGCCGAACAGGCCCGCGTGCCCGGCCACGCCGCCCAGCGCGGCGGCATTCTCGTCGTGGGTCTCGCCGGTCAGGAGCCGCTCGCGCCACGCGCAGACTTCCGTGGATACCGTCTGCCCGGCGTCCGGCGTGAAGGTCAGGCCGGGGTCGAGGTGAAAGGCACGCAGGGAGGAGGTGCGGACGCGTTCCAGCACGCGGCCCAGCAGGCCGTAGCCCAGGTCCGAGTACCGGACGGAACCGGGGTCGGTCATGGCCCAGGGTTCCTGAAGGAAGCGGGCGCGGATGGTCGCGGCGTCGCCCCAGGTGTACATCGGTGTCCAGGCCGGCAGCCCGGCGGTGTGGGTGAGCAGCTGCCGCAGCGTGCGCTCCCGCAGCGGCGTCTCCTGCATCCACCCCAGGTCCGGCAGGTGCCGCGATAGGGGATCGTCCAGGTCGAGCAGGCCCTCCTCGGCGGCACGCAACACCTCGCGCGCGGTGAACAGCGGTTTGGTCAGGCTGGCCAGATCCCACCACTCGCCCCCGGTCAGCGCCGGACCGCCGTGCCGGGTGTGGCCCACGATCAGGGTGTCCCGCTCGCCGCTGGCCGTGACGACCCCCAGGGCCGCCGCGCTGGGCCCGCCGGGCCCGACGGCGGCGCGCAGCAGCGCCGCGGTGCGGTCCGGGATCACCGGGCGTCCAGGGCGGCGCGGGCCTGCCCACCCGCGGCGTCCAGGCGGGCGCGGGCCTCGTCGGCGGGAATGCCCAGGCGCAGCGCGACGATGGCGGTCTTCACCTGCCCACCGGCCTCGACCAGCGCGGCGCGGGCCCGGGGCTCCTCGCAGCCGGTGGCGTGCTGCACCAGCCGCACGGCGCGGGCCTCCAGCTTGGCGTTCGTGGCCTTCAGGTCCACCATCAGGTTGCCGTACACCTTGCCCAGCCGCACCATCAGCGCGCTCGAGAGGGCATTCAGGGCGATCTTCTGCGCGGTTCCGGCCTTCAGGCGGGTCGAGCCGCTGATGATCTCCGGTCCCGTGTCGAGCAGCACCGCGCAGTCGGCCCCGGTCAGGACGGGTGTGCCCGCGTTGTTCGCCAGGCCGATCACGAGCGTGCCGGACTCCCGCGCGGCCTGCATGGCGCCCAGCACCCAGGGCGTGGTGCCGCTGGCCGCCACGGCGATCAGCACGTCGTCCGGCCCCGCCCCGACTCCCCGCAGGGCGGCGTACCCGTCCTCGCGGTCGTCCTCGGCGCCCTCGACCGCCTCGCGGATGGCGCGCTCACCCCCGGCGATCAGCGGCACGGCCCGCGCGGGCGGCCAGGAGAAGGTGGGAGTCAGTTCGGTGGCGTCCAGGACACCCAGGCGGCCGCTGGTGCCCGCCCCGGCGTACAGCAGTCGTCCCCCGCGGCGCAGCCGGGGCAGCGCGGCGTCGGCGGCCGATCCCAGGGCCGGACCGGCGCGGCGGGCGGCGTCCACGGCGTGCCGCTGGTCGTCCAGCAGCGCCTGCACGAGGTCGGCGGTGCCCAGCTGGTCCAGGTCCGGGTGGGCGGCATTCACGGCCTCGGTCCGCAGGCTGGCGGGACCGGGCAGGTGAGGATCGGGCAGGCCGGGATTGGGCAGGCGGGCATCGGGGTTCGTCGGGTGCGTCATGACGCTCCGGGAGCAGGGCTCCACTTGCCGGTGCGGGCGGCGTGCGCCGCTCCGGTCGTGTGGGGGAGGGTGCTGGGCCAGCCCTGCGCGTGCGCGTAGCCCAGGAACGCGAAGGCGGCCGCCTCGCGGGTGGCGTCGGTGAAGCCCCGGGCGTCCCAGCCCAGGTCCGCGAACGTGATCAGCGGGGCCGGGGCCAGGGTGCGCGTCAGAGCCGCGCGCAGCGCCGGGTTCCGCGCCCCGCCGCCCGCCACGATCACCTCATGCGGGGCGGCGGGCAGCCAGCGCAGTGCGGCGGTGACCGTCCGGGCCGTGAACTCGGTGGCGGTGGCGGCGAGATCCTCGGTGCTCAGGGGGGCGGGGGCGGGCAGGCGCGGCAGCGTCCAGACCTCCCGCCCGGTGGCTTTCGGTGGGGGCGCGGTGAGTTCCGGGTGGGCCAGCCACGCGCGCAGGGTGGGTTCATGCACCTGGCCCGCGCGGGCCAGCGCGCCGCCCTCGTCGCAGGGGAGGCCCGCCCGGGCGGCGATCTCGTCCAGCAGGCAGTTGGCGGGGCCGGTGTCGAAGGCCTGCACGCGCGCCGGATCGGTGCCGGGCAGCAGGGTCAGGTTGGCGATCCCGCCCAGGTTCAGCAGCAGCCGGGTCACGCCGGGCTGCGAGAACAGCGCCCAGTCCGCGAACGGCACCAGCGGCGCCCCCACCCCCCCGGCGGCCAGGTCGGCCGGGCGGAAGTCGCTCACGACCGCCCGGCCGGTGGCCTGCGCGATCAGGGCCGCCTCGCCCAGTTGCAGCGTGGCGGGGCGGTGCCAGCCGCGCGCCGCGTCCGGCCGGGGGTGGTGCTGTACGGTCTGGCCGTGACTGGCGATCAGGTCGGCGTCGCGGGCCAGCGGCGCGGCCGCCTGCGCGAAGGCCTCACCCAGTGCCCAGTGCAGCTGGGTCAGTTCGCCCGGCGTGCCCTCGTCCCGCATGGCGCGCAGCACGGCGGCGCGCAGGTCCGGCGGGTACGGCGTGAAGGTGTGCGCCACCACCCGGCCGCGGGGCGCGCCGCCGGGCAGCTTCAGGGGCGCGCCCCCGCCCAGCGCCGGCCAGCCGGGCAGTTCCAGCAGGGCCGCGTCGATGCCGTCGGCGCTGGTGCCGCTCATCAGGCCCAGCACGCGCGGGGCGGTCACGCGCCGCCCTGGAGTTCCATCACGAAGTCGTAGCGGTCGCCGCGGTAGTGGGCGCGGGCGTACTCGATGGGGCGGCCTCCCTGCAGCCAGGAGACGCGGTCGGTGGTCAGCAGGGCGGCGCCCACCGTGACGTTCAGCAGCGGCGCCAGCGTCAGGTCGGCGTTCACGGCGCGCAGGTGGCGGATGGCGCGCGCCGGGCTCAGGCCGCGCGCGGCGAGCAGGGCGTACAGGCTGGCGTCGTGCACGTCGGCCTCGCTGAGCGGGCCGACCAGCGCGGCGGGCAGGGTGGAGTCCTCGACCGCCAGCGGTTCCCCGTCGGCGGTGCGGACGCGACGGATGCGGTACACGGCCTCGCTGGGGGACAGGGCCAGACTCATGGCTTCCTGCGCGGTGGGGCGGGTCCGTTCGAAGTTCAGGATGCGGGCCCCGGGCCGCTGCCCGCGCGAGCGGACGTCCTCGGAGAACGAGGACAGGAGGCCCAGCGTGCGGGCCGGGAGGTCGCCGGGGCGGGGCGGCGGCGTGACGAAGGTGCCGCTGCCGTGCCGCCGCGTGAGCAGCCCCTGCTGCGCGAGCAGCCCGAGTGCCTGCCGCACGGTGACGCGCGAGACGCCCAGGTGCGCGGCGAGGTCGCGTTCGGCCGGCAGGGCGCTGCCGGGGCGCAGCTGGCCGCTCTCGATGCGCTGCGTGAGGCCCTGTGCCACCTGCACGTAGACGGGTGTGGCGCTGGCGCTGTCGAGCGGGATGGTCCAGTGGACGGACGTGGGCGGCATCCCCCGCAGCGTACCACTGCCATGCCACTTTGCAAGAGGGTTGCAAGTGGCGGCCAACTGGTCTTAGGCTGTCGGGAATCAATGTCCACGCGCCCACCCCCGCCCCCCGGAGGTTCCCTATGCACGCACGCACCCTGACCCTGCTCACCCTCGCCCTGCTCGGCGCCGCCCACGCCGCCCCCAAGAAGGTCACCGGCTACGGCAGCCTGGGCGTCGTCAGCGGCAAGAGCGGCGGCACCTACACCCTGCCCCTGGGTGACAGCCCCCAGAGCCTCTTCTACTACGGCGCCATCGACAACAACCTGGGCCTGATCTCCCAGCAGCTGTTCGACGGCCTCGTGGAATTCAACCTCGCCACCTACAAGATCGAGCCCGCCCTGGCCGAGAGCTGGACGATCACCGAAGGCGGCACCGTCTACACCTTCAAGCTCCGCCAGGGCGTCAAGTGGAGCGACGGGCAGGCCTTCAACGCCGACGACGTGATCTTCACGTACCGGAACATGATCATGAACCCCGAGTCCCGCGCCGGGGACCCCGGGAACTTCAAACTGGGCGGCCAGAACGTCACCATCAGCCGGGTGGACGCCATGACCGTGCGCTTCACGCTGCCGCGCCCCGCACCCGCCTTCCTGCTCCAGCAGCGCTACTTCATCATGCCGCAGCACAAACTCGCCAAGTATGGCCAGGAGAGCGGCGCCAAACCCGGCGACATCAACAGCGCCTGGCCCACGAACGTCGCGGAAACCGAGGTGGTCGGCACCGGCCCCTTCAAACTGAGCAACTACACGGCCGGTCAGAAGGTCACCCTGACCCGCAACCCCAACTACTGGAAGGTGGACGCCGCCGGGAAGCAGCTGCCGTACCTGGACAAACTGGAATTCCTGATCATCCGCGACCCGCAGGCGCAGGTGGCGCAGTTCCTGGCCGGGAACCTCGACCAGTTGAACGTCACCGGCGCGCAGTTCCCCGACCTGAAGCAGAAGGAAGTCGCGGGCGCGCCCTTCAAGGTCAACCGCTCCACCGCCCTGTTCGGCAGCCCGCCCTTCGTGGCTTACAACTTCGACGCGAAGAATCCAGCCCTGGCCAAGGTCTTCAGCGACGTGCGCTTCCGCCGCGCCATGCAGAGCGCCGTGAACCGCGAACGCATCATCGACACCGTGTACAACGGACTGGCCAGCCTGCCCGGGCACGGCGTCGCCCCGGCCAACAAGGCCTTCTACGCGAACACCACCCGCCAGCTCGGCAGCTTCAGCCTCGAAGGCGCCAACAGCGCGCTCGACGCGATGGGCCTCAAGAAACGCAACGCGGCCGGCATCCGTCTGCTCCCGAACGGGCAGCCTCTCGAACTCGACCTGACGTACGGCACCGACAGCGCCGTGTACCCGCCCATCGCCACGATCCTCCAGAGCGACTTCGCCAAGGTCGGCGTGAAGGTCAACCTCAAGGGCATCCTCAGCAGCCGCCTGCTCGCCACCGGCCAGAGCGGCGACTGGGAGATGATCCTGCACGCCTTCGGCGACCAGCCCGACCCGGAACTGCGCCGCCCCATCTGGCAGCCCGGGGGCAGCCTCTACTACTGGCACCGCGCGCCGCAGCCCGCCAGGGACGGCGACCCCGCCAACACCGCCAGGATGGCCCCGTGGGAAAAGGAGATCTACGACATCTTCAACAAGGCCGCCGTGGAACCCAACGCCGCCACCCGCAAGGCGCTGTACACCCGCTGGCAGCTGATCTTCGCGCAGAACCTGCCGGTCACGCCCATCGCCAAGCCCGAGAACATCGGGGCCGTCAGTAACAAGTACGGCAACTACGTGTATAACCTCGGCGTGATTCCCGGGTACAACCCCGTCCCGCTGATCTACCAGAAATAGAGGGTGTGGGGGGTGGCGTGCGGGTGACCGGCCGTGAGTGGCCAGACCTGCACCCACCCCCTCGCTTTGAATTCCCGGAGGTTTCCATGCGACCCACTCCCCACATCCCACTCCCCACTCCCCCGCAATGCTGACGTACACCGTCCGCCGCGTGCTGGGCATGATTCCCACGCTGCTGCTCATCAGCGTGGTGTGTTTCGCGGTCATCCAGCTGCAACCCGGCAGTTTCCTCGACCAGTACCGCGAGGATCCGCGCGTGACTCCCGAGGCCCTGCAGGCCATGACCCGGCAGCTGGGCCTGGATCAGCCGGTCTGGATGCAGTACCTGAACTGGGTGAAGGGCATCGTGCTCCACGGTGACTTCGGGTACTCGTTCGCCAACAGCCGCCCCGTGAGCAGCCTGATCTGGGAACGGCTGGGCTGGACGGTCTTCCTGGCCGTGCTGACCCTGTTGGTCTCCTGGGTGGTGGCGGTCCCGCTAGGTATCTACACCGCGCTGCACCGCCACCGCAAACGCAGCGCCGCCCTGAACTTCCTGGGGTACCTGAGCCTCGCCACGCCGGACTTCCTGGTGGCGCTGCTCCTGATCGCGCTGGTGCTCGCCCTGGGCGGCACGAACGTGGGCGGCCTGTTCAGCCCGGACATGATCGACGCGCCCTGGAGTGTCGCCCGCGTGCTGGATCTGCTCGCGCACCTGTGGATTCCCATGATCGCCATCGGCCTGGAAGGCGTGGCGGGCCTGATGCGGCAGATGCGCGCCTCCATGCTGGACGTCCTGTCGCAGGACTTCATCCGCACCGCGCGCGCCAAGGGCGCTGGCGGCCGGCGGGTCCTGTGGGGGCACGCGGTCCGCAACGCCGTGAACCCCCTGATCAGCCTCGCGGGCCTGAGCCTGCCCAGCCTGATCAGTGGCACGATCATCGCCAGCATCGTCCTGAACCTCCCGACCATCGGCCCGTACCTGTACGACGCCCTGCTGAACAAGGACCAGTTCGTGGCCATGACCCTGCTGATGTTCAGCGCCCTGCTGCTCCTGATCGGCAACCTCCTGAGCGACCTGGCCCTGGCCTGGGCCGACCCGCGCGTGAGGTTCGAATGACTGCCCTGCCCGCCGCACCGACCCGCGCGCCCGCCCGCCTCACGCCCGCCCAGCTGGCCCTGCGCCGCTTCCGCCGCTCCCGCGCTGGCGTGCTCAGCGCCTGGGTGCTCGCCGCGCTGTACCTGATGGCCCTGCTCTCCGGCTTCCTGGCGCCGTACTCCATCACCGCCCAGCACGAGGAGTACCCCTACCAGCGGCCCCAGGCGGTGCACGTCGTGCACGACGGCCAGCTCACGCGGCCCTTCGTGTACGGATTCAGGAAAACCCGCGACCCCGTGACCTTCGCCAGCACGTTCAGTGAGGACCGCACCCGGCCCATTCCCATCCTGTTCCTCGTGCGGGGCGACGATCCGGCCGAGAGCCGCCACTCGCTGCTGGGCGTCTTCAGGAGCCAGTGGCACCTGTTCGGCGTGCGGGACGGGTACTACTTCCCGCTGGGCACCGACAAGTTCGGCCGCGACCTGCTCTCGCGCATGCTGGTCGGCTCGCAGGTGAGCCTCACGGTCGGACTGATCGGCATCCTGATCAGCTTCACCATCGGGATCGTGCTGGGCGGCGTCAGCGGGTACTTCGGCGGCTGGGTGGACAACCTCATCCAGCGGCTGGTGGAGGTGCTGCTGTCGTTCCCGCGCCTGCCCATCCTGCTCGCCCTGAGCACCATCATTCCCGCCAGGTGGCCCAGTACCTGGGTGTACCTGGGCATCGTGGCGGTGCTCGCCCTGATCGGCTGGGCCGGACTGGCGCGCGTGGTGCGCGGTCAGGTCATGGGCGCGCGCGGCCTGGACTACGTGCAGGCCGCCCGGGCCATCGGCGCGCCGGACCTGCGCGTGATCCTGCGGCACATCATGCCCAACCTCAGCTCCTTCCTGATCGTCACCGCCACCCTCGCCCTGCCCGGCTACATCCTGGGCGAGAGCGCCCTGAGCTTCCTGGGCCTGGGCATCAAGGAACCCATGACGAGCTGGGGCCTGCTGCTGAAAGACGCGCAGAACTTCGAGACGCTCAGCCAGCACCCCTGGCTGCTGCTGCCCGGCGTGCTGATCGTGATCAGCGTCCTGGCCTTCAACTTCGTCGGGGACGCCCTGCGCGACGCCGCCGACACCCAGAGCCGCTGAGCCACGCCCGCGGGCGTGCGGCCCGGTTCAGGTCCCCCGCGCGGCCTGAGGCTCAGCCGGACGTGACCGAGAGGCGCACGGTGTTGCGCCCGGCGGCCTTCGCGGCGTACATGGCGGCGTCCGCCTCGCGCAGGATCACCTCGCGGTCCAGGCCCGGGCGGAGGGCCGCCAGGCCGATACTGGCCGTCACGCGCAGGCCCGGCGCGACGTCCTCCCAGTCGATCTCGGTGATCAGCTGCCCCACGCGGCGGCACGCGCGGCGCGCCTCCGGCAGGGTCAGGCCGTCCAGAAGCAGCAGGAACTCCTCACCGCCGTAGCGGGCCAGCTGATCCACCTCACGGATCGAGCGGGTCACGGTGGCCGCTACGCGCCGCAGCGCCTCGTCCCCCGCCGCGTGACCGAACCGGTCGTTCACCGACTTGAAATGATCGATGTCCAGCAGCGCCACCGCGCACGGCCGGCCGCGCCGCGCCGCGCGGACCAGCTGATCCAGTCGCCGCAGCGCCCCCGCCCGGTTGGGAATGCCGGTCAGCGGGTCGCGCAGCGCCGCCTCCGCGAACGCCGCCGCGCGGACCTCCGCCTCGATCGCCTGCCGCTCGATGATGCGCAGCCGCGCACTCTGCTGCATGAACGCCCGGTAGATCCGCTCGGCCTGCGCCGAGAGGGCCTGCTGCACCTCGAACGCCGCACGCCACTCGCCCTGCGCCGCGAACGCCCGCGCCAGCAGCTGCCGCGCCGACAGCGCCCGGCTGGGATGGTCATCCCCGAACAGCTCGGCAGCGCGCGCCGCGTCCACGCGGACCTCGGGCCACTCGCCCAGTTGCGCGCGCAGTTCCGCGCGGCCCAATAGCGCCCGCCCCAGCTGCGCCGTCACGTTCCAGTCCCCGGCGAGCTGCACCCACTCGTCGGCCAGCTGCCGCGCCAGTGGCGGGTCCCCCGTCAGGCGGGCGTGGATGAGCAGCGACTCGAGCACGTCGGTCAGCCAACGGGAATTCGTGAGCGGCACCTCGCGGCGGTGCAGGCGCCGCAGCGCCGCGGCCGATTCCTGCAGTTGCGCGTTCATCTCGTCCCGGCGGGCCTCCAGCGAGGCGCGCAGTTCGGCGTCCACGCCGAGGCCCAGCAGCGCGCTCGCCGCGCCCCGCACGAAATTCACGTGGAACACCTGATCGAGCCCCTTGCCCTGCTCGTCGTGTTCCAGTGCCGCCGCGTACGGCGAGCGCCGCAGCGTCAGCAGGCGCAGCACGCTGGACGCGAAATGCCCGCGTTCCTGATCGTAGTGAGCGGCGTTCACGTTCGTGGCGGCCACGCCCCGCGCGTCGCGGGCGCTGCGCGCCAGGCCCTCCGCCTCGCGGAAGTGCGTGGCGGCGCCCACGTCGTCGTGCACGTCGCCCATCACCAGGGCGATCGTCATGTGCGCGCGCGCCTGAAGGGCCAGGTCCGCCGTGCGCCGCGCGGCGTCCAGGCACGCCAGGGCGTGCGTCATCGCCTGGGGCGCGTCCCCCAGGTCCAGCGCGAGGTACGCCGCGTCCCGCAGGTACGTGGTCCGCTCGGCCAGGTCGTCGGTGTCCAGCGCGGCCCGCGCGAGCGCCTCGAGTTCCTCCCGCAGGGCCTGGGCGGTGACGGCACTCACGCGCTCTCCCCGTCCACGGGCTGCTGATCGGCCAGCAGCGCCATGAAGGCCCGCACGACCTGCGGGTCGAACTGCCGCCCGGACTGCGCCTCCAGGTGCGCGAGCGCCCGCTCGGCCGTCCAGGCCCGGCGGTAGGGCCGGTCGCTGCGCAGCGCGTCCCAGACGTCCACGATCGAGAAGATCCGCGCGGCCAGCGGGATCTGCTCGCCACGCAGGCTGTGCGGGTACCCGCCGCCGTCCCAGTGCTCGTGGTGCGCCAGCGGGACGTCCAGCGCCGGGTGCAGGAACCGGATGGGCCGCAGCACGTCGAAGGCCATCTGCGGGTGCTGACGCATGACCTGCCACTCCTCGTCGGTCAGCGGGCCGGGCTTGTGCAGGATCGCGTCGGGAATGCCGACCTTGCCGATGTCGTGCAGCAGCGCGCCGCGCCACAGGTGGATCAGGTCCTCCTGCGGGACGCCCAGGCGCCGCGCCAGGGCCAGCGTCAGGTCCGTCACGCGCTGGCTGTGGCCCTCGGTCTCGCGGTCACGCAGGTCCAGCGCGCGCGCCCAGCCGGCCAGCGTCTCGTCGTACGCGGCGCGCAGTTCGTCCCGGCTGCGGCGCAGGTCGTCCAGCAGAGACACGTTCGCCAGGACCGCGCCGGCCTGCCCGGCCACCGTCTCCAGCGTCTGGATGTCCCGGTGGTCAAAGGCGTTGACCTGCGGCGCCTCGACGTTCAGTACGCCCCACAGCTGCCCGCCGACGTGGATGGGCACGATCACCTCGCTGCGCATGCCCGCGTGCCGTTCGGCGTAGCGGGCGTCCTGACGCACGTCCGCGACATACAGCGTCTGCCCGGCCTGCACCGCCGCGCCGATCAGGCCCTCGCCGGGCCCGAGGCGGGTGATCGGCGCGGCGCGCACCCCGGGCTCCCGCGCGACCGCCTCGACACTGCCGTCCTCCAGCACGCGGCCCACCTGCACGTGCGGGTACCCCAGCCGCCCCTGGATCAGGTCCACCAGGCCCTCGGCCACCTCGGGCACCGTGCGACTCAGGTGCAGCAGCCTCCCCGTGTCGTGCATCAGTGTCAGGTCCTGCACGCGCCGCTCCAGGTACCGCTGCGTGGCCTGCGCGGCCGTCACGTCCCGCATGTGGATCACGACGCCGCGCACGGCCGGTTCGTGCAGGAGGTTGCGGGCGTTCGCTTCCAGCCACACCAGCTTGCCCTGCGCGTGCCGGATCCGGAACGAGAGGCTCACGGAACTGCCCGGCACGCGCCGCAGGTTCTCCAGCGCCGCCGTGACACCCGGCAGGTCCGCTCGGTGGATCGCGCCGTCATAGGGCCTGCCGATCAGGAAGTCCGCCGGGTACCCGATCAGCGCCTCCGAGGCGGCCCCCTGGTACGTGATGACCCCCTGCTCGTCCACGACGCTCAGCAGGTCGCTGCCCTGGTCGGTGATCATGCGCAGCATCGCCTCGCGGCCCGCGAGTTCCCGCTGCGCCTGCAGCCGCGCCAGCAGCGTTCCCCACAGCGCCCCCACCGTGCCCAGCACCTCCAGGTCCGCCAGGTCCGGGCGCGGCTCGCCGAACAGCAGGTTCACGGTACCGATCAGGCGCGGCCCGCTGTACAGGCCGAAATTCACGAGGTGCCGCGCGCCCAGCCGCGCGTAGTTGCGGTCCTCCGGCCCGGTCCAGTCCGGGGCGGGCACCGGCGTGCTGATCCACGTGCCAGCCTGCAACAGGTCCTCCCAGCCGGGTTCCATGATCTGCAACTCGTGGACGTGCAGCAGCGGGTGCGTGCCGACTCGGCTGTGCAGGCGGTACGTGACGTCCGTCTCGCGCAGGTACAGCATGCCCAGCGCCGCGCCCAGCTGTCCCGCCAGGAAGCTCAGGCCGTCGCGGCACAGGCTGTCCGGGTCCGACCGGGCCAGCAGGAACCGCGTGGTGCTCAGCAGGAGGTCATGCGCGAAGGAGTCGGTCATGCCGCCCACATCGTAGCCCCTCGCGCGGGCCACGCCATGCGCAAACTCCGCCCCGGGCGTCGGGGGGGAGCATACGGATTCCACTGGCACCGTTCAGAACCCGCGACCCGGTTCGCTGCTGCTCGCGTTGCTCCGCAGCTCCGCGACTCATACGGACTCCGGTTGAAAGGTTTGCAAAATCTTTCAACCCGAGCGGAGCGAGCAGGAGAGAAACGGGTTCCGGACGTGGAGTTGGCAGATCGGTGGTGTTCCGATCTGTCAACGAAACAAACGGAATCCGTATCAGCTCGTTTCAGGTGGCCCGAGGGAGCCCCTCGACACACCGGAGAACCGCGGTGACTGTGGCGGCCGGAGCACCTTCACGCCGCCGTGGGGGTGGGTCATCCTGGGCTGCTGGTGTCCAGCCGGTCGCGCCGCGCCGCCAGCACCCGCACGGCGAGCAGCACCGAGAACGCCACCACCACCATCACCGCCGACAGCACCAGCGCGGGCCCCAGGTCGCTGTCCAGCGCCCCGTAGATCGCCAGCGTCACCGTCCGCGTGCGGCCCTGCAGCGACCCGGCGAACAGGATCGTCGCGCCGAACTCCCCCAGCGCCCGCGCCCAGGTCAGGACCAGCCCCTCCAGCAGGAACGGGAACGCCAGCGGCCACGTGATGAACCGGAACGCCGCCCAGCGGCCCGCGCCGTCCGTCAGGGCCGCCGCCTCGGCGTCCCGGTCTACGGCCGCGAATCCCGCCTTCGCCGCGCGCAGGTAGAACGGCGCCGCCGTGAACAGCTGCGCGAGCACCACCGCCGCCGGGGAGAACGCCAGACTGACGCCCGCCAGTTCCAGCCCCGGGCCCAGCAGCCCGCCCCGCCCGAAGGTCAGCAGCAGCCCCAGGCCCGCCACGACGGGCGGCAGCACCACCGGCAGGTCCAGCAGCGCGTCCAGCAGCGCCCGCCCGGGAAACTCCCGCCGGGCCAGCAGGAACGCCAGGGGCGTGCCCGTCACCACCGTGACGAGCAGCGTCACCCCGGTCGTCCACAGGCTCACCCGCAGCGCGTCCAGCACCGCCGGGCTGCGCAGCGTCACCCAGAAATCCGCGCCCAGCCCGCGCGAGAGCAGCACCAGCGTGGGCAGCAGCAGGAACGCCGCGAACAGCGCCCCCAGCAGCACGCCCGGCCACGGCAGCCCCGCGCGTCTCATACGGACTCCGGTTGAATGGGCTGCAAAGCCCGCTGGGTCCGAGCGGAGGCGAGTAAGAGAGAAACGGGTTCCGGACGTGGAGCCGGCAATCCGGTGAAGTTCCGGATTGTTGGCGAAACAAACGGAATCCGTCTCACCTGACGTCCCGGCGAAGGACGGGCCGCCGGTTCAGCTGGGCGGCAGTGGACACGGCGGCGGGGGACACGGACGACGGGCTCATCACGGACTCAGGAACCCCCAGCGGCGCAGGATCGCCTGTCCCTCCTTCCCCTGTACGAAGGCCGCGAAGGACCGCGCCGCGTCGGCATTCGCGCTGCCCCGCACCACGCCCAGCGGGTACGCCGCCGTCTGGTTGAAGCGGGTGGGCAGCGGCACCACCCGCACGGTCTTCTTCAGGGCGGGGGTCACGTCGCTGGCATACACGACCGCCGCGTCCGCCTCGCCCAGACTGACCTTCAGCGCCACCTGCCGCACGTTCCCCTCCTCGCTGACGACGTTCCGCAGGGCGCGCGCCGCGAAGTCCTTCCCGTACGTGCCCGAGCGGTCCACCGCCGCGAGCATCCGCCGGGTGTAGTCCCCGACCGGGACGTTCGGCGCGGCCAGCACCAGTCGCACCCCCGGGCCCGTCAGGTCACGCAGGGACCGCACCCGGGCGCTGCCCGCCGGGGCGATCACGGTCAGGCGGTTGCGGGCGAACACCTCACGCGCCGCGACCACCGACCCCAGCAGCGGCGTGAACTGCGCGTCGTTCGCGCTGGCGAACACGTCCGCCCGGGCGCCGCCCTCCAGCTGCGCGCGCAGCACCTGCGACCCCGCGAACTGGAAGGTCGTGCGGTGCCCGGTCCGCGCGTCGAAGGCCCGGCCGATCTCGGTGAAGGCGTCGGTCAGGGACGACGCGGCGAACACCGTCAGGGACGCCGCGCCCGCCGGTGGCGCGAGCAGCAGCGCGGCCAGCAGTGCCAGCCGGGTATGACTCCGGGAACGAGGACGGGATGCGGGTCGGGTCGGGGTGACGTTCATGGGGTCTCCAGGGGGTGGGTGGGATCGGCCGGGTCGTACCCGCCCAGGCTGCGCAGGTCTGCCTGGAACGCCGCGCTGCCCGCCGCGGCGATCAGCACCTGCACGCCCGGATGCGCGAGGTGCCGCTCAGGAATGGCCAGATCGAAGGCCTCCACGACCAGCGGAATGAACGACAGGCCGTGCGCGCCCGCCGCGGAGCGCGGCCCGGGCGCGACGTCCGCCTCGCCGCGCGCCACAGCCGCCGCCGCCTCCAGCGGTGAGGCGGCCAGGCGTGACTGGGCGTGCCGCGCCTCACGCGCCGCCGTGTCCAGACCGGCCTCGCGCAGCCAGCCGTCCAGCAGCGCCCGGCCTCCCGCGCCCGCCGGGCGGGTCACCAGCCGCGCGCGCCTGAGGTCCGCCGGGCCGCGCACCCCCAGCGGATTGCCCGCCGCGACGATCAGTCCCTGCTCGGCGTGCCACAGCCGCAGCAGCCGCGCGCCCGGCAGGTCACGCGCCACGACCTCGCGGTGCCGCGCCAGGCTGCCCAGGTGCAGGCCCGCCGCGTGCACCTCGCCACGGGCGGCGGCCTGCACGGCGTCCAGGCTGGCGCGCGGCACCCACGCCGCGCGGGCCTCCGCACCCAGCGCCGTGCACAGCAGACCCAGCGCCGGATCGCAGCCCGCCACGAGCGCCGTGCGCCGCGCGTCGTCCAGGGATCCCGGGACCTCCACCGCGCCGGACGCCAGCAGCACACCGTCCGCTGTCAGGCGCAGCCCGGCCTCGCCCGACAGCGGCAGCGCCTGCCACGCGCCGTCCACGTCGGCCAGCCGCACCCGCGTGCCGGACGGGGTGCCGGGCGGCACGCGCGCCGGCACGTGCGCCGCGCCCAGACTGAACAGGTCCTCCACCCGGCAGCGCAGCGCGCGCGCCAGCAGCAGCGCCTGCCGCGTGCCCGGCACGGCCGCGCCCGACTCGACGCGGCTGAGCGCCTGCCGCGAGAGGCCCACCTGCGCCGCGAGCGCCGAGACGCTCAGGCCTGCCGCCTCGCGCCGCTCCCGCACGGCGCAGCGCACCGCGACCCCGCTGCGCGGGGGGCCGATTCCCGGGCCGTGCGCTGCGTCGCTCATGCCCCGAGCGTAAAGCTCACGTGACAGCATGTCAACCGGACGTGACGGCGGGCGCCGTGGCATCCGCCGCGCGCAGCGCATAGAGTGGGACGGCATGAGCGGTGCACCACTCCCACCCGACGAGGCCCAGCGCCTGATGGCGCTCTCGTACTACGGCATCCTCGACACGCCCCGCGAGGCGCAGTTCGACCGGATCGTGCGGCTCGCCGCGCACCTGCTGCGCACCCCGGTCGCGACCATCAACTTCGTCGACCAGACCCGCCAGTGGAGCAAGGCCAGCGTCGGCCTGGTCGACGGCGCCGTGCATCGGCAGGACTCCTTCTGCGCCTGGACGATCCTGCACGACCACCCCACCGTCATCGAGAACGCACCCGCCGACCCGCGCTTCGCCCGCAACCCCATGGTGACCGGCGACCCCCACATCCACATGTACGCCGGCGCGCCGCTGGTCATGCCCAGCGGGCAGCGGATCGGCACGCTGTGCGTCAGCGACCACCAGCCCCACCCGCTCAGCGCCGACGACCTGCAGGCCCTGCAGGACCTCGCGGCGATCGTCGTGACCGAACTGGAACTGCGCGCGTACCAGCAGCGCCTGAGCCTCTCCTTGCACGCCCAGCGGGAACACAGCGCCGAACTGCAGCGCAGCCTCGAGCAGGCGCAGGCGCTCAGCGGCGTGCACCAGCTGCTGGACCTGGAACTCGAACCCCGCGACGCGCTGCTGGCCGTCGCCGCACTCCTCGGCGACGCCCTGGACGCCGATCAGGCGGGCATCTGCCGCACGCAGGGCGACGACGTGGAGGTGCAGGTCAGCCACGTCCGCCCCGACCTGCCCGCGCAGCACCAGCCCGCCGCGCCCGGCGCGCCCGCCGCGATCAGCGCCCTGGGGCTCAACCGCGCGCCCGCACCGCTCTACATCCATGACCTTCCGGCGCTGGCCGCGCGGGAGGGCGTGCCGGTCAGCGGCGACATCACGCAGGTGGCCGTCATTCCCGCCGGGCAGGACCCGCAGGGCGTCACGCACCTGATCGTCACGCGCCGCCGCGACCACCCCGTCCCCGAGTGGCGGCCCGCCGACCGCAGCCTGCTCGAGGCGGCGGGGCGCGCCGCGCAGCAGACCCTAGACCACCACCAGGCGCGCGCCTGGGCCCGCCGTGACGCCCTGACCGGCATCTTGAACCGCCGCGCCTTCGACGAGGACTACGCCGCGCTGACCGAGGTGCCGTTCACGCTGGCCCTGCTGGACCTGGACGGCCTGAAACAGCTGAACGACACGCAGGGTCACGCGCAGGGCGACAAGCTGCTGCGGATCTTCGCGGCCGCGCTGGCCGCCGAACTGGGCCGCAGCGGCGCCGCGTACCGCTATGGCGGGGACGAGTTCGTCGTGATCGCAGATCCGCTCAGCGACGATCACCTGCTCGAATACGTGGACGCCGCCGTGCTGGCCACCCGGCAGCTGAGTCCGCTGGTCGGCGTGAGCGTCGGCGTCGCCCACAGCAGCGAGGCCGACCGCGCGGCACTGCTGGAGCTGGCCGACGCCCGCATGTACGACAGCAAACGCCGCCGCGCGGTCCACCGCCTCTGATGCGGATTCCGATTGAATGGGCTGCAAAGCCCGCTGGGTCCGAGCGGATGCGAGAAGGAGAGAAACACCCCTCCGGACGTGGAGCCGGCAATCCGGTGAGGTTCCGGATTGTTGGCGAAACAGACGGAGTCCGTATGATCACCTCTGCGGGTTCGGGCCGACGGGAGCGGGTCAGCCGCCGATGTTGACCGTGGGCGCCCCGGCGACGATCTGCCCCCCGTGCGCGGTGGTGTCGCCCAGTCGCGCGGCGGGTTTCCCGCCGATGCGGACGGTGGCGCTGCCGCGCGCGATCGTGTCGGGCGGTCCGGCGCACACGCACTGGTCGCCCACCCGCGCGGCGGGCCTGCCGCCGATCAGGACGGTGGGACTGCCGGCGCTGACGGGGCCGCCCACGTGCGGCGACTTGCCGTCGTACAGCGGGCAGGTGTGGTGGTCACCGACGCGGGCGGCTGGGGGCATGCGGGCAGTGTAACGGGGCGGGCGGCCCGGGCGCGGCGCAGGTGTGGCGCAGGCGCGGTAAGGGCGGGAGGGTGGGTTCCAGCCCGGATGGACATCTGAGCATCTGCTCAGATATGGTGAGGCATGACCAGCGCCCGGCCCGCCACGCCCACCGAACTCGACTACTTCGTCGAGGGCATGGACTGCCCCTCCTGCGTGCGCCGCATCGAGGGCGCCCTGGACCGCCTGCCCGGCGCACACGGCGCACGCACCAACCTCACCCGCCAGTCGCTGACCCTGACCCTCGACGAGACCCGCACCAGCCGCAGCACCCTGGAAGCCACCCTGCGCGACCTGGGCCACCCCGCCCACGCCCTCGGCGGTCCCGGCGCCGCGCCCCCCGCGCCCCCCGCGTGGTACCGGGCGGCGCAGGGCCGACTGGTCCTCACGACCGGCGCGCTGCTCGGCGCCGCGGTGCTTCTCGGGCAGCTCCTCCCGACCCTCGCGCCGTGGCTGTACGGCGCCGCCACGCTGCTCGGCGCCGCCCCGCTGGCCCGCAAGGCCCTCGCCGCCGCGCGCGCCGGTGATCCCTTCAGCATCAACACCCTGGTCACGCTGGCCGCCGCGGGCGCACTGCTCATCGGCGAGCAGGCCGAGGCCGCCGTCGTCGTGTTCCTGTTCGCCGTCGGGGAACTGCTCGAGGGCGTCGCGGTGGGCCGCGCCCGCAGCGGCATCCAGGCGCTCGCGGCGCTGGCCCCGAAGACCGCGCTGCTGCTGCGCGGCGACCGCGTCCTGGATGTCCCCGCCGACGCGCTGAAGGTCGGGCAGACCGTGCAGGTCCAGCCCGGCGGCCGGGTTCCCGCCGACGGCACCATTCTGGACGGCCAGTCCAGCCTCGACGACTCGCCCGTCACCGGCGAGAGCGTCCCCGTGGGCAAGGGGCCCGGCGACACGGTGTACGCGGGCAGCATCAACGCGGGCGGCGTGCTGCGCGTCCGGGTGGACCGCGCCGCGCAGGACAACACCATCGCGCAGATCATCCACCTCGTCGAGCAGGCCGAGGCCAGCCGCGCGCCCGTCGCGCGCTTCATCGACCGCTTCTCCCGCGTGTACACCCCCCTGGTGGTGCTCGTCGCGGCGGCCACCGCGTTCATCCCGCCCCTGCTGGGCGCCCCGCTGACCGAGTGGGTGTACAAAGGCGTCGCCCTGCTGCTCATCGGCTGCCCCTGCGCGCTGGTCCTGAGCGTCCCGGCGGCCATCACCAGCGCCGTCAGCGCCGGCGCCCGGCGCGGCCTGCTCATCAAGGGCGGCGCCGCCCTGGAGGCGCTCGGCAACGTCCGCACCGCCGCGTTCGACAAGACCGGCACCCTGACCGCCGGGCACCCGCAGGTCACCGACGTGACCGGCATCGGCCTGGACGACGCCGGGGTGCTTACGCTGGCCGCCGCCGCCGAGCAGGGCAGCAGCCACCCACTGGGGCGCGCGCTGCTGGCCGCGCACGCTGCCCTGGGCACTCCGCTGCCCGCCGCGCAGGACGCCCGCGCCCTCCCGGGTCAGGCCGCCCTGGCCCGCGTGGACGGCACCGACGTCGCCGTCGGCTCGCCCCGCTACGCCCGCGAGCACGCCGACCTGAGCGCCGCCGAGGCCCGCGTCGCGCAGCTGGAAGACCAGGGCAAGACGGTCGTGGTGCTCCTCGTGGACGGCGCCGTCCGGGGCCTGATCGCCCTGCGGGACGAACCGCGCCCCGACGCGCAGGCCGCCATCCAGGACCTGCGCGCGCTGGGCGTCACGCCCGTCATGCTGACCGGGGACAACACCCGGACCGGGCAGGCGGTCGCCCGGACCCTCGGGCTGGAGGTCCACGCGCAGCTGCTGCCGGAAGACAAACTGCGCCTGATCCGCGACCTGCAACGCCAGGGCGGGGTGGTCATGATCGGCGACGGCATCAACGACGCGCCCGCCCTGGCCGCCGCGGACGTCGGCGTGGCCATGGGGGGCGGCACCGACGTGGCGCTGGAGACCGCGCACGTGGCCCTGCTGCGCCCGCAGGTGCGCGCCGCAGCCGACCTGATCCGCCTGTCGCGCGCCACCATGCGCGTCATCCGCCAGAACGTCGCGTTCGCGGTGGGACTGAAACTGGTGTTCCTGATCACCACACTGCTGGGCCTCACCGGCCTGTGGCCCGCGGTGCTGTCCGATACCGGCGCCACGGCCCTCGTCACTGCGAACGCGCTGCGCCTGCTGCGCTTCCGGGGAAGTGAACAGGACTGATACGGACTCCGATTGAATGGCTTACAAAGCCGTTCAATCCGAGCGGAGCGAGTGGGAGAGAAACGGATTCCGGACGTGGAGTTGACAGATCGGTGGCGTTCCGATCTGTCAACGAAATAAACGGAATCCGTATGAGACGGACTCCGGTTGAATGGCTTGCAAAGCCGTTCAATCCGAGCGGAGCGAGTAGGAGCAGAACGGGTTCCGGACGTGTCGTTGACAGATCGGTGGTGTTCCGAGCTGTCAACGAAACAAACGGAATCCGTATGAACGGCGGGGCAGGGGACCGCAGGAGGGGCCGCCCGGCACACTGGGCGGCCCCTCCTGCGAAAGCGGTCAGCGCAGCACGTAGCCCTGCGCGACGTCGGTGTAGGCGCGGACCTGCCCGGCCTGCCACGCCTGATCCCGGCCGAGTTCCTCCGCGAGGATCGCGGCGACGCGGGGCGCGGCCTCGATGCTGGCCTGCGCGTTCAGCAGCAGGGCGCGCAGGCGGCGGGACAGGATGTCCTCGACGGTGCGGGCCTGCTCGGCGCGGGCGGCCCAGCGGACCTCCGCCTCGGTGTACGGGAGGGCCTGATGGATCTTCTGGTTGGCGCCGGGCAGCGTCTGCACCCACTCGGCGTCCGTGCCGTACACCTTCCAGTGGTCCGGGAGGTCCGCCTGGGTCGCGCCGTGCAGTTTCAGGCCCGCCGTGAGGCTCAGGCGTTCGGGCAGTCCGGCCTGCGCGGCGGCGCGGTTGACGGTATCCTCGCCCATGCGGCGGTAGGTGGTCCACTTGCCGCCGGTCAGGGTGATCAGCCCGCCGTCGCTGATGCGGATCACGTGGTCGCGCGACAGGCTCTTGGTATCCGTCCCCTCGGCGGCCTTCACCAGGGGGCGCAGGCCCACGTACACGCTGCGGACGTCCGCGCGGGTGGGGGCGGGGTCCATGTACTGCGCGGCGGTGCGCAGGATGAAGTCGATCTCCTCGGGCAGCGCGCGGGGTTCCAGGCTGGTCTCGGGGACGGGGGTGTCGGTGGTGCCGATCACGACGTGGTCGTGCCAGGGCACGGCGAACAGCACGCGGCCGTCGTCGGTGCGCGGCACCATGATGGCGCTGTCGCCGGGCAGGAAGCGGCGGTCCACGACGACGTGCACGCCCTGACTGGGGGAGAGCATGGGTTTGACGTCGCTGCGTTCCATGCGGCGGATATCGTCCACGAACACCCCGGTGGCATTCACGATGGCCTTGGCGCGCACCTCGTGTTCCTGGCCGGTCTCGTCGTCGCGGAAGCGGGCGCCGACGACGCGGCCGCCCTCCTTGATCAGGCCGACGACGGGCGCGTGGTTCAGGGTGACGCCGCCGTGGTCTTCGAGGCTGCGCATCAGCGTGATCGCCAGCCGGGAGTCGTCGAACTGCCCGTCGAAGTAGAGGATGCCGCCCTTCAGCCCGGCCTGTTTCAGGGTGGGCGTGCGGGCCAGCGCCTGGGCCTTGTTCACGTAGCGGCTGGCCTGGAGGTTCAGTTTCCCGGCGAGCAGGTCGTACATCTTCAGGCCGATGCCGTAGAAGGGCGCGGCCCACCACTTGTACGCGGCGATCAGGAAGCCCAGGTCGCGCACGAGGTGCGGGGCGTTGCGCTTCAAGAGGCCGCGTTCGTGCAGCGCCTCGCGCACCAGGGACACGTTGCCCTGTGCGAGGTAGCGCACGCCGCCGTGCACGAGTTTGGTCGAGCGGCTGCTGGTGCCCTTGGCGTAGTCGTGCGCTTCGAGCAGCAGGGTGCGGTAGCCGCGCGTGGCGGCTTCCACAGCGGTGCCCAGGCCGGAAGCGCCGCCCCCGATGACGAGGATGTCCCAGGGTTCGGGCGTGGTGGCGGCGGTCAGGGCGGCTTGGCGGGGGTCTGTGGTCATGGTGTCAACCTTCCTTGCGGTGAGAGAGCGTCCACCGGATGAACACATGTTCGCATGTTGTGAACGGATGTTCAGTGGGCTCGACTACATCGACGGTTCATTCAGGCGCCTGAAGGCGCGAGATTTTGGCCGGGACAGGAACGGCCGGAACGCACCACTGTGCCCGTCCCGGCCGCATCCGTCCTGTCAGGGGAGCAGATTCAGCGCTCGTCTTCCCAGTCGCGGGCGCGGCTGACCGCCTTCTTCCAGCGGGTCATCAGGCGCTCGCGCTCGCCCGCCTCCATCTGCGGCTCGAAACGCTTGCCTTCCTGCCACTGCCCGGCGATCTCGTCCGTGCTCTGCCAGTAGCCCACGGCCAGACCCGCCAGGTACGCGGCGCCCAGCGCGGTCGTCTCGGTCACCTTAGGCCGCACGACCGGTACGCCCAGGATGTCCGCCTGGAACTGCATCATCAGGTCGTTGTTGCTGGCCCCGCCGTCCACGCGCAGTTCCTTCAGGGGCGCGCCCGCGTCCTTCTGCATGGCCTCGAGCAGCTCGGCCGACTGGTAGGCCACGCTCTCCAGCGCGGCGCGCGCGATGTGCGCCTTCGTCGTGCCGCGCGTGATGCCCACCATCGTGCCGCGCGCGTAGCTGTCCCAGTACGGCGCGCCCAGGCCCACGAACGCCGGCACCAGCATCACGCCCTCGCTGCTGTCCACCGTGCGGGCCAGCGCCTCGACCTCGCCGCTGTCCCGGATGATGCCCAGCCCGTCGCGCAGCCACTGCACCACGGCCCCCGCGATGAACACGCTGCCCTCCAGCGCGTAGGTGCGCTGCCCGCCGAGCTGCCACGCCACGGTGGTCAGCAGCTTGTTCTGGCTGGGCACGGCCTCCTGCGCGGTGTTCATCAGCATGAAGCAGCCGGTGCCGTAGGTGTTCTTCGCCATGCCCTTGTCCAGGCAGGCCTGCCCGAAGGTCGCGGCCTGCTGGTCCCCGCCGATCCCGGCGATGGGAATCCGCGCGCCCAGCAGGCCCTCGGCGGTCTGACCGTACACCTCGGAGGAGTTGCGCACCTCGGGCAGCACGCTGCGCGGCACGTTCAGGATCGAGAGCAGTTCGTCGTCCCACTCACCGGTGTGGATGTTGTACAGCAGGGTGCGGCTGGCGTTCGTGGCGTCCGTGATGTGCAGTTCGCCGCCCGTCAGGTTGTACACCAGCCAGGAGTCGATGGTGCCGAAGGCCAGTTCGCCCTTCTTGGCGCGTTCGCGGGCCCCCTCGACGTTGTCGAGCAGCCACCTGACCTTCGTGCCGCTGAAGTACGCGTCGAGCACCAGTCCGGTCTTCTGCTGGAAGGTCGCCTCGTGCTGCGCGCGGATCTCGTCGCAGTAGGGCGCGGTGCGGCGGTCCTGCCACACGATCGCGTTGTGGATGGGCCGCCCGGTCTGACGGTCCCAGATCAGCGTGGTTTCACGCTGGTTGGTGATCCCGATCGCGGCCACGTCCGACGCGCGGATTCCGGCCTTGGACAGCGCCTCCTGCGCCACGCCGATCTGGGTGCTCCAGATCTCGGTCGCGTCGTGCTCGACCCAGCCGGGGCGGGGGAAGATCTGCCGGAATTCCTTCTGCCCGACGGCCTTGATGTCCCCGGTGTGGTCGAAGACGATGGCGCGGCTGCTGGTGGTGCCCTGGTCGAGCGCGAGGATGAACTTGGACTGGGTCATGCGGTACCTCCGGATGGGTGGGGGGCGGGGACGGGGGAGCTGGGCTCAGCGCTGGTGTTCGGCGTTGTACGCGGGGTCGGTGCCCTTGATGCCGGGCAGCGCCTCCCCGGCGCGCAGCAGAGGCTTGCCGATGAACGTGTCGTAGATCAGGGCGCCCACGATGGCGCCCACGATGGGACCGATGACGGGCACCAGCCACACGCCGTTCTCGAAGCCGGTGTTCCTGAATCCGGCCACGAGCGCGAACAGGCGCGGGCCCAGGTCACGGGCGGGGTTGATGGCGTAGCCGTGCATCCCGCCGAAGCTGATGCCGATCGCCATGACCACGAACGCCACCGCCAGCGCGCCCCAGGCGGCCCCGGCCGGGTTGTTCAGCTTGTCGCCGATAGCCAGGATCAGCGCCATGAGCAGCGCGGTGCCGACCACCTGGTCGATGAAGCCGGGCCAGAAGCCGGGCACGGCCGGGAAGGTGCTGAAGATCCCGGCGGTGTTCGCCAGCGCCGGGTCGAAGCCCAGCCACTTGGCGTGGTACACCGCGAACACGATCGCGGCGCCCAGGAACGCCCCGATGAACTGCCCGGCGATGTAGTGCGGCGCCTTCGCCCAGGGGAACCGGCCGGTCAGGGCCAGGGCGATGGTCACGGCCGGGTTCAGGTGCGCGCCGCTGATGGTGCCCGCGATGAAGATGCCCATCAGGACGGCGAAGCCCCAGCCGAGCGTGATGTTGGTGTAGCCGCCGTTGACGATCTGCCCGGGGATGGCCGGGTCGGTCGCCTGGAAGAGCACGACCATGGCGACCACGCCGCAGCCGAGCAGGATGAGGACCATGGTGCCGAGCAGTTCGGCCATGAATTCCTGTGAGGGTTTGAATGTCATGCTAGACCTCCGGGCGGTGCGCCTGCAGGGGTGGCTGCCAGCGCGCGGGGCGGCTGGAGGCCGGACGTGGGGTGGGCGCGGCCGGACGCCGCGCGGATCGGGTTGTCGATACGGGTATCATCACCAAGCTATGAACGAATGTCAAGCAAGCGTGAACATTTGTTCGACGCCCGGTGTGAAGCGCGCCCCCCGGCCCACCCGGCCGCGCCGCCCCGGCCCGCCAGGGGTATGCTCAGGCGCGTGACCGACCCCACCCCGGACGACACCGCCGCGCAGGCCGTGCAGGTCGCCCGCCTCTACTACCACCAGGGCCTCACCACCGACGCCATCGCCCGCGAACTCGGCCTGTCCCGCCCCAAGGTCAGCCGCCTGCTCACCCTGGCCCGCCGCACCGGCCTCGTCGAGATCCGCATCCACGACCCCCAGGCCCAGCCGCAGAGCCTCGAGGCCCAGCTGCGCGCCCGCTACCCCTTCCTGCACCCCCAGGTCGTCAGCGTCCCCCCCGGCAGCCCCGAGAACGTCTGGCTCGAACGGGTCGCGGTGGCCGCCGCCCGCCTGCTCGGGCAGGTCCTGCGCCCCGGGCAGATCGTGGGCCTCGCCTGGGGCACCACCCTCGACGCCGTCTCCCGCGCCCTCACGCCCCGCCCGGTCACCAACCTCCAGTTCGTGCAGCTCAACGGCAGCGCCAACGCCCTGGACTTCATGAGCGGCTTCGTGACCGACACCATCACCCGCTTCGCCGCGAACTACGGCGCCCGCGCCCACCTGTTCCCGGTCCCCACCTTCTTCGACGACCCCGCCACGCGCGCCGCCATGTGGCGCGAACGCAGCGTGCGCCACGTCCTGGACCTGCAGGACCACGCCGACGTGCTGCTGTACTCCGTCGGCGCGGCCAGCGCGCAGGTGCCCAGCCACGTGTACGCCGCCGGGTACCTCGACGACGCGGACCTGCACGCGCTGCGCGACCAGGGCGTCGCCGGGGACATCGCCACCGTGTTCTTCCGCGGGGACGGCAGCCACGCGGGCCTGCCCATCAACGCCCGCAGCAGCGGCCCGGACCTGGGCCTGACCCGCCGCGCCCAGCACGCCATCTGCGTCGTCAGCGGCCTGGGCAAGGTGCAGGCGCTGCGCGCCGCGCTGGCCGGGGAACTCATGACCACCCTCGTGATCGACGAGGTCACCGCCCGGACCCTCCTCGCCCCCGGCCCCTGACCGCCACCGGACCCCGCCAGTGCGGGCCTGCCGTCACCCGGCGCCGGGCGGCCGCCAGTCCGGCGCGGGCCGCGCGAAGTGGTAGCCCTGCACGACGCAGATTCCCTCGGCCATGACCACATCCAGATCCTGAAGGCTCTCGATGCCCTCGGCGACCAGTTCCAGGTTCAGGTCGCGGCTCAGGCTGACCATCGCCCGGACGATCGCGGCACTCTTGCCCTGCGGGTCCTGCATCATCTGCCGCACGAACGACCGGTCGATCTTCAGGCCGCTCAGCGGAAAGCGCGCCAGGTACCCCAGGCTGCTGTACCCGGTCCCGAAGTCGTCCAGCATGACCCGCACGCCGTCCGAGCGCAGGTCCCGCAGGACGCGTTCGGTGCGTTCAGGGTTGAGCATCATGAGCGTCTCGGTGATCTCCAGTTCCAGCCGGTGCGGCGGCAGACCGGTCTCCCGCAGCGCCTGCCGGACCGTGTCGAGCAGCCCCGGGCTCGTGAACTGCCGCGCGGACAGGTTCACTGCCACGCGCACGTCCGTCCCACCCCACGACTGCGCGGCGCGGCAGGCCTCACGCAGCACCCAGGCGCCCACCTCGATGATGTGATCACCGCGTTCCAGGATCGGCATGAACGCGGCCGGTGACTGCAGGCCGTGCTCGGGGCTCTCCCAGCGCAGCAGCGCCTCGGCACTCACCACCCGCCGGTGCCGGGTGTCGACCAGCGGCTGGTAGTGCAGCACGTACTCCCCGCGGGTCAGGGCGTGCGCCAGGGCGCTCTCCAGCCCCGCGTGGGCGTGCGCGCGCGCGTCGAAGAACCGCACGGCGTCCGCGTTCGCCTTGGCGTCCAGCAGCGCCAGTTCCGACGCGCGGCGCAGCGCCTCGGCACTCCTGGCGTCCTGCGGCCACAGCGCCGCCCCCGCCGAGACCGACACCCGCACCGACTGCCCGCCCAGCGAGACAGGCTGCGTGACGACCGCCAGCACCCGGTCCACCTGCGCGCGCGCGTTCGCGCCCGGCTCGAGCAGCAGCGCAAACTCGTCCCCGCCCACCCGCGCGACCAGCTCGCCGGAACGCAGGCTGCCGCTCAGGCGCTGCGCCAGCACCCGCAGCAGCTCGTCCGCGAGATCGTGCCCGTACATGTCGTTCACGAGCTGGAAGCGGTTGACGTCCAGCGTCACGAGCAGGAACGGCGCGTCCTCCCGCGTCTGGCCCAGCATCTGCGCCATGAGCATGATCCGGTTGGGCAGGCCGGTCAGCACGTCCGACAGGCGCCCACGTTCGAGTTCCTCCACCTGCCGCTGGATGGTCTCCTCGGCCGCGACGCGCAGCTGCTGCTCGTACCCGGCGAGGTGCCGGGCGTTGTCCAGCTCGGCCTTCTTCGTCAGGTCCCCGATGGTCTGCTCTCGCAGCGTCACGGCGCGGTGGTGCAGCGCCCGCACGAGCTGCGGGTAGAAGCGGCGGACCTTCTCGTCGTCACTGAAGCCCCCGAAGCCCACCGCGGCCTGCAGGCCCTGCTCGAGCAGATCGGCGCGCGAATCGGTCTCGCTGATCCGGATGACCTCCCGGATGTCCTCCCCGCTGATCAGCTGCCCGTCCACCTGCGCGAGCGTGATGATCGACCGGCAGTACTCCTCGTAGTCCTGCGTGGCCGCGCTCGCCTGCCGGGCCGCCTGCAGGTGCGCCACGGCCTGCGCCTGCCGCCCGGCCCGCAGCGCGATCTCCCCGGCGGTGTTCAGCACGTGCGGCGTGATGAGCGTCCGGTAGTCCGGGTGGGCGATCAGCCGCTCGATCTCGCGGCAGGCCTCGTCGTTGCGTCCGCCGCGGGACAGGCACTCCAGCAGGTTCACCGAGGCGGTCACGAACGCCGAGGCGTGACCCTGCTCCAGCGTCAGCGCCGCGCAGGTCCGGAAGTACCGCTCGGCCGTCTCGAAAGCCTCGAGGTTCGAGTACACCATGCCCAGCACGTTGTTGATCGTGATCGCCAGCCCAGAACCGGGGTCGCCGGTCCTCGGGGTACTCAGGGCACTCAGGGCCTGCTGGGCGAAATTCAGCGCGCTGTGATTCTCGCCCCGCACCGCGTGGATGTTCGCCAGGCTGACCAGCGCCCGCGCCCGGCCCGCCTGATCGTCACTGCGGTCGAAGACCTCCAGCGCCCGGTGGAAGGACTCGGTGGCGGCGTCCGTCGCGAACAGGATGGCGCTGCAGGTGCCTTGCAGGATCAGCGCGCTGGCGTACAGCTCGTGATCCTGCGCAATGAGGGCCAGGGAGACCGCCTGTTCGGCCTCCCTGGCCGCCAGCTGGTGGCGGTGAGCGTAGTAATGCAGCAGAGCGTGGGCGTAGAACCGGTGTTCCTGACCCTGGCGGGAGAAGTCGTAATGCTGGATGGCCTGAGCAGCTGCGTCCGGATCGCCGGACTGGATGATGCGGATCAGCTGCCCGAAGTCTGCCGCGGGGTCGAGCATGAGAAGAGCTTACTCAATTGTGCCGAAGTTGACCGTACCCCACGCACCGGACAGCGGGGTCCCGGCGCTGCGCACCGCCGCGTAGGCGCTGTTCACGCTGACGCCACCGGCACTCAGGTACGCCAGCTGCCCGGCGACGACCGGGGCGGCCAGGGACGTGCCGGACCACTGCGCGGCGCGGTTGCCGGGGAACAGCGTGAAGACGTCCTCGCCGGGCGCGAAGGTCATCGCCTGCGGGCCGGTCGAGCTGAAGCTGCTGATCTGACCACCGGCGGTGACGCTGCCCACCGCGACGCCCAGGCTGTCCTGCGCCAGCAGGGACGCGGGGTAGAGCATGCTGCTCGCGCCGTCGTTGCCGGACGCGGCGACGACCATGACGCCCTTCTGGTTGGCGTACTGCAACGCCTGCTTCACGGCCGGAGACTGGCCGGTGGTGCCCAGGCTGAGGTTGATGACGTCCGCGCCGCGGTTGACGGCCCAGACGATGCCGGACGCGAGGTTCAGCAGGTCGCCGCTGCCCGCGCTGTCGAGCACCTGCACGGGCATGATCTTCGCGAAGGGCGCGACCTGCAGGGCCATGCCCGCGACGGCCGTCGCGTGGCCGTAGATGGCGCCGCTCTCCGCGCCGGTCAGGCCGGGCAGGCTGTCGTTGCCCGCGAAGTCACGCCAGTCGCTCTGGCCGGTCAGGGAGTCGCGCAGCGCGCTGTGGTCCAGGTCCATCGGTCCGTCAATGATGGCGATGGTGGCCTCGCGCCCGCCGCTGACGGCGCGGTGCGCGTGGTCCAGCGCGACGTTCCCGAAAGCGAGGCTGTTGCCGCTGAAGGGCAGGAAGGTGCCGCCGCTCCAGAGCTGCGCGGTCTGACCGGCCATGTCGTGGAAGTCGCTGGCGGCGTAGCCGTTCACGGCCGCCCAGTCGTTGATGGCCACGGGCCAGATGGCCTTGGCGACGGCGGACAGGCTGCTGGGGTCGTGCACGACCTGGGCGTTCTGCTCGGTCTGGCCGCCCAGGTCGCTGGCGCTGAGGCTGCGGGGGTTGCCGATCACGGCGAAGGTCTCGGTGCGCAGCTGCACGGTGCCGCCGTACTTCCGGGCCAGCGTGGCGTCGCTGACGCTGGCGTCCACGCTGACGGTCAGGAGGGTGCTGGGGCGCGCGGCCTGCACGCCGGGCGTGGAGGTGGTGCCGCAGGCGGCGAGAAGGCTCAGGGTGAGGGCGGCGCAGGTGAGGGTTCTACGCATGGTGATCTCCTTCGGAAATGGGGGTGGTCCTGAGTATACACGCTTGAGCGAACCTTCATAAACGCGGATATCCGGATGAAGGGTCCAGCCGACTGAACACCGTCAGTTGTATCAGGAGTCTGCGCGGCGATCTCACACATTTCGCGCACATGACGCTCTGGTGAAGACCACTCCCCCCATGAGACCTTCATGATCCAGGGGTGAAGCCCGGGGGCATCGCGGCGCCGCCCCACGCCTCGGGCACCAGCTGCGCGGCCGCCAGGGCCGCCATCGCCGCGTGATCCCGCTGCTGGATCACCACCCCCGGACACGCGCGGCGCACCTCGGCCCCGAACAGCGGACTGACCCGCAGCGCCCCCCCGGTCGCCACCACCGGCACCGCCTCCGGCAGGCGCCGCTGCACCGTCACCGCCAGCGCCGCCAGCGCCTGCGCCGCGTCCCGCAGAATCGCGCGCGCCACCACGTCACCCGCGTCCGCCGCGCGACCCACCGCCGGCGCCAGCCGCGCCACCGCCGCCGCGCCCGGCTGCCCGTACGTGAACTGCCGCAACGCGTCCCAGTCCAGCCCGCCCGTCACGGCCCGCACCTCCAGCGCCAGCGCCCCACCCGGCGCGTCCCCCCGGTCGAGCTGCCCGGTCACCCGGCGCAGCGCCGCCCGGCCCAGCGCGTACCCCGCGCCGTCGTCATCGATGTGGAACCCGTGCCCACCCGCGCGCAGCACCTGCCCCCCCACCGCGACGTGATACGCCACGCTCCCGGTCCCGGCATACACCAGCACGCCCCCGCCCGGACGCAGGTGCGCGCGGAACGCCAGATCCAGATCACTCTCCAGATGCAGCCGCCCGGCCTCTACCCCGAGGCCCGCCGCCAGCTGCGCGTGCAGGGCCGCCGCGTCCGGCCGTGACCCCCCGAACCCCGGCAGGCCCGCCCACACCGCCCCGATCCCCGCCGGGAGCGCCTCCCGCAGCGCCCGCAGGTTCACGCGCCCGGCCTCCGTGGCCAGCAGCGTGGCCGTCACGGGCGGCCCCGCCCCCGCCCCGAGCACCTCTGCGCCCCGGCGTACCTGCCACTTGCTGCTGCTGCCCCCCAGGTCCAACCCCACGACCAGCGGGGTCACACGCGCCCCCGGAGCGCGCCGCACGACCGGCACCGGACCCCGGCGGGCCGGGGAGACGGGCACCCAGGGCCCGGCACAGACCTCAACAGACCAGACGGACACCGCATCACGCGCGCATTCTGGCATCCGCGCCCCCCCACGGCCCGGACCGGTGGTCCACACCGCCCACCGGCCAGCGGATCCACCGGGTTCAGCGCCGGAGAGCGGCAGCGGAGGCGCAGGGGGATTCCCTGCGCGCCTCTGCGGTCACGGGCGCGGTCAGCGGTTGTTCAGGCCGTGACGCAGCACCTCGGCCAGCTGACGCGTCGTGTGCGACTGCAACTCGTCGAGTTCGGCGGTCGCGGCGCGCAGCAGGGTCCGGTGCGTCTCGGCGTTGCGGCCGTCGGGGCCGGTGACGCTGTGCACGGCCGCCTGCACGGTGAAGTGCGCGTCCGGCATCAGGTTCAGGTTCCCGCGCGCCCCGGCGTGCCGCGCGCCCAGCAGCGCGCCCAGCATGCCCAGTTCCTCGCTGCGGCGCATCAGTTCCCGCTGGAAGGTCCGGTCCTTGATGCTCGTGATGACGTCCCACGCCGCGTCCGACAGGGCCGCCTCGGCGCTGGCGGGCCGCGCGACCTCGACGGTCAACGTGTCGCCGTGACGCCACGTGCGGTGGTGGGCGTCGCCGCGGGCGGCCGTCCAGTGGGTCTCGAAATCGCGGGCGTCCTCGATCAGGACCTTCAGGCGGGCGGCGGGCGCGTCGCCCGGCACGCGCCAGCCGTCGCCGAGCGCGCCCCACAGGCTCAGGCCGCGCTCGTCCGTGGCGCGCATCGCCTCGTACGCGGCGGCCAGGGCGGCGGACCCTTCACTGAGGCGCGCGGCGGGGCGGCCGTCCACCAGAAACACGATGTCCTCGCCGTCCTGGCGGGCCTCGTGTCGCAGGTGATGCAGGCCCAGACCCCAGCGGCCCTGCGCGGTGACGAGCGCCCCGGTCAGGGCCTGATCGATGGTCTGGACGTCGGCGCCACTCTCGACCAGCGCGCCGATCTGGCTGTCGACGGCCGCGGTGGCCATCAGCGCGTCGAAGCTGAGGTGCAGGCTGGGGGCGGGGGTGGTCTCGGTTCTGGTCTTGGTTCTGGCCATAGTGTTCATATTCTGCCCTGAACAGAGCGGATGGTGTGTTCCTGGCACACCATAGCGCACCGCACGCCCACCCCGCCGCAGGGCCGACCCGGTCAGGCTTCGCGCCGGACGGAATGAGGCGCCCTCCGCACGCCACGCCACACTCACCCACGGACCAGTGTGAAGGTGCGGGGACGGCCCGTTGCCCGGACCGGAGCGCGCGACCACCCCGCCCCCGACCCTTCACCTGTCCGCCACGCAGCGCCCCGGCCGCCCACCCACGCGGTATCGTGAACGGAGATGAGTACCGCCCGCGGCCCCGCCGATCCCTGGCCAGATCTGATCCTGGCCCTCACCCGGGCCGCGACGCTGGACGACCTCCAGTCAGTCCTCGACCACCCCCGCACCCGCGAGGCGGGCCTGCACGCCCATCTCAGCCCCTGGGCCCCTGGCCAGCCGGGGCAGCCGCTGCCCACGCAGGGCACCCCGGTCGCCACCCTGCAGGTCACGGGCCCGGGCCCGGCCCGCGCGGCCCTGACGGACCTGCTCGACCAGAGCCTCACCCGCATCGTCGGCGCGCTGCCCCCCAGCCTCGGCGCGGACGGCGCGGTCAGCGCGTTCCTGCAGGTCACCGAGCGCCTCGGGTCCGCCCTGGAGGTCGGTGACCTCAACCGCCGCGCGGCCGACATCCTGCGCGCCCTGCTGCCCGACGTGACCGTCAGCGTCCTCGAATGCGCCGGTGTCCGCGGGGCCGTCCGGTTCGTGTCGGACAACGCCACCAGCGCCGTCCAGGCCCCCCTCCCCGACGGTCTGCTCGGGGACTCCCCGGCGCTGCGCGCCGCCGAGGCGCACCCAGGCCCGCTGTTCATCGACGACTGGAACGCCGCCGATCAGCACATTCCCGCCAGCGCCGACTACCGCGTGGCGGCCCTGCAGGCCTTCCACGTCCCGGAATGGCCCATCACGGTCCTGAGTGTCGGCTGCCGCGACCGCCTGCACTGGACCGCCAGCGAACGCGGCGCCTTCACCGGCGCGGCACTCGCCTACGGCCAGGCGCTCGAACGCGTGGCCCGCGCGCACCAGCTGGCCGTGGAACGCGCCACCCTGCTGGCCCTCGTGGACTTCAAGGAACGCGCCGCGCACTCCAGAAACGTCGCCGACATCGCCGGGCAGGCCGCGCAGGTCCTGCGCGACACCTTCGAGCGTCTCACGGTCGCGTACCTCGTCCCGCAGGGCGACACCTGGCGCGCCGAGGTCACCCAGGGCGAACTCCCGGCCCGGCTCGCGCAGCACCTGCGGACCGGCGTCACCCTGACCGGCGACGGCCTGAACGCCGCGTTCGCGCAGGGCCAGCCGCACTTCATCCCGAACGTCAGCGAACTCACCACCGGTGTCGGCGGCGCCGACGCGTTCGGCGCCCTCGCCCTGTACCCCGTCATGGACCAGGGCCACCCGGTCGGCGTGCTCGCCATGGGCACCCGCCGCGCCCCGGACTGGACCGCGCGGGAACGCAGCGTGTTCCGCGCCGTGGGCCGCAGCCTCGCGCAGGCGGTGGACCGCGACACCCGCGAGCGCCGACTGGCCAGCCAGCACGCCGAACTGCAGGTGCAGGCCCGCTCCCTGCAGGCCTTCGCGCAGCTCAGCCGCGACCTGGGCGCCCAGGAAGACCGCTACGCCCTGATCCGCCGCGCGCAGGAGATCACCCTGAGCCTCCTCCCGGCAGGCTTCGCGGTGTACTACGAACCCGAAGGGGACCTCTGGCGCCTGCGCGCCCAGGTGGGCAGCCTGCGCGACCCGGACCTGCAGGCCGCCGTCGACCGAGGCCTGCCCCTCGAGGACACCCGCAACCTCCTGATTCCCTGGCAGAGCGGCCAGCCGTACTACCAGGACAGCTACGACCCGGACACCGACCGCCTGGAACCCGCCGCGCGCGTCGTGGGCGCCACCGCCACCGTCCCCCTGCGGCAGGCCGGTGAACTGATCGGCGTGTTCGCCGTCGTCCAGTACGAGGCGCGGCAGTGGACGACCTCCGAACGCGCGCTGATCGAGGGCGTCACCCGCAGCCTGCAACTCGCCCTGGACCGCGCCGCGAGCGTCACCGAACTGCGCCGCACCTCGCAGGACACCGCCCGCAGCAACGCCGCGCTGCAGGTCGCCAACGAGGAACTCGAGGCCTTCGCGTACTCCGTCAGCCACGACCTGCGCGCCCCCGTGCGGCACATCGCGGGCTTCACCGACCTGCTGCGCCGCACCCTCGGCGACCTGAGCGGCCAACCCAAGGCCGAACGGTACCTGAACATCATCGGCGACTCCGCCACGCAGATGAACGCCCTGATCGACGCCATGCTGCTCCTGTCCCGCGTCACCCGCCAGGAACTGCACCTGCGCGACGTGGACCTCGGCGCCCTGGTCGGCAGCGTGCAGGTCAGCCTCGCCCCCGAACTCGAGGGCCGCGACGTCACCCTGCGCGTCTCGCCCCTCCCGACCGTGCAGGCCGACGCCGCGCTGCTACGCCAGGTCATGACCAACCTGCTGTCCAACGCCGTGAAGTACTCCGCGACCCGCACCGCACCCCTGATCGAGGTGTGGGCCGACGCGCTGCCCGGCGAGTGGCGCGTGAACGTCCGGGACAACGGCGTGGGCTTCGACCCCGCATACGCCCACAAGCTGTTCGGCGTCTTCCAGCGGCTGCACCGCGCCGAGGACTTCGGCGGGACCGGCGTCGGCCTCGCGAACGTCCGCCGCATCATCCAGCGCCACGGCGGGCAGGTCCACGCCGAGAGCGAACCCGACCAGGGCGCCACCTTCTCCTTCACCCTGCCCCGCACCGACCCGCTCTGACAGCGGGGTCCAGTTCCATGGAAGGGCGTGATGTCGGCCCCTCCATTCGACTTCCAACCGCTGGTGTGGTGAGGTGCTCGCTCTGCACGTCCAGGCGGAGTGACGGTCCGTTCATACGGGATTCAAGTGATTCTACAGCGTTCGGAGTCGCCCGGTGGCCCCCTCACCCTTCCGTCGCTTCGCTCCTCCCTCCCTCTCTGCTGCGCAGCTCTACGAGTCCCACAGGGGAGAGGGGACAACGGAACGTGTCCAAGTCGCAGGCGAGTCATTTTCATCCTGTATGCATGCTGCTCTGAGCGGCCGCGCGCTCCCGCGTTCAGCGTCGCAGGAGCGCGCGGCCCAGCGGCGTGAGCGTCCCGCTGGTGTCGGTCAGGGCGTCCAGGCTGGGCGCGAGCCAGCCCCGGTCGGGCAGGGCCGACGCGGCCTCCAGGAACGCGGCCTGCTTCCATGGCAGCCGTGGGGGCGCCGGGAGGCGGAACGCCACGCCGGGCGCGGACGGGCCGACCGGGGGGGCGTCGGTGAGCGTCCCGGCGATCAGCGCCGCGACGTCGGTCCGGACGGGTGCGCCCCCCGTGACGAGCGGCAGGGGCTGCGCGGCCCGCAGGATCCCGAGCGCCCGGGCAGTGTTCAGCGAGCTGTCTGGCAGCGGGCCGGGCAGCAGGGCGAGCGCGCCGCGCGCCTGCGCCGCCGCCGTGACCCGGGACGGCAGGGACGCCAGCGTCAGGGGCGTGTCGAAGGTCACGACGACGTCCAGCCCGGACTGCCGGGCCAGCCGCACGCCCAGGCCCAGGGCGCGTCCGGTGTTCAGCGTCGGCGCGTCCGGCATGGCCAGCGCCACCGGGCCCAGCCCGGCCTGCCGGACGCGCCGCAGCGTGGCCGTCCACTCGTCCCGCGTCCAGTCGCTCCAGTCCTGGAAGGTCACGGCGCGCCAGCCGCGCAGCGCGAGCGGCGTCGCGGGACGCGCCTGCGGGGCGCGCCAGTCGGTGACGCGCCAGTGCGTGACCCGCCACACCCCGCCGCTCTGCTGGAGGGTCACCGAGCGGGTCTCCCGCCGCACCACCGGCTCCTGCCAGCCGTCCGGGCCGGGCAGGGCGCGCAGCGTCCACAGGTCGTCCCGCAGCTGGAAGGTCCGGTCGTCCAGCAGCCCCAGCGGCGTGGCGCGGTGCCCCCAGTCGAGTACGAGCGCCCCGGTGCGTGGCGTGGTGGCCGCCACCGCCTCCTGCAAGGCGCGGCCACCGAAACGGCCCGGCAGGCCGGTGGTGTCTCCGCTGCCATGCGCGTACGTCAGTTCACTGAAGGCCAGCAGGTACGCCTGTCGCAGGTCCTCGAGCGTCACGCCGTCCGGCTGGCGCGTGCCGGGCGGCGGCGCCTGCCAGCTCAGGGTCGCGCTCGACGCGGGGCGCCGCGCGAGGCTCAGGGCGTCCACCTGCGCGGAGGCGCGGCTCAGGCGGTCGAAGACCTGCGCGGACAGCAGCAGGGCGCCGAGCGCGCCGCCCACGCTGCCCAGCACGAGCAGCACGAACGCCAGCCGTTTGAGGCGCGTGGCCCGACCGGCGCGCGGTCTGGGTCTCATACGGACTCCGATTGAATGGGCTGCACAGCCCGTTCAATCCGAGCGGATGCGAGAAGGAGAAAAACGGGTTCCGGACGTGGAGCCAACAATCCGGTGAAGTTCCGGATTGTTGGCGAAACAAACGGAATCCGTATCAGGGCCACGCGAACCTCACCTCGCTGCCCGCGAGTTCCGCGCTGAGGGTCACGGCGCCGCGCACCCGGGGCACCTTGGCGCGGACCTGCCCGGCGGCGACCGTCACGTCCGCGGACCACACCACGGTCCCCGCGCGGGTCAGGGCGCGCAGCCGCACCGGGGTTCCGTCGTCCGGGAGGGCGCCGTCCTGCCAGCGCAGCGGCCCGAGGGTCAGGACCTGCCCGGTGAACACCGCGCGCGGCCGCCCGCCGAGCACCCCGGTGGCGGCGACGGCGGCGGCGCGGCCCTGCCAGTCGCCACTCCGGGCGGTGAACGTGAACGGGCCGGGCGCGCCGGGCGTGAGCTGCCAGCGGGCGACGCCGTTGACGGTCAGGCGCACCGCGCTGAGCCGCTCGGCGCCGGAGGCGGCGCTCAGCGTGACCGGCGTGCCGTCGGGTGCCACGCGACCGTCCGGGCCGCGCAGGTCGGCGGTGACTGTCCACACCTCGCGCTGTCCCAGTCGCAGGGTGACAGGGGTGACGCGCAGGGTGCCGCGCGCCGCAGGGATGGGGGGCAGAGGTGTCGGCGCTGACGGGGGCGTTGATGGTGTCGGCGTGGGCGTGAGGGCCACGGTCACCCGGCCCTCGGCGTGACCGGGCCGGGACGCCTCGCAGGCCAGCGCGCCGGGTGGGACCGGCACCTGCCCCGCCCGTGCCAGCATGTGCACGACCGGCCCGGCCGGGGTGTCGCAGGCCAAGCGCAGCGGTCCCTCGCCCGTCACACGCAGCCGACCTTCCTGAAGGGTCAGCGTCGGCAGGGGTGTGAGGCGCAGGTCGTCCTGCGGCGGCCGCGCGCAGCCGCCCAGCAGCCCGCCCAGCACCAGTCCGGCCAGCACCAGCCTGCCCAGTACCAGCCCGGTCAGCCTCCTGCTGCCCGGCACGGCCAGCAGCGCGCCCCACTTCCTGCTGCGGGAGCCTCTCACGGTTCCTCCCGGTGGAAGGCGTGCGCGAACAGCCGCGAGGCCGTCACGCGCCCCCCGCCCGCGCCGAGCAGCACGCGGTACCCGCCGGGCCGCGCCAGGGGCAGGGTCGCCTCGCGCGACTGCATGGGCGGCACCGCCTCCATCAGGTAGGTGCGGGTCACCCACGCCACGCCGCCCGCGTCGTCGAGCGTGCCGATCACGTTCGTCAGGGTCGCCTCGGCGGGACCGGTGTTCTCCACCCGCACGGCCCCGCCGCGCCGCCACAGGTTCAGGTCCCGCGCGAGGTTCCGGCTGGTCGCCACGCCGCTGGCCCGCACGGCGAAGCTCGCCACGTCCCGGACGTCCACGGTCATGCCGGGTCCGTCGAAGGTGATCAGGAACGGGGTGCGCTCGCCGGGATTCAGCCACGGCAGGAACGTCTCGGTCGCGTCGTTCCGGGCGAGTTCCTGCCCGCTGGCGTCCGTGACACTGGCCGAGATGGTCAGCGACGCCCCGGTCCGGCCCGCGTTCTGCACCTCGCCCACCACCGCCACCTGCTCCGGCGCGCCCGGCGCGGCGCGGAACGCGACCAGCCGCCGACTGATCACCCGCAGCGGCACCGGCATGTCCAGGGCGGGGGGCGCGGCCAGCTGCACGCCCGGCACCGCCTGGAAGCGCAGCGGCGGCCGGACATTCAGGGTGGGGGAGACCAGCAGTCGCCAGCCGCGCGCGGTGCGGCGCAGGTCCTGACTGACCTCCTCGGTCACGTCGCCAAGGGACGTGAACCACGTCAGGCGCGACCGGACGGTGGCGACCGTGTCCGGCGCCTCCGGCGGACCGCTGTACGTCACGTCCAGGATGCGCAGCGAATCGAGTTTCGCGTACCCGCTGCGCAGGCCCCCCACCACCGACAGGTCCAGCCGCCAGCGTTCCTCGGTCAGGCCATCCTGCGGGTCAATCCAGCTGTAGGCCGCGCCGAAACGTTTGAAGTCCAGGTCGTCCCAGTAGCCCAGCACGGCCCGCTGCGGCGTCTCGGGCGGCTGGAGGCTGCGGTACGTGAACGCCGCGCCGCCCAGGACCAGCGTCAGCAGCAGCCCCGTGTTCAGCAGCCGCTGGGCCAGGGGGCGCCGCCGGGCGCGCAGCCGGGCCGTACGCCACGACCGGAACGGCAGTCGCCGCACCCAGGAGTGCCACCACGCCCCCTGCTGCGGCGGCGGGTCCAGGCTGTCCTCGGCCAGCAGCCGCACCCACGGCCAGCGCGAGCGGCCCCGCGGCGCGCGGACCGGCAGCAGCAGCGACAGCAGCGCCAGGACCGGCGCGCCGGACGGCAGCAGCGCCCACATCAGCCGCTGCCAGACCGGCAGTTCCCGCCGGGGCAGGCGGGGCTGCACCTCGGGGATGTCCGGGCGTTCCCACACCATGATCCCGCCCGGCAGGGTCCCCAGCCGCACCCAGCCGAGCATGTGCAGCGCCGGGTCGTAGAACGCGTCGTTGCTGAGCATGAAGCGCAGGTTGTACTTCGCGGGGGTCGTCATGAACTGCCGCAGGCTGCCCAGGCCCGGCACGCCGGTGTACTTGGCGCCCTCCAGGCGCTCCACGGGCGTGGCGGTCAGTTCCGGCAGGCGCCGCGCGCTGTGGTAGTTCCCGTCCGGGGTGGTCGCGCGGGTGTTCGCGCTGAGCCACGCCATCTGATCCCCGAAGCCCAGCACCATGTACCGGTAGCGGTCCCGTCCGCCGGATTCCAGGAACTGCACGATGGGCCGCACGTCGATCCGGTCCGGCTGGAACTTGCGGTAGTACGTCAGGGAACTCACGCCCACTGACAGGGCCAGCGCGGCCGCCACGAACAGCAGGCCCAGCGCGTGATGCACCCGCGCGCCGAGGCGGGCCTGCACGAACACCCGCCACGCCCCGTGCCGCCACGACTCGATGACCAGACCGGCCAGCGGCAGGATCAGCATGCAGGCCCAGAACGTGAAGCGGTCCAGCGTCAGGATGTCGAACGCGCCGCGCAGCAGCGCCTTCGGGATGGGCGTCGTGCCGCCGGTACCCAGCAGGCTCAGCAGCAGGATGCTGGCCATGATCGGCCAGCGGGGCAGCCCCCGGTGCGTGAACAGGCCGCGCCGCACCGCGTCCCAGTAGATGGGCAGCAGCGTCGCCCACGGCACCAGCCAGAACATGAACCCGAAGTCGCGCCGTTCCAGGAAGTTCGCGCGGCTGCCGTGCGGGATCGGGACCTGCGTGATCGGATCGGCGCGGCTCCAGAGCCAGTAGGGCAGCACGACCAGCACCAGCGCCATGATGGCGGACACGCCGTACAGGCCGCCGCGGTACACGCGCGGCGCCACCCGGTAGAGGCGCCGCCAGACCCGCCACCAGCTGCCCGTGCCCTCGGCCGGGCGGGGCCGCGAGGCACTCTCGAGCACCACGGCCAGCAGCACCGGCGCGATGAAGAACACGCTGCCGAACAGCGTGGTGACGTGGTGCGCCGCGGTGGTCGCAGCCGTCCACATGGCCGCGCGGATCAGGTACGTCTTCTGCCCGGTCCGCACCCAGCGCACCGCGAACGGAATGGCGTTCAGCAGCAGCCCCAGGCTGAGGGTGGTGGGCAGCTGCCCGAAGACCTGCACGGTCTCCGCGATGGCGCTCGACAGGACCAGCAGTACCGCGCCGTACCCGGCCGCGCGGGCCGTGACAAACACCTTCCCGAAGCGGTACATGCCGACCGTCAGGCCCGTCAGCGCCAGGATCTGCGTGGCGGCGAACGCGCCCATCAGGCCCAGCGGGACACTCAGCAGCGCGATCAGGTAGTGACTGAGCGGCGGGTACGACGTCAGCGAGAACCCGGTGTACCACCCGGCCTCCCACGGGTCGAAGAACGACTTCGCGTAGTGCGCGCCGAAGTACACGTGAATCAGCGCGTCGTAGGTGCGGGTGAACGACCCGCTGATCAGTTGCGTGCCGTGCAGGACCAGCATCAGCAGCAGCGCGAAGGCCAGCAGCCGCCCCCCGGCCCGCTCGTCCTCGCCCGGCGGCAGCAGCGCGCCCGGCAGGGTCAGGCTGGGCCGCGCGCCGGGATGTGGCTCCACCGGCCCGCCCGCCGGGTCACCGGCTGGACCACCGGGTGGTCCAGCCGGTGACCCGGGCGGCGCGACGTCAGGCCGCGACCAGACGAGCGGCGGCCAAGCGGAACGCGCCCAGCCGGGGCGCGGCCGCAGGAGCCGGGTCAGCCGACCCGTCAGGGTCAAGGCGACCCGCCTTCCGGTCAGCCGCCCATCCCGGCGGCGAACACGGCGTCCAGCAGCTCGTACCGGCTGAAGGGTTTGAACAGGACGCTGCGCGCCCCCAGGCTCAGGGCCTGCTCGCGCAGCACCTCCTCGCCGCTGCCGGTCAGGACGATCACCGGCGGCGCGTCCGGCAGGTCCCGCAGGTCCCGCAGCAGGTCCAGCCCGGAGCGGCCCGGCAGCATCAGGTCCGTGACGATCACGTCCACCGGGCCGCGCGACAGCTCACCGAAGGCCGCCTCGACCGATTCGGCCTCCAGCGGCTTGTGCCCACCCTGCTGCAGGATGTGCCGCACCAGCAGCCGCATGCCCGGCGCGTCCTCCACGATCAGGACGTGCTTGGACGGCACGTGCCCGAACAGGGTCACGTTCGCCGGCAGGTGCCGCGTCACCTGGGATCCTCCAGACCGAAGACCCGGCCCAGCATGGTCAGGGACATCAGTTCATGCACCGCCGGACTCGCGCGGGTCAGGCGCAGCGACCGGCCCTCGCGGCGCCGGTCCTTCAGGGCGCTGACCAGCGCCGCGAGGGCGCTGCTGTCCATGAACGGCACGTCCGCCATGTCCACGCGCAGGTCACCGGTCTGCCCGGCGTGCTCCGCGAGCGCGGCGCGTAAATCCAGGGCGTTCTGGGCGTCCAGGCGTCCGGAGAGGATCAGTTCAGGGCCGTTCACGGTGTAGGTCAGGGGCATCGGGGGCAGCATCCTTTCAGGCGTGGTCAGATGAGGGCGGAGAGGTCGGGTGCGCGCAGTCGCAGCGTCTGGCGGTTGAACTGTGCCTTGCGAGCATAATGCCATTCCCGCGCGCAGCGCTGCGCGATCAGCAGCCCGTACCCGTGCTCGCGCAGCTCCCCGCCCTCCTGCGGCGCGGCGCTGCGTGGATCGAACGGTGACCCGTCGTCCATCAGGGTCACCAGAATGTCCGCGCCGGAGGTGTGCGCCCGCAGCGTCACCTCGCGCGCCCCGCCGTGCCGCACCGCGTTCACGAACAGTTCCGTGATCGCCAGTTCCGCCGGCATCAGCGCCGGGTGGTCCGGCGGCACCGCCTCGCGCAGCGCCTCGCTGAGGGTCGCCAGGGCCTGCAGGTCGCCCGGCAGGCGCCGCTGCACCCCGCGCGCCGCCGGGTCCCGCTGCAGCACGAGCAGCGTCAGGTCGTCGCCCACCTCGAAGCCGCGCAGGCCCGCCACCGCCTGCCGGATGAACGCGGTGGGCGCCACCTCCGACGCGAGCTGCCGCGTGCGCTCCAGGCCGAACGGCACGCCCGAGGCGTCCTCGGCCTCGAACAGACCGTCGCTGTACACCAGCAGCGCGTCGCCCGGATGCAGCCACACCCGCTCGACGTCCACGTGCAGCAGCGGGAAGGTCCCCAGCGGCGGCGCCGACGCCCGCACCTCCTCCAGGCGCCCGTCGGCGCGGCGCAGCAGCACCGGCGGATGCCCGATGTTCAGCACGCGCAGCTGCCCGTCGGGCCGCACCTGCATCGCCGCGAGCGTGCAGAACGCCCCCGAGCGTTCCAGGTGATCGTGCAGGGCCTCGCCCAGCGTGCTGTTCAGCGACGCCGACCGCGCCGCGACCGTGAACGCCGACGCGAACATCGCCGTGATGATCGCCGCCGGCAGGCCCTTGCCGCTCACGTCGCCCGCCACGATCCACTCGGCCTCCTGAAACTGGAAATCCCCGCCGAAATCACTGGCCGGCTGCGAATGCAGGTGCAGGTGATACCCGGGCGGCGTGCTCAGCGCCTCGGGCGTCACCGCGCGCCACACCGCCTGCGCCTGCCGCCGGTCGCGTTCCTGCATCGCGTACCGGGCCGCCTCGCGCCGCCCCTGCATGGCCCGCAGCGCCGCGTCGAGTAGCTGCGCCAGCGTGCTGATCAGCTCCCGCTCGCCCGCCTGGAAGTCCCGCTTGCCCCACAGCGCCAGCCACCCCTGCTCCAGCGGCACCGCCAGCACGGCCGTCAGCCGCCACGCCCCGCAGAACGGCGCGCCGGTATGCACCGCGCCCGCCGGGAGGACCGCCGCGTGACCGGGCGGCTGCACGCCCCGCAGCCAGCCCGGCGTCTCGCCCAGCCACTCGCCCCGCACGTGCAGCGCGGCGCCCGGCGTGTTGATCAGCGCCGCCGCCTGCTGCACCAGTCCGGTCGCCTGCGCCTCGTCGGTCAGGGCCAGCGCCTGCGGGATCAGGCGCTGCAGGAACACCAGCTGGTCACTCAGGTCCGCGACCTGATCGAGGAGTTCTGTGAACGGGTCGGGCGCAGTCACGTCCATGGCCGCGCTCAGCGGATCGGCAGCACGGCGTACAGGCCCGTGATCTCCATGGCCAGCCGCACGCCGTCCTGAATGTTCACGATCCCGAGGTCCTGCCCGGCGGCGCGCGCCGTGCGGACCAGCCGCACCAGCGCCGCCAGCCCGCTGGAATCCATGAACGTCACGCCGCCCAGGTCCAGGGTCGTGCGCGCCGCGAGCGGTTCGGCCGCCGCGAGGAACCCGGGCACCTGATGCGCGTCCAGGCGACCGCTGAGCGACAGGTGCAGGTCGTCCGCGTCGCGGCGCACCAGGATGTCGAGGGTGGTGGGGGGACGGGTCATGCCTGGGCCTCCTGGGCGCGGGGTGAGGGACCGGGCGCGGTGCCCGTGAGGTCTTCAATATGAAGCAGATACCAGTCTGCCACGTCGGAGAGGGGCAGGCTGGACGCCACCCGCCAGTTCGCGTCGCCCAGGGCCGCCGCCTGACGCGGGTCGCTCAGCACCCGCCACAGCGCGTCCGCCAGGGACTGCGGGTCCTCGGGTTCGAAGAATTCGGCGCGGTAGCCCTCGTCCTGGATCAGGTCCGCGAGGTCCCCGATGTTCGGCATGACCGCCCCACGCCCGAATTCCCCGGCCTGATGCAGCACGCCGCTGCTGCCGGTCGTGGCGTTGTACGGGAAGGCCACCACCGTGCAGTCACTGAACACGCGCGGCACGTCCTCCTCGGCCACGTAGCCGGTGAAGGTGATGTTCGGCACGTCCGCGAACTGCGCCTGCACGCCCGCCAGGTACCCCGGCGCGTTCGGCGTGTCGCTCCCGGCGATCACCAGCCGCGCGCGCGGATCCCGCGTGAGCAGCTCCCGGTGCGCCTCGATGAGCACCTCCACGCGCTTGTACGTCCCGAACTTCCCGAAGGTCATCACGGTCGGCACCTCCGGGAACGGCTGCGGCGGCAGGGGCAGCTGGAACGTCCCGTGCGGCGCCAGGAACACGTTCTGCGCGCCATACTCGTCGCGCAGCAGCTTCACGTAGCGCGGCAGGGTCGTCGCCACGAGATTCGAGCCGAGCAGCGCCCGCGTGAACAGCCGCCCGAACGCCCGCGTCACCTTCACCTTCAGCGCGTTCCCGCCGAAACCCGCGCGGTCCAGGTCCACCGTCTCGAACAGGTTGTGCAGCAGCGTCACGCTGGGCGTCCCGAACGCGCGCGCCAGGGCGGGCGTCAGCAACCCCAGCGCCGCCGGGACGCGCCGGTCCCCGAAGCTCGCCATCTGCAGGTTGAAGATCACCGCGTCGGGCCGCGCGCGGCGCAGCGCCAGCAGCACCCGCAGCGCCGACAGGGGATCGTTGAAGTCCCACACGCGCCGCACGTTCGGGGCGTCGGCGGCCTCCTGCCCATCTGGCAGCCGGTCGGCCAGGATGGTCATGTGCCCCACCTCGGGCTTGTCCGCCAGGACCCGCGACAGGTGCAGGCCGTACTCGTTCAGGCTGCGCCGCCCCGGCGGGTACGCCGTGACGACCGCCAGGTGCAGCCCGTCCGCGCGCGGGTGGCCGCTGCCATGCAGGCGGCGCAGCATCAGCACGTCCTTGAGGAACTTCACGGAATCCTTCACGGGGTCCACCTTGCTGTCCGGGGCGTCCACCCAGCGGACCGGGACCTCCACGACCCGCAGACCGTCACGCGCCGCGAGGTACAGCAGTTCCAGGTCGAAGGAGAACCCGTCGAGCACCCCGCGCCGGAACAGGTCGCGGGCCACCTCGCCCCGGAACAGCTTGAAGCCGCACTGGGTGTCCTCGGCCGTCACGCCGGTCAGCAGCCGCGTCACGCGCCGCAGGCCCCCCGACACCAGGCGCCGCAGGGGGCTCTTGCCGACCTCCTCGGCGCCCTCGGCGGCCCGCGACCCGATCGCGACGTGCGCCCCGGCGCGGACCGCCGCGATCAGGCGCGGCAGTTCCTCGATGGGCGTGCTGTTGTCCGCGTCCGCGAACAGGATCAGGTCCCCGCGCGCCGCGCGGACGCCCCGGCGCACCGCGCCGCCCTTACCGGTGTTCGTGTGCCGCAGCACCCGCAGGTTCGCCCACGGCAGCGCCCCGACCAGATCGGCGGTCCCGTCGCGGCTGCCGTCGTCACTGACGATCAGTTCCCACGGCTCGCCGGTAGCGCTGACCGCCACCGCGAACGCCGCCACGGTCGGCAGGATCCGCTCGGACTCGTTGTAGGCGGGCACGACGATACTCAGGGTGACTCGGGGCAGTGGCACGTCACGCCACTGCTCAAACGCGGGGTACGACACGGGTGAACCTCCAGGGGTGAGGGATGAGGAGAGACGCGGCGCTCAGCAGGAGCGTACCCTTGCCGACCGCCGCGAGAAACGTCAGATGCGCGGCCTGATGACCGGACGCCAGGGCCAGCAGCATCAGCGCCGCGCCGGACAGCAGGTACGCCCGCGCCGCCAGCAGCTGCGCGCCGCGCCCGCCCGACGCGAGCAGATGATTGAGCGCCGTGCCCGCCACCGTCAGCGCCAGGGTGCCCAGCGCCGCGCCGGGCAGCAGCGCCGCCGCGCCCGGCAGCGCCCCGCCGAACGCCACGCGGGCGCACAGCTCCGGCGCGAGCGCCAGCAGCGCCGCCGGGACGCCCGCCACGAGCAGCGTCGCGCCCAGCGCACCCAGCAGCAGGGGCCGCAGCGGCTCCCCGGCGGCGGCGCGGCGGGCCACGAGCGGGAACGCCGCGACCTGCACCGCCCACCCGGCGAAGAACACCACGCGCGCCAGGGTCGCCGCCGCCGCGAACGCCCCGGCGTCACCGGGGGCGAGCAGCGCCCCGGCCAGCAGCACGTCCCCGTACAGCAGCCCGCTCTGCGCGGCGGCGACCAGCGCCAGCAGCCGCTTGCCTTCCGCCCCCGCGGCCGGGGCCGCCGCGCCAGGGGCCGGGCGGGGCCGGACCAGCGGCAGCGCCAGCAGCATGCCCAGCAGTGTCGCCGCGACCGCCGCCGCCGCGCCCGGCAGGACCAGCAGCAGCGGCGCCGTCAGCGCGATCTTCAGGCCGTGCTCGGCCAGCAGGCTCAGGCCGAACGCGGCGGCCCGGCCGTCCCGCTGGGCCGCGCCGCGCCACGCGCCCAGCAGCGCCAGCGGTGGCACGGTCAGCGCGAACGCGGCCACCCACGCGGGCTGCAACCCCAGCAGGCCCGCCAGTGGCGAGAGCAGCAGCAGCGCCGCGCCCAGTAGCCCACCGGCGCGCAGCGCCGCGGCGGTGTTCGCGCCCTGCGCGCGGCGGGACGTGGCCTGCTGGAACGCGATCGGCAGCGCCGCCGACAGCATGAACAGCGACGTGAACGACGCGAACGCCCCGTACTGCGCGGCGTCCAGCCAGCGGCCCAGCAGCAGCGTGAACGCGTAGTTCAGCGCGCTGCTGAGCAGAATGGCCGCCACCGTCAGCAGGCCCTGCGTGGATTCACGGCGTCCGTTCACGTGTTCATGCTGCCGCGCCGGTCATCACCGGGAGCTTTCACGAGGTGGTATGCAGGTGGAAAGTCGTCTGGGACGCGAAATGAGAGATGCCTTAACCTTGGATGCGGTCCACGGAGCGGGACTTCTGACAGAGAACAGAGCGCCGGGTCTGGGCACCTCTGCACTTCCCCGGACGCCGGATCGGAGACACTGTGACCATGCGACGTCTGCACGCCCTGATCCTCCTGACCGGCCTGTGTCTCCCGACTGACCCGGGCGCGCAGGCCCGGAGTGACGTGCCGCCGGACTGGGCGGCCCTCGCGTCCCGCTTTCCGGGGTTCGCAGGCGCGGCCGTGGACGTGCACGCGGGCCGCCTGCGCCTGACGCTGCTGTGGGCCGGGCCGGGGCAGCCCCCCGTGCGTGCCCTGGCCGACGCGCTGGGCGGGGCTCTAGGTGGGGAGGCCCGCGAGGCCGCGCGGACCGGTGTCACCCAGGTCCGTCCGGCGGCGTTCACGCTGGAGCGGCTGCTGGACGCCCAGCGCACTCTGAACGGCGCTGGGCGGCTCGACCCCCTCCTGAACCGGGTGGTGGTGTCGCCCGGGTCAGCGGCGGTCGGTCCGGACGGGGTCACGGTCACGGCCGGGGAGGTGGCCCGCGAGTCCCGCTTGAGTGTCTTCGTGCGCCCCACCTCCCCGGCGCGGGGGGCACTGGCGGCCGACGTGCGCGTCGTGAACACCGGACGCTGGCCGCTGCGTCTCGACTGGGACTGCTTCGTGGTGCGGTTGCGGGTGCTGGATGCGCGGGGGCGGGACGTGACGGTCCTGCGGGACGACGAGGCGTGCGCGGGCGGTCCGCCAGTCATCCTGTGGCCGGGCGAGGTCTTGCTCGCCGCGCCGTTCCTGCCGGTGCTGGACGGCCTCCCGGCGGGACGCTACCGCCTGCGGGCGGAACTGGACGTGGCGGGCCTGCGGGCCGCGCGTGAGGCGACGCTGGACTGGCGGCCCTGACCCCCGGCCGTGACACCGCTCCCGCCCACAGCGTCCGTTCGCGTTCAAAATTGACGTTCACGTACATTTCTGCCTATGCTGGTGGCCTCAACCCCCCCCGCACGTCCCCTCACCCGGAGGTTCACCCCGCATGGCCCTGAAAGACCTGTTCAACCTGACCGGCAAGGTCGCCCTCATCACCGGCGGCAGCCGCGGCCTCGGCCTCCAGATCGCCGAAGCCCTCGGCGAGTACGGCGCGACCGTCGTCCTGACCGCCCGCAAGGCCCACGAACTCGACGAGGCGAAAACCCACCTTCAGGGTCTGGGCATCACCGCGCACGTGTACCCCAACGACCTGGGCGCCTTCGACACCATCGACCCCCTGATCGAGCAGATTCACGCCGAGGTCGGCCCGATCGACATCCTCGTGAACAACGCCGGGGCCACCTGGGGCGCCCCCACCGTCGACCACCCCCTGGACGCGTGGATGAAGGTCATGAACGTCAACGTGAACGGCCTGTTCCTCATCACCCAGAGCGTCCTGAAACGCTGCATGCTCCCCGCCGGGAAGGGCCGCATCGTGAACGTCGCGTCCGTCGCCGGGCTGCAGGGCAACGACCCCCGCATGTCCCCCACCGTCGCGTACAACACCAGCAAGGGCGCCGTCGTGAACTTCACCCGCGCGCTGGCCGCCGAGATGGCCGACAAGGGCGTCACCGTGAACAGCATCTGCCCCGGCTACTTCCCCACCAAGATGACCAAGGGCACCCTGGCGTACGGCGAGCAGTCCATCCTGGAATCCACGCCCATGCACCGCCTCGGCACTGACCAGGACCTCAAGGGCCTCGCGCTGCTGCTGTCCAGCGACGCCAGCGCCTACATGACCGGCCAGAACATCGCCGTGGACGGCGGCGCTGGCGTGGTATGACCGCGCCCGCCGGAATCCGGCCTGACGAGCTGGCCGCGCACGTCGGGCAGGAAGTCGCGCTGTCCGACTGGATCACCGTCGACCAGACCCGCATCGACGCCTTCGCGCACGCCACCGGCGACCACCAGTTCATTCACGTGGACCAGGAGAAGGCCGCGCAGGGACCGTTCGGCGGCACCATCGCCCACGGCTTCCTGACCCTGTCGCTGCTGGCCGGGGAGTTCATGACCCACGGCGGTGCCCCACACATCGACGGCGCGCGCCTGACTGTCAACTACGGCCTGAACCGCGTGCGCTTCATCACGCCCGTCCGCGCCGGGTCACGCCTGCGCAACCGCGCCGTCCTCCAGTCCGCCGAGCCGGGCCAGGGGTTCGTGCAGATCACGGTCGCCAACACCATCGAGATCGAAGGGGCCGACAAGCCCGCCTGCACCGCCGAGAGCGTCTTCCGGGTGTACCTGTGACGACTGCCCCCGCCGACATGCTCGCCATGGCGCAGGGTGTGCTGGACGCCCAGCCGTTCAGCACCCTCGTGGGCGCCCGCGCGACCCGCTTCACGCCCGAAGGGGTCGAGGTGAGCCTCGCGCTGCGGCCCGACCTGACGCAGCATCACGGCTTCGCGCACGGTGGCCTCCAGGCGACCCTGGCGGATATCACCCTGACGTTCATGGGGGCCGCCGCGCTGGGTCCCAGCGTCCTGACGAGCGAGTTCAAGATCAACTTTCTGCGGCCCGCGCAGGGCGACACCCTGATCGGGCGCGGCAGCGTCCTGAGCGCCGGGAAACGGCAGGCTGTGACCCGCTGCGACCTCTACGCCGCGCAGGACGGCCAGGAGAAACTCGTTGCCACGGCGCTGGGCACCATCGTCCGCGCGGACGTGCCATGAAGATCGGCAGCCGCTACACCCTGGAACGCCCCACGACGGGCGAGGTGCTCGGCACCCTGACCGTCACCGACACGGAGATGTTCGCCGTGGCGGGCACCTTCGTCGCCTCGCCCGCCTTCGACCCGTACCGCCCACTGTTCGACGAGGACGCCCGGCTGGCCCGGCAACTCGCCGAGGACCCCGACCCGGAGCTGCTGGAGCGCGCCGAGGCGGTCCTGGACGGTCTGATGTCGCTGGGCCTGATCCTGCGCGGCGAGTCCGGGCGGGGCTACCGAGACTTCCTGCTGGGCATCGACGGTGACGAGGCCAGCTTCCGCCCCCTGACCCCCGAGGAGGTCCCCCTATGACGATGTTCGACGTGTCCCCCCGCGCCCGTGACCTGCACGCGCGCCTCACCGCGTTCATGGACGCCCACATCTACCCCAACGAGGCCGAGGTCGCCCGGCAGATCGACGCGGGGAACCGCTGGGAGCACCTCCCGATCATCGACGAGCTGAAGCCCAAAGCGCGCGCCGAGGGCCTGTGGAACCTGTTCCTGCCGCCCGCCAGTGATCCGGACGGCACGTTCGGGCCGGGCCTGTCGAACCTGGAGTACGCGGGCCTGTGCGAGGTCATGGGCCGCGTGTGGTGGGCACCCGAGGTGTTCAACTGCTCCGCGCCCGACACCGGGAACATGGAGGTCCTGGCCCGTTACGGCACGCCCGAGCAGCAGGAGCAGTGGCTGATCCCGCTGCTGAACGGCGAGATCCGCAGCGCGTTCTCCATGACCGAACCCGACGTCGCCTCAAGCGACGCGACGAACATCCAGTCCAGCATCACCCGCGACGGGGACGAGTACGTCGTGAACGGCGACAAGTGGTGGACGAGCGGCGCGGGGGATCCCCGCTGCAAGATCAGCATCTTCATGGGCAAAACTGACCCGAACGCCGAACGGCACCGCCAGCAGAGCATGATCCTCGTTCCCCTGGACGCGCCGGGCGTCACGAAGGAACGCATGCTGACCGTGTTCGGGTACGACGACGCGCCGCACGGCCACGCGCAGATGACGTTCCGGGACGTGCGCGTGCCCGCCGCGAACCTCCTGCTCGGCGAGGGGCGCGGCTTCGAGATCGCTCAGGGCCGCCTCGGGCCGGGCCGCATCCACCACTGCATGCGCCTGATCGGGCAGGCCGAACGCGCCCTGGACCTCATGGTGCAGCGCGCCGCGTCCCGCACCGCCTTCGGCAAGCCCCTCACCGGGCACCAGCACGTCCGCGAGGCCATCGCCGCGAGCCGCATGGAGATCGACCAGGCCCGACTCCTGACCCTGCACGCCGCGCACATGATGGACACCGTCGGCAACAAGGAGGCGCGCGGGCCGATCGCGGCGATCAAGGTCGTCGCGCCGAACGTCGCGCTGCGCGTCATCGACCGCGCCATCCAGGTGTTCGGCGGGGCGGGCGTCAGCCAGGACACGCCCCTGGCGATGATGTACGCCCAGGCGCGCACCCTGCGCCTCGCGGACGGCCCGGACATCGTGCACGCCGAGACGGTCGCCAAGGAAGAACTGCGCCGCCACGGCGTCAGCGGACGCCGCTGAGATTATAACGCCGTTATAATTGATCATGCGAAAGAAGCTCACGACCATCGGCAACTCCAGGGCGCTGATCATCCCGAAGGAACTCCTTGAACTGTACGGATTCGGCGACGAGATCGAGATCGAACCGTCCGCTGGCGGCCTGATCATCAAACCCGCCGCCCGGGGGCTGTTCTTTCAGGAGGCGAAGGCGAAGCTGCTGACCGAGAAACGTGCGCTGCTGGCCCGATTGAGTGACGCGTGACGACATATCTGAGGGTGGAGGACGTCACCGACCTGCATGACGAGGCACTGGCCGATTTCGGCGGGACGCCCGGCCTGCGGGACGCGGGCGCGCTGGCCTCGGCGGTCGCTCAACCGGCGATGGAAGCGTTCGGGGTCGAACTGTACCCCGGCCTGACCGACAAGGCGGCCGCGTACCTGTACTTCCTGTCCCGCAATCACGCCTTCGTCGACGGGAACAAACGCACCGCGTACGCAGCGGCGTACACCTTCCTGGCGATGAATGGTTGGCTGCTGGGCGGTTCAGACGATGACGTCTTCACCCTGGTGCTGGACACGGCGCAGGGCAGACTGAGCGATCCGCGCGAGGTCGAGGTTCGACTGGCTCAACTCGTTGTGCCGATGGCCGAGGGATGAACCGAGGAGCGTACACATGGACTTGAATCAGGCGGTGGCGGTGGTGACGGGGTCGGCGTCCGGGATCGGTCGGGCGCTGGCGGCGCGTCTGGTGCAGGAGGGCGCGGTCGTGGTGGCGTCCGACCGGAACGCGGAGGCCGGGGCGCGTGAGGCGGCGGCGATCGGTGCGCGGTTCGTGCCCGCTGACGTGGGGCAGGAGGCCGGGGTGAAGGCCCTGATCGACGACGTGCTGGCGCGCGAGGGCCGCGTCGACCTGCTGTGCTCGAACGCGGGTCTGGCGGTCGGGAACGGCCTGGAGCCGGACGACGCGCTGTGGGACGTGTCGTGGCGCGTGAATGTCCTGAGTCACGTGTGGGGCGCGCGGCACGTCCTGCCGCACATGCTCGCGCGCGGGAGCGGCACGCTGCTGCAGACGGTGTCGGCGGCGGGCCTGCTGACCGAGGTGCATTCCGCGCCGTACGCGGTGACGAAGCATGAGGCGCTGGCCTTCGCGGAGTGGCTGGCAATCACGTATGGCGAACGGGGGATCGGCGTGGCGGCGCTGTGCCCGGAGTGGGTGCAGACGCCCCTGATCGCGGGCGCGCCGCACCTGCAGGCCGGGGCGATCACGCCCGAGGAGGTCGCGGAGGCGGCCGTGAATGGCCTGCTGTCGGGGCAGTTCCTGATCACGACGCATCCGATGACCGTACGGGCGTTCCAGGCGCGCGCGAATTCGCATGACCGCTGGCTGGGCCGCGTGCGGGCCCTGTCGCGGCAGACGACCGAACAACTTGCCGGGGGCCACGCGTTCCCGGATTCACTGGAGGGCTGACATGGAGTTTGAACGCAAGGTGATCGTGGTGACGGGCGCGGCGTCGGGGATCGGGAAGGCGCTGGCGGCGGCGTTCGTGCAGGAGGGCGCGACGGTGGTGGCGTCGGACCGCAACGCGGAGCTGGGCGCGCAGGAGGCGGCCGCGATCGGCGCGCGCTTCATCCCGGCGGACGTGGGCCAGGAGGCGGGCGTGAAGAGCCTGATCGACGACGTGCTGGCGCATGAAGGCCGTATCGACCTCTTCTGCTCGAACGCGGGCATCGCGGTGGGCGAGGGGCCGGACACCCCGGACCGCGTGTGGGACCTGATCCAGCGCGTGAACGTGATGAGTCACGTCTGGGCGGCCCGGCACGTGCTGCCGCACATGCTCGAACGCGGCGACGGGTATCTGCTGAACACCGCGTCGGCGGCGGGCCTGCTGACGGAACTGCACTCCGCGCCGTACGCCGTGACCAAGCACGCGGCGCTGGCGTTCGCGGAGTGGCTGAGCATCACGTACGGTGACCGGGGCATCAAGGTCGCCGCGCTGTGCCCGGAAGGTGTCTGGACGCCCATGATCCAGAACGCGCCGCTGCTGCAGCAGACGGCCATCACGACGGACGAACTGGTCGCGAGGACGCTGGAGGTGCTGCGCGAAGGCGGGTTCCTGATCACCACGCACCCCAGCACCCTGAAAGGATTTCAGCTCAAGGCCGCCGATTACGACGGCTGGATCGGGAAGATGCGACACCTGCGCGGCAAGGCCATGGCGCTGCTGCACGTCCAGCAAGGCGGGGCAGAGGCGGGGGAGGCGAGCCGTTGACCGCGCCGGACGCCGCGCCTGTCCGCCCCGGCGAGGAACTGCCACTGGAGGCGCTGCGGGAGGCTCTGCGGGGCCGGGTGCCCGGCGACGTGGACGCACTGGAGGTGTTGCAGTTCCCCGGCGGCTTCTCGAACCTCACTTACCTGCTGCGGCTGGGCGAGCAGGAGTACGTGCTGCGCCGCGCGCCGCTGGGGCCACTCCCGAAGGGCGCGCACGACATGACCCGCGAGGCGAACCTGCTCTCGCGCATCCATCCGGTGCTGCCGGTGGCCCCGGAGCCGCTGCTGGTCGTGGAGGACGCGGGCGTGATCGGCAGCCCGTTCTACCTGATGGAGCGGCGGCGCGGGACGGTCGTGCGGACCAGCCTCCCGCCCGAGTACCGCGAGCTGCCCGGCGCCCCGGAGCGGCTGGGCGCAGCCTTGATCGACACGCTGGCCGACCTGCACGCGGTGGATATCGACGCGGCGGGCCTGCGCGACCTGGGGAAACCCGAGGGCTTCAACCGCCGTCAGGTGGACGGCTGGGCGGGCCGCTGGCGCCGCGCGCGCGAAGCGCTGAAAGACACCGGGGACCTGCCCCCGCCCGCCGAGCTGCGCGACGAACTGGTGATCGCGTGGCTGGAGGCGCACACGCCCAATGAGACGGCGCATGCGCTGGTGCACAACGACTTCAAGCTGGACAACCTGATGCTCGACCCCCGTGACCCGGGCCGCGTGGTGGCGCTGCTGGACTGGGAGATGACCACGCTGGGCGACCCGCTGGTGGACCTGGGCCTGACCCTGACGTACTGGACGATGCCGGAACTGCCCGGCGGCGCGCCCAACCGCGTCGGGGCGGCCGCGCCGGGCTTCCCGGACCGCGACGCGCTCGTGGCCCGCTACGAGGCCCGCAGCGGGCGGCGCGTGGCGGACGCCCTGCCGTGGTTCGAGGTGCTGGGGCACTTCAAGCTCGCGGTGATCGTCATTCAGATCTTCGCGCGCTACCGCCTGGGGCAGACGCAGGATCCGCGGTTCGCGCCGCTGGCCAAGCAGGCCGCGTGGCTGATGCGCCGCGCCTGGGAGCTGATCCGGACGCAGGACGCGCGTGAGTGAACTGCGCCTGATCCGCCACGGGCAGGCCACGCCGTTCGAGGCGGACACCGACCGGCTGTCCCCGCTGGGTGAGACGCAGGCCCGCGCGGTCGGCGCGGCGTTCGGGGCTGAGGGCTGGGTGCCCACGCACGTCCTGCACGGTCCGCTCGTGCGGCAGCGGCGCAGCGCGGAGCTGGCGGCCGAACAGGCGAGCGGCTGGCCTGCCGCCGTGCAGGACGCCCGGCTGGCCGAGTTCGACGGGGACGGCCTGATCCGTACGCTGGCGCCGCTGCTGGCCGCGCGGAACGAGGCGTTCGCCGCGCAGGTCGCCGCCTTCCGCGCCAGTGATCCCCAGGCGCGCAACCGCACCTTTCAGGCGCTGCTGGAGACGGTGGCGGCCGCATGGCAGGCGGGCACCCTGACCCACCCGGACGTGGAGACGTGGGCGGCGTTCCGCGCGCGGGTCCTCGCGGCCCTGGCGGACACGCTGGCCCTACCCGGCGGGAGCCGCGTGGCGGTGTTCACGAGCGGCGGCGTGATCGGCCTGACGCTCGCCCGCGTGCTGGACGCCCCGGACGCCACTGCCCTGCGCCTGAACTGGCGGGTGCGCAACGCCAGCGTCACCCGCCTGACCTTCGGGGCCGGGCGCGTCAGCCTGGACAGCTTCAACGAGGAGGCGCACCTGCCGCCCGCCGGGCGGTCATGGCGGTGACCGGCCGCGTAGCAAGGCACGTGACGCGCCGCGACAGTGCCGCTATCCTCAGCAGCGTGTTCCCCCAAGTGAAAGAGATTTGTGCCGCCCCACCCGCTAGGGTGGGCGCATGAACGTCCGCGAGGCCCTGACTGCCACTGACGACGCGGTCTACCGCACTGCGCAGGTCATCACGGTCCTGCACTCTCACCGGGCCCGTGGCCCCTGGCTGCGCCTGATCGCCGTGCCGCGCCGCGACGCCCTGCCCGAACTGATCGCCGTGCAGGGCGACCGGGTGCGCCGCCCCGGCAACACGGTCGGGCTCGCGTCGAACATGGGCCACACCCAGCACCTCACGACCCGCTGCGTGGCGGACCTGGGCGCCGATCCCGCGACCCTCAGCGGCCTGCTGCAGACCCAGAAGGTCGCCGAACTGCTCTCCACGCCGCTGGACGAGCAGATCGTGCAGGCCACGCAGGCACTCGTGGCGCTGCTGGACGAACGGACCGCGCAGGCCAGGCAGCCCGGCAAGCCGCGCTTCTGGTTCCGGGCGCGTCAGGCGGAACCCGAGGAGGTCGCGCCGTCCTCACCGAAGATCACCGAGCAGATCGAGCACCTGCGCGCCCTGCTGGCCGAGGTGCCGGTCGTGACGCTCGAGGACGTCGCCCTGGACTGGGACGACGTCAGCATCGACGCGGCCCTGTGACCCCCTGACCCCCGGCAGGCACGTCCGTTCAGGCGGACGTGCTGCTCAGGGACCCGTGCGCGTGCCGTTCCGGCGCGGCCAGGCGCGGCAGCAGGCCGCCGGGCAGGGTCAGTTCGCGGTTGCTGACGAACGTGGGGACGCCCAGCGCCTCGGCGCGGCGCAGCGCGAACCGCCGCGCGCGGGTGGTGACGGCGTAGTCCAGGCCGTACACCTCCAGGTGCAGGCGGCGGGCCTGGGCGACCAGCGCGGCCGTGTACTCCAGCTCGTGCCGTTCGTACATGCGGTACCCGTCCGCCCAGGTCGTCGAGAGCGCCTCGATCAGCACGCCGTTGATGGTCCCGCCCAGGCGCGGCAGCAGCCCGAAGCCGCGGTTGGCCATCAGGTAGCAGGGGCCCGCCCACTGCCGCACCTGCCGCACGAGCTTGAGCATGGCGCGCACCTGCACCGGGTCGCTGGCGCTGTCGAGCGTGTCGAGCAGGAACCCGTCGAACACGGCCCTGTGCGCCAGGACCTGCGCCTCGATCCGCGCGCGCCACTCCGGGTGACGGGCGTCCACGGGCCGCAGGTGCCAGTGCGGGTCGGGCGCGCCGCGCAGCCAGTCGCCGTGCGGGCTGCTGTCCATGCCCAGGCTCAGGTACGCCAGGACCTGCACGCCGCGTGCCTGCAGCCAGCGCACGGCGTCCACGCGGTAGTGGCCGGGCTGCACGATCACGCGCCGGTAGCGGCACAGGACGTTCAGGGCGTTCGGGCCGTAGTACACGCTCAGGGCGCGCCGGTCCGGCGTCCCGGTCGGCCGGGCGGGCGGCTGCAGGTACGTCAGGGGGTGGCGGAGGTGTCCGGTCATGGGGCCTCCGGGGGGCAGGGCGGCGGGAGGTGCGCGGGCGTGGCCCCGGCGCGGGCGGGCGCGGCCCGCCTCACTGAACGGGCAGGGTGACGCTCTGACCGGCACCCAGGGTCACGAGACTGATGGTCCGCCCGGCGTAACTCGTCTGCGTGCCGCCCAGCGCGCCGGTCACGAAGGCCGGACCGCCGCGTTCGGAGGTGAGGGTGACGCTGTTCGTGGCGCGGTTCCAGCGGCCGCTCACGCCGGATTTCAGGGCCAGGGTCCGGTCGCGCATGTACGGGCCCAGGTCGTCCCAGCGCCAGGTGTTCAGCGGCAGCGTGGAGTACCGGGCGTATTTCTTCAGCATGGCGCCCAGCCAGTCGCTGGCGAGGCTCTTGTTGATGGCGTACTGCCGCAGGTTGTTCTGGTGCATGTAGTGCGGGAAGGCGCTGCCGGACAGCACGTGACCCAGCGCCAGATCGCTTTCCTTGTCCAGGTACTCGCTGTACGTCAGGTTGTGGTCCCAGTACGGGGCGGTGCCGTTCGGGCCGTACACGCTGTTGTACGCCGTGACGGCCTGGGTGGGGTTGGTGACGTGGTAGAAGACGTTCGTGGGCCAGCGGGGCACCAGGAAGACAGAGGGGTTCAGCGGGTGGTACAGGCCGCAGTTCGTGCAGCTGGGGTCCCACTGGCCGTCCACCGAGCGGTTCGACGCGAGGTACCGCACTCCGGTCGCCTGCGCGGCGTTCAGGAAGGCGAGGTTCGACGCCCCCAGCCCGAAGTTCGTCTTGGGGCCGTCCCCGGCGGGGTTGTAGTAGCCCAGGCCGGACATGTCGCCGGTCACGAGGCCCTGCGCGCTGAGTTTCAGGCCGAACGCCTGCGCGACGCTCAGATTCGGGGCGAGTTGCGCCATGGACTGGTCGTACGTCAGGAAGTCCATGTACTCGTGGTCGAGGGTGTGGCTGACCCAGTCGAAACTGTTCGCGAGGCATTTCGTGGCGCTGGACAGCGTGTCGGGCGTGCCCAGGGGGTACGAGGCGCAGCTGGCGGGCGCGCTGGCGTTCGCGCCGCCCCCGTTGTACGCGATGGTGAAGTTCAGCGCCGGGGCGACCGGGTACAGGGCCCGCAGGTTCGCCAGTTGCGTGGGGAGGTTCATGGCGTCCACGGCGGCGATGCGGAACCCGTCGGGTTTGATCGCGCCGGTCGTGGCGTTGTACACGTCGCCCGGCAGGAACCAGTCGTCGATGTCCAGCTGCGCGAAGCGGCGGTACTCGCCCAGGCGCACGCCGCGGGTCAGCCAGTTCGTCAGGGAGTACCCCAGCAGGGTGCTGTGCAGCAGGTACGGGTTCTGCGCGAAGGTCAGCGCGACCCGCTCGCGGCCGTCCGTGGTGGACTGCACGCCCAGCACCCGGCCGTTGGCGTCGCGCAGCAGTGGCGTGGTGGTCACGCCGGTCACGGTGGCCAGCGTGGACGGGTAGTTGTACGCGTAGCGCACCGGGATGTTCACCTGCCGCAGGTCGCTGAGCACCCCGGCGGCGGCGGCGGTGGGTTTCACGTCCGCGGCGCTGCTCGCCACGCCGGCGTCGCGCAGGCCGTAATCTTCCGGCCAGGTGCCGGGGTAGGTGTACAGCGACAGCTGCCGGGCGCGGTAGTCCTTCTGGTACTGCCACAGCAGGTTCCATCCGGCCCAGTCCAGCGCGCTCTGGAACACGCCGGGACTGGCCTCGTACGCGAGGTTCCCGGTGGTGAGGATCACGCCCTGGTAACGGCCGCTGCCGTCCGGGGCGACCAGCGTGTCCGGCGTCAGGGGGGTCTGCGCGGGGAAGGTCACGTCGTACGGGACGCCCGCCTGGTCCAGCATGGCGCGCGCGGTGTCGAGGTTGCTGTCGGCGCTGCCCGCGAGGATCAGGACGCGCAGGGCGACCACGTCGGTGTTCGGCGTGACGGCCAGCGGTCGCAGCGGCAGCGGCGTGCGCGGCCCGCTGAGGTCCGGCAGGGGCCGCAGGTTCTCCCCGCGCGGTCCGGCCGCGCCGGGACGCAGCGGCTCGTGGATCTCGTGCCCTTCGTGGGTGGCGGCCACGTGATCCCCGGTGACGGGCAGTTCCGCCTCGGCGGGCGCCGGGCTGGGTGCGGTGCGGGTCGCGCAGGCGGCCAGCAGGACGCTCAGCGCCAGGAGTTTCAGGTGCTTCATCACGGTCCTCCGGGGGTCAGGCGGGCGCGCCGTTCAGGTACGCGTCGGGGGTGGGGACGGGCGTGCCGAGGGTCATGCCGGGCATCAGCATGCCGATGTAGCGGTCGAAGTCGGCGTTCGCGCGGTCGTAGTCCTCGGGCCGGCCGATGTCCAGCCAGTACCCGTCGAAGGGGAAGCTGGCGGGGCGCGTCTCGCGGGAGAGCAGATCCAGCACTAGGTCGTCGAAGCCGAAGGGCCGCCCGGCCGGGTACCGCTCCAGCGTCTCGCGGCTGAAGCCGTAGATGCCCATGCTGACCATGAAGTTGAACACCGGCTTCTCGCGGAAGTGGGTGATGGTCCCGCCGTCGATGTCCAGCACACCGAACTCGCTGCGGACCTCGCGGGCGTACGTGGCGACGGTGACGGGCGCGCTGCTCGCCGCGTGGCCGCGCAGCAGCTTGGCGTAGTTCAGGTTCGTCAGGACGTCGCCGTTCATGACCAGGAAGTGCTCGGGCAGGCTGTCCAGCGCGCCCAGCAGCGGCCCGATGGTGCCCAGCGGCGTCGCTTCCTCCAGGTAGGTGACCTGCAGCCCGAAGCGGCTGCCGTCCCCCACGAACGACCGGATCAGGGTGCCCATATGCCCGATGGCCAGGGTCACGTGCGTGAACCCGTAGTGGGCCAGCTGGTGCATCACGATCTCCAGGATCGAGTAGCGGTCCCCGATGGGCACCAGGGGTTTGGGAACGCAGGTGGTGTACGGCCGCAGCCGGGTGCCTTTACCGCCAGCCAGGATCACTGCGTGCATGGTCAGACCTCCTCGGGTCACGCGGACCCGCGTCGAAAGAGGGCGTCGGGGGGGGCAGGGGAGCGCGTCAGATGGTGTACTGATCGGGCCGGTAGTGCGCGAGGTTGCGCGGCTCCAGGAACCACTGGCTGGTGGCCTCCAGCCCGGCGTGCAGGTCGAAGTGCGGGGCCCAGCCGGTCGCGGCGCGCAGCTCGCTGTTGTCCCCGACCAGGCGCATGACCTCGCTGCCCTCGGGGCGCAGGCGCTGCTGCTCCTCCTCGACCTGCACCTGCTGGCCCATCACGTCGGCGATCACGCGGATCAGGTCCCCGACACTGACCTCCACGCCGGTCCCGGTGTTCAGGGTGCGGCCCACGACCCGCTCGGCCGGGGCGTCCCCGACCGCCTGGAAGGACCGGGCGGTGTCCCGCACGTAGTTGAAGTCCCGCGTGGGCCGCAGCGCCCCCACCCGCACGACCGGGCGGCGCGCGGCGATCTGGGAGATGATCGTGGGAATCACCGCGCGCGCCGACTGGCGCGGCCCGTACGTGTTGAAGGGCCGCAGCGTCACGACCGGCAGGCCGAAACTCAGGTGGTAGGCCTCGACCAGCTTGTCCGCCGCGATCTTCGTCGCGGAGTACGGCGACTGCCCCTGCAGCGGGTGCCGCTCGGTGATGGGCACGCTGCGCGCCGTGCCGTACACCTCGCTGGTGCTCGTGTGCACCAGCCGGGGCGTCTGCAGGTCCCGGGCGGCCTCCAGCACGTTCAGGGTGCCCACCACGTTCGTCTGCACGTACGAGTGCGGCGCCGCGTACGAGTACGGAATGGCGATCAGCGCCGCCAGGTGGTAGACCACGTCCGCGCCACGCATGAATTCCCGCACGCTGACCGGGTCACGGACGTCACCCAGCACGACCTCGACGTGCTCCAGAATCTCGGGCGGCAGGTCGTCCAGCCAGCCCCAGCTGCCGAAGCTGTTGTACAGCACCATCGCCCGCACCCGCGCGCCACCGCGCACGAGCGTCTCCACGAGGTGCGAGCCGATGAAGCCCTCGGCTCCGGTCACGGCGACCAGTTTTCCCATGTTCCTCCCCCCTTCCGACGGGCGCACGCACCCACCTGGCGCGGCGCACCTCCCCAGGGGCCGCGGCCATCAAGACTTCGTTGTCACGTCATGCCAGCAGGTCCGGCGTGGGTCTTACGTGAGGTGACGCGCGTCCCTCACCGCCCAGGTGGTCAGCAGCCCGCACAGCAGCGCCGCCACCACCGCGCCCAGCAGGTACGCCGGGTCCGGCGCGAGTCCCGCCTCCCGCACCGCCACCTGCGCGCCCAGCGCGCCCGCCCAGGCCAGCAGCGCCCCGCCCAGCAGCGACACGTTGATCAGGTACCCGCTGAGCAGCAGCGCCCCGCCCACCAGCACGTGCCCGGTCAGCAGTTCGGGCGCCAGCACCGGACCGCCCAGGCGCGGCGACAGCAGCGCCACGAGCAGGTACGTCAGGGCCAGCCCGGCGGTGAACAGCGCGACCCGGCCGCTCAGGAACCGCGCGGCGCGCGCGCGGATCACGCCCACCGGGTCGGTGCGGCGCGCGCAGTCGCCCAGGCCGCGGTGCAGGCCGCGCAGCGTGAACTCCAGCACCCCCATGCCCAGCACCAGCGGCGCGACACTCCAGGACAGGCCCATCATGCCGCTCAGGTCCGCCCCGCCCGGCTGCCACGGATTGAGCAGCCGCGCCGCCAGGAACGCCGCGCACAGCCAGCCGTACGTCGCGTACAGCAGCGCCCGCCCGGACCGGGTGGCGACCGCCGCCGCGGGCCGCCCCGCGCGGATCACGGTCTGAGCGGCCGCCAGCAGCGGGCCGCCCACGGCGAGCAGCAGCGTCAGCCACTGCGGCGCCTGCACCACGCCGCTCAGGTCCGCCAGGATCAGCGCCGCGACCGGCAGGGCCGTCAGCAGCAGCCGCGCCTCCTGCCCCAGCACGAGCAGCGCCGTGGCACTCGCGAGGTACGTGCCCATCGCCAGGGCCACGCCCGCCGTGAGCAGGACCGGCAGGTCCAGCATCCAGGCCACCCCGGCGGCCAGCGCCGCCGTCAGGACCGTCGCCTGCACGCCCGCGACCGCCAGGGTCCGCGCGGCGGGCGCCGGGCCGCGCACGAGCGCCTGGTAACCCCGGTACGCGACGCCCTGCATCCAGCCCCAGCCGAACAGCGTGGCGGTCAGCAGTCCGGCGGTCGTGACCTGCGCCGCGCCCATGCCGGGCGTCAGCGGCAGCGCGAACGGGGTCCACAGGGCGGGCATCAGGTAGATCACGCCGCGCGTCAGGTCGCGTCCCAGCGGCACGGGGCGCGGCAGGGTGCTGGCCGTCACGTCCGGCGGGCGGAACGGCACGCGCCGGTACAGCAGCTGCGCGCACGCGAACACGTCCGGCGTGCCGAAGCGCGTGCGGACCAGCTGATCGGTGTACCCCTCGGCTTCCAGGATCGCGGCGAGTTCCAGCGGCTGCACCGCGCCCTGGCAGGCGCCCTCCAGGCGGCGGGACAGCTGCGCCAGCGGGTCCGGTGCGCGGCGGTCCCGGCCCGACCACGCGGCGGGCAGGCGCTCGCGCCGCTCGGTGTCCGGCGTGCGGCGCAGCGTGGCGCTCACGCGGGCACCCGCGCGGGCCGCGCGACCTGCGGGTACAGCCCGCGGTACACGTCCAGGAACGAGTCCAGCGTGAACTGCGACAGCACCCGCTGGCGCGCGGCGCGGCCCAGCCGCTCGCGCAGCGGCGCGCTGGACAGCAGCTGCACGCACGCCCGCGCGACGGCGTGCGGATCGCGGGACGGCACGACCAGCCCGGCTTCCCCGACGGCCTCGCTCACGCCGCCCACGTCGGTGGACACGGTCGCGCGGCCGGTCGCCATCGCCTCGATCAGGGTGTACGGGAAGCCCTCGCTGATGCTGGTCAGGGCGACCATGTGACCGGCGTGATACGCGTCCACGACCGCCGGGACGTGCCCCTCGAAGGTGGCGCTGCCCTGCACCCCGACCTCCTGCGTCAGTGAGTGGCAGAACCGGGCGTAGTCCTCGTTGCCGCGCGGCACGGACCCGAACATGCGCAGCTGCGCGCCGGGCAGCTGCTCCCGCACCAGCGCGAACGCCCGGATCAGCGTCTCGAGATCCTTCAGGGGATCGATGCGGCCCACCCAGCTGATGGTGGGCTGCGCGGGTTCGGCCGCGCTGGGCGGGAAGGCCGCCGGGTTCACGCCGTTGTACACCGCCATGATCCGCGCCGGGTCGGCGCCCTCGCGGACCTCCCAGCGTTCGTTGTACCGCGAGCCGGGCGTGATCAGGTCCGCCATGCGGTATGCCGCGCGGGTCAGGCAGCCGTAGAAGCGCAGCAGGAACGACTTGAACGCCGGGCTGTGGCTCGTGAACCGCAGCTCCAGGTAGCGTTCGCGCAGGTAGATGCCGTGCTCGGTCAGCACGAACGGCGTGCCGTACGCCCATTTCGCCGTGAAGGCCAGCAGCGTCGACAGGCCGTTCCCGGTCGCGTGGGTCAGGTCCGCCGCCGGGGGGCGCACGCTCAGCGGCCGCAGGAAGCGCGACAGCCACAGCGTCGCCTGCACGGCGTCCGCCAGGGTGGGTTGCAGCAGCAGGTCCCCCTCCGGGCGCTGCTGGCTGCGGGTGGGCTGCGCGGCGCGGCTCCAGAGGTCGTAGATCTGCTCGGCGCGGCCCCGACCGGTCAGCAGTGCCTCCAGGTCCGTGGCCTGCGCGTAGGTGTGCAGCCGGCGCAGGCCGCCCAGCATCACCTCCGGGTCACTGCCGGGCGTGAACAGCGCGTACATGAGCTGCGCGAAGCCGTCCAGCGCGTCCCGCCGGTCGGCGTGGCCCGCTCCTGTCCGGGCGCGCCGCGGCAGCGGCTGCAGCGACCACAGCGGCACGCTCTCGAGCCGCTGGACGTTTTCCGGCAGGTCGCCGGGCGTGACCTCGTGCTGGGCGGTCAGGGCGTACACCTGGAAGCGGTGTTCGGGCAGACCGCGGATCAGCTGGTCGCACCAGACGCTCACGCCGCCGCCAGCGTGCGGGTACGTGCCTTCACAGAGCAGAGCAACGTGCATGTGGCCTCCAGTGGGCAGACGAGACCGGGTCAGTGAGGGCGCGGGTCATACGGGCCTCCGCACGACCGGGTGGGACTCGGGGGGCCGGTCGTGATCAGGCGAAGATGATGGCCGCATGGTATTTATGAGGGCCGTTCACGAACGTTAATCCGGTCGCTGCGCCGCTACACGGGCGTTAACGCCCCACCCGCCGCGTGGCGGGCGAATGCGTCCCGGAGTGCCTCTGGCGGGCGCTGCCGGCCCTGCAACGCCACCGGGCCTGTCCCCTTGGCGGGGGGGGCGGCGGACTCTGATAGCATGAAACATGAGCGAAAAGTTGAATCTGGTGACGACGGATTTCAATACCCGCGCGCTCGAGATCGCGACCGACCTGTCCAGCATCGGCAGTCTCGATCACGGCGGCCGCACCGGCGAGGACTGGACCCGCGCCCGCGCCCGGTACATCCGTGAACTGTACGAGATCCTGACCACGCCCGCAGACCCGCCCCGCAAACCCTGACCACCCGGCGCTTCCCCCCCAGCGCGCCTTCCGGAGGGAGAAGACATGCCTGCCCGTGACCTGACCCTGCACGTCCTCGGCCACACGTACCTCAGCCGCGCCGCCAAGCCCGTCCCGGTGTCCGCCAAGGGCGCCGCGCTGCTCGCGTACCTGACGCTGGAACGCCGCCCCTTCCACCGCGAGCATCTCGCGGAACTGCTGTGGCAGTCCGGGGACGCGCTGCGCAACCTGCGGGTGGAACTCAACCGCCTGCGTCACCTCCTGCCGGACCTGATCCCCGAACGGCAACCCATGCTGGAACTCACGCTGCCCAGCGACCTCGACCACTGGACCGAACGCGCCGCCAGCATTCACCCCGACGAGGTCGGCGAGTGGCTGTCCCTGGGCACCGGCGTGCCCCTGAGCGGCCTGGAGGACCTGGGCAGCCCGGACCTGCGCGCCTGGGTGGACGGCCAGCGCTGGCGGATCACGCAGGTCGTCGAAACCCAGCTGAGCAGCGCCCACGCCCGTCTGCAGCGCGCCGGGCAGCACGACGCCGCCGACCTGATCTCCGCGCGGGCCGAGCAGCTCGGCTGGGCGCTGCGCGCCGCGCCCACCAGCGGCCCGGACCTGAGTTTCACCGGCCCGGACCTGCACCGCCCACTGCTGGGCGCCCTGCGCGCCGCGCGCGGCTGCCCGCAGGTGGCGCTGCTCAGCGGCCGCAGCGCCCAGGCCCGCCGCGAGGTCATCAGCGGACTCGCGCAGGGGCAGTGGCAGAGCCTGCACGTGGCGTGCCCGCCGGACCCGGACCTGCTGCTCGCGGCGCTGCTGCACCAGCTCGGCAGCCTGCTGCCCGACTCGGCCGAACGGCTCGAGTTGCTGCGCGCCCCGCACGCCACGCGGCACAACGTCGTGCGGCTGTGGTCCCTGCTGCCGCCCCTGAACCAGCCGCTGATCGTCGTCCTGAACGACGTCGTGGACCCCGGGCTGATCCTGCCGCACGTGCACGTCGCGCTGAACCTCCCGGTGGACCTGCTGCTCGTGCTGTGCCCGGCGCACGACGCGGCGCTGCGTGACACGCACGCCGCCCTCAGCGGAACCGACCAGTCCCGCGTGCACGCCCTGCACCTGCCGCCCCTGGGCACCACCGAGATCATGGACGCCCTCGCGAGCCGCCAGCACGCCTGGCCGGAGGAACGCCGCTACGCGTACGCCGCGCGGGTCGCCATGGATTCCGACGGGTGGGAACCCCTGGCGCGCAGCCTGCTGGCCGATCACGCCGACCTGGGCAGTTCACGCCCGGCGCTGCTGCACGAGGCGCGCGACCTGCTGCTGCGCGACCTGGGCTGGCTGCCGGACACGCTCCGTGACGCCATGGCCCGGCTGGCCGTCGCGCACGCCCCGATCGAACCGGCGGTCGCGGCGGCCCTGCTCGACGACGCCCCCGGCCTGCTGGCCCACGCCGAGCACCTGAAACTGCTGCGCCCGTGCGACCCGGTCGAGACCGTGCACCTGCCGCACCTGCACTACCGACCGTCGGACCGCAACGAGACGCTGTGTTTCGCCAGCGAACCGCTGCGGGTGGCGCTCGCCGCGACCCTCAGCCGCGCCGAACGGCAGCAGGTGCGTGAGCGGCTGGCCCGCGCCAGCACCGACGCGCGCCTCGCCGCGCACTACGCGCGCCTGTCCGGCCTGGACGCCGCGCCCGTCGCGACCGGCGCGGGCATCACGCTGGCCGGAGCGGCCGCGCCCCTGAGCGACCCCGCCCCCCCCACCCCGTCCGGGCCGCGGCAGGAATGCCGCACGGGCAGCGGTTACCGCGTGATTCTCGAAGGGGGCAGCCTGCAGGTCCTGCGGCACGGCCTGTTCGGCCGGCCGGCCACCCTGCGTCTGCCCTGGGGACCGGTGCCGCCCGGACCGTGGCAGCTGACGGCGCGGATCGACGCCCTGCGCGCCGGACCGGACCTGGGCCCGCAGGCGTCCTTCGCGCTGGGCTGGCAGGTGGGCGGCAGCAGCGTCCTGCTGGGGACCACGCCCACGCTGGACGTTCCGCCGGGTACGCGGGGCGCGTACTACGTGGCGCCGCAGGGCCGCTGGGTGACCGTGCGGGGCGACGGTCCGGGCGGCCCGGCGGAACTGCAGGTGCAGGCCATGGACGTCGCCGTGACCGTCACGCACCTGCGGGCGGGCTCGGCGCTGCTGCTGCAACTTGGCCGCGACTGATACGGATTCCGTTTGTTTCGCCAACAATCCGGAACTTCACCGGATTGCCGGCTGCACGTCCGGAGGGGCGTTTCTCTCCTTCTCGCATCCGCTCGGACCCAGCGGGCTTTGCAGCCCATTCAATCGGATTCCGTATGACCCCACGCGGGGCACGCAGGGCCACAGGACGGTCAGGGGTCGGCACGCTCGCCGAGCAGGGCCAGCCCACCCCGGCGAACGCTGACGAGCAGGTCCCCGGCGCCCGCCGCGGTGAGTTTGGCCCGCAGGTGGCACACGTGCACGTTCAGGGCGTTGCGGTAGGGCGTGCCCGGCCACAGCTGCTGTTCCAGGAACGCGCGGGAGAACAGCTGCCCCGGTTCCCTGAGCAGCACGGCCGCGATCTGCAGTTCCGTGGGGGAGAGGTGCAGGTCGCGCCCGTCGAGGCTCAGGCGGTGCTGCTGGCGGTCCAGGCAGAAACGCCCGATGCGCAGCGGGGCGCTGCGGCCGTGGCGGCGCAGGTGGGCCTGCACCCGCGCGAGCAGTTCGCGCGGATCGTAGGGTTTCATCACGAAGTCGTTGGCGCCCAGGGACAGCTGGTGCACGCGTTCCTGCAGGGCGTCGGTGGCGGTCAGGACGACGATGGGCGCGTCGGTGAGTTCACGCAGGCGCCGCGTGACCTCCGCGCCGGGCAGGTCCGGCAGGCCCAGATCGAGGAGGATCAGGTCGGGCGGGTGCTGCGCGGTGTACGTGAGGCCCTGCTGCCCGCTGGCCTCGGCGTGGATGTGGAAGCCCTCCAGGCTCAGTTCGTCGCACAGGACGCGGCGCACGTCGCGGTCGTCCTCGATCAGCAGGAGATGAGGGCGCTGGAGGTGATCGGTGCTGGGGCTGGTCTGGGTCATGGGAGGGCTCCGGCGCGCAGGGCGTTGCCCTCACGGTGTCACGGGCCCGCCGCTGGCGGATGGGGCGCGCTGGAAGTTGACGTTGACCTGACCTATCGGAAGTCTTGACGTTCGTATGGGGGTTTCCGAAAAGGCTGACGTGCAGAGTGTCCGGAAAATTTGGAACAAAAAGCACTTCCAGCGCACGGCTGTGCCATAACACAGGCATCTTGGTGCGTACTGAGTAAAAATTCAGTGTGACCATGCAAAGCTGAATGTCGCGCGAACGGCCGGAGGCGATGTGGAGGACATCCTCAGCGTACACCGAGAATGGCTATCTCAAAAAGATGCATAAAAATACATATTAGGAAGTATAGCACTACGCGAACCGGCCCCGTCTCGTTTGGACAGACTGTCCTAATTCTCCCTTCTAAGCATCGAATAAGATCTGATTCCCCAATCCACCGCCGCCGTCCCGTGTTCATAAAAATTCTGACGAGGCTTGACCTTATGCACACCGCTCGCTTAAGCTCATCTTCACTTCGGTTAAATCGACTCCAGTGAGGGTGCGAACCGACCCCGCTTCCCCACGCCCCGCCGTGAAGAGAGGTCAGTCATGGAAGACGCCCGCCCACCGCAGCTCACGTTCCAGGAACTCCTCCCGCCCATGACCGCGCACGAGGCGAGCGTCGAGGCGAACCGCTGCCTGTACTGCTACGACGCGCCGTGCCTGCAGGCCTGCCCCACCCACATCGACATCCCGACCTTCATCCGCAAGATCGCCACCGGGAACCTGCGCGGCTCGGCCCGCACCATCCTGGAGAGCAACTTCCTGGGTGGCACCTGCGCCCGCGTCTGCCCCGTGCAGGAACTCTGCGAGGGTGCGTGCGTGCTCGGCCCGGACCACACGCCCATCCAGATCGGCCGCCTGCAACGCCACGCCGTCGACCACGTGCAGGAACGCGGCATTCAATTGTTCACGCCCGCCCCCGCCAGCGGGCGCCGCGTCGCCGTGGTTGGCAGCGGCCCCGCCGGGATCAGCGCCAGTGCCGAACTCGCCAGGGCCGGGCACGAGGTCACGCTGTACGAGAAACGCGAGCTGGGCGGCGGCCTGAGCACCTACGGCATCATCGTGCTGCGCGAACCGGTCGAGGTCGCGCTGCGCGAGGTGCAGGCCGCCCGCGACCTGGGCGTGACCGTCGTCACCGGACACGAACTGACCACCCGCGCGGGCCTCGACGACCTGCTGACCACCCACGACGCCGTGATCCTCGCGCTGGGCCTGGGCGCCGTCCCCGCCCTGGGCATTCCCGGCGAGGAACACATCCTCGACGGGTTGCAGGTCATCGAGGCCAGCAAGATGGAGCGTCCCACCGGCGTCGGCAGGCGCGCCGTCATCATCGGCGCGGGGAACACCGCCGTGGACGCCGCCACCATCGCCCGCCGCTCCGGCGCCGACACCCTGATGGTGTACCGCCGCACCGAACGCGAGATGACCGCCTACCACCACGAGTACCTCTTCGCGCTGAGCGAGGGCATCACCTTCAGCTTCCTGACCCAGCCCGTGGAAGTCCTGCACGAAGGCGGGCAGGTCACGGGCCTGCGCTGCGTCCGCATGGGCCTCGGCGCACCGGACGCCTCTGGCCGCGCCCGACCCGAACCCATCCCCGGCAGCGACTTCGTCATCCCCTGCGACACCGTCATCAGCGCCATCGGGCAGGAGAAACCCGCGCTGGCCGCCACGCTGGGCCTGGAACTGGACGGCGGGTACATCCGCGTGGACGACACCCTGCAGACCAGCCTCCCGCGCGTGTACGCCGCCGGGGACTGCGTGCGCGCACGCGGCAACGCCAGCACCGTCATGGCCGTGCAGGACGGCAAGATCGCCGCCGCCAGCATCGAACGCGCCCTGGGACGCACGCCCCACGTCACCCTGAAACCCACGCCGCCCGCCGAGGTCCGCGAGCACCCGCTGTACATCGAGGCACACGGTCCCGTCCCCACCGGACCCAACCAGACCGCCCCCCTGGCCCACGCGCCCGTCACGGAGGCCCACCATGGCTGACCTGAGCATCGACTTCGCGGGCATCCGCTCCCCCAACCCCTTCTGGCTCGCCTCGGCGCCCCCCACCAACAGTGGCGCGCAGATCCACCGCGCCTTCGAGTACGGCTGGGGCGGCGCCGTCTGGAAGACCATCGGCGCGCCCGTCCTGAACATCAGCAACCGCTACGGCAGCCTCACGCTGGGCGGGCGGCGCATGCTCGCCATCAACAACGTCGAACTCATCAGCGACCGCCCCCTGGACGTCAACCTGCGTGAGATCGCCGAGATCAAACGCCTCTGGCCCGACCGGGCCGTCATCGTGTCCGCCATGGTCGACGCCGACCCGCAGGCCTGGAAGGACATCGTCATGATGATCGAGGACACCGGCGCCGACGGCATCGAACTCAACTACGGCTGCCCGCAGGGCATGAGCGAACGCGGCATGGGCGCCGCCGTCGGCCAGGTGCCCGAGATGTGCCAGCTGAACACCCACTGGGTCACCAGCGTCACCCGGCTGCCCGTCATCGTGAAACTCACGCCGAACATCACCCACATCGTCGACCCCGCCCACGCGGCCCTGGCCGGAGGCGCCCACGCCCTCTCGCTCATCAACACCATCAACTCCGTCACCCGCGTTGACCTCGACACCCTGCTCGTCTCTCCCAGCATCGGCGGGCGCGGCACGCACGGCGGCTACGCGGGGCCCGCCGTCAAACCCATCGCGCTGAACATGCTGACCGAACTCATGACCGACCCCCAGGTCCTGCGCAGCGGCGTCCCCATCAGCGGCATGGGCGGCATCGCCACCTGGCGCGACGCCGCCGAATTCCTCCTCCTCGGCGCCACCTCGTTGCAGGTCTGCACCGCCGCCATGCAACACGGCTACCGCATCATCGAGGACCTCACCGACGGCCTGGGCAACTGGATGGACGACCACGGCTTCAACACCATCGCCGACGTGACCGGCAAATCACTGCCGCAGATGAGCACCTTCGGCGGCCTCGACCTGTCCCACCAGTCCGTCGCGCGCATCGACCAGAACAAATGCATCGGCTGCGACCTCTGCTACGCCGCCTGCAACGACACCGCCCACCAGTGCATCGACCTCGTCAGCCCCGACGGCGTCACCGTCGACCCCGGCTACGACATGAGAACCAACGGACGACAGGTCGCCGACACCCGCCCCCGCCCCGTCGTCCGCGAAAACGACTGCGTCGGCTGCGCCCTGTGCGCCAACGTCTGCCCCGTCGACGGCTGCATCACCATGGTCACCGTCCCCAGCGGCCGCCAGAGCATCACCTGGGACGAACTGACCGCCCAGCGCCCCGACATCGCCCAGAGCTGGGCCGCCATGCAGGCCTACCGCGAAGAAGTCGGCATCGAGATCCACTGAGGCGGACTCCGGTCGAGCACTGTCCATACCCCACCCACTGAGAGGCTGCACACATGACCCTACTGATTCAACACGGCGAGATCGTCACGGACGGCAAACGCTTCAGGGCGGACGTGCTCGTGGAAGGGGAGACCATCGCCCAGATCGGCGAGAACCTCCCGGTGCCCGAGGGGGCCACCGTGATCGACGCGAGCGGGAAGTTCGTGTTCCCCGGCTTCATCGACCCGCACGTGCATATCCACCTGCCGTTCATGGGGACGTTCGCGAAGGACACGCACGCGACCGGGTCGCAGGCGGCATTGATCGGCGGGACGACGACGTTCATCGAGATGCTCGCCCCGGCGGGCAGTGAGGACCTGATGGACGGCTGGCGCACCTGGACGGGCATGGCGGAGGGGAACAGCGCCTGCGATTACACCTTCCACATCGGCGTGACCCGCTGGGATGACCGGACCGAGGCGACCCTGCGCGAGCTGGTGGGTCAGGGCATGCGGTCGTTCAAGGTGTTCCTGGCGTACCGGGGCGCGTTCGGGATCGACGACGCGGCGCTGTACCGGGTGTGCCGCCTGGCGGCGGAAATGGGCGTGGTCGTGACCGCGCACTGCGAGAACGCGGATCTGGTCGCGGAATTGCAGCAGAAGCTCCTCGCGGAAGGCAAGACCGGCCCGGAGTGGCACGAGCCGAGCCGTCCGGAGAGCGTGGAGGCGGAGGGCACGGCGCACTTCGCGACGTTCGTGGAGATGACGGGCGCGCACGGGTACGTGGTGCACCTCAGCAACGCCCGCGCGTTGCAGGCGGCGCTGGACGCCCGCGCACGCGGCGTGAACCTGGACGTGGAGGTCGTCATTCCGCACCTGACGCTCGACAGGACGTACGCCGAGCGGCCCGGCGTGGAGGGCGCGAAGTACGTGATGTCGCCCCCGCTGCGCGAGAAGGGCAACCAGCCGAAACTCTGGGCGGCGCTGGAACGCGGGGACATCGCCACCGTCGCCACCGACCACTGCCCCTTCGACGTGCAGCAGAAGCACATGGGCGACGGGAACTTCACCCTCATCCCGAACGGCATTCCGGCCATCGAGGACCGCGTGAACGTCCTGTACACCCAGGGCGTCAGCCGGGGCAACCTGAGCGTCGAGCGCTTCGTGGACGCTGCCAGCACCCGCGCCGCGCAGATCTTCGGCCTGTACCCCCGCAAGGGCACGGTCAGCGTGGGCAGCGACGCCGACCTCGTGATCTACGACCCGGCGTACCGCGGCACCATCAGCGCGCAGACCAGCCACATGAACAACGACTACAGCGGCTACGAGGGCTGGGAGATCGACGGGCGGCCCGAGGTCGTCACCGTGCGCGGTCAGGTGGCCGTGCAGGGGGGCGAGTTCGTGGGCGACCCGTCGCGCGGGCAGTTGCTCAGGCGGTAAGTGGGAAGTCGGAAGTGGTGAGTGGGTTCAGGCCCGAGGTTGACCGGAGTTTCAAGGAGGAACCGTGACGTACACCAGCCCCACCCCCCAGACCAGTGCGGCGCAGACCAGCCCGTCGCAGGTCAGTCCGCCTCCGAACGAGCCGCCCATCGTGTCCATCCGCGACCTGCAGAAGGTCTTCCCTGTGCCCGGCGGGGAGACGGTCGCGCTGAAGGACGCCAACCTCAGCATCCAAAAGGGGGAGTTCATCAGCCTGATCGGCCCGAGCGGCTGCGGGAAGACCACCCTGCTGCGCCTGATGGCCGACCTGGAACAACCGACCGGTGGGGAACTGCTCATCGCGGGCCGCCCCGCCGACGAGGCCCGGCGGGAACGGCAGTACGGGTACGTGTTCCAGGCGCCCGCGCTGATGGAGTGGCGCACGGTGCTCAGGAACGTGCTGCTGCCGCTGGAGGTCATGAACGTCCCCGGGGACCGCCTGGGCCGCGCCCGCGAGATGCTGAAACTGGTCGGCCTGGAGAAATTCGAGCGGAACTACCCCTGGCAGCTGTCCGGCGGAATGCAGCAGCGCGTGAGTATCGCCCGCGCGCTGGCGTTCGACCCGCCCCTGCTGTTCATGGACGAACCCTTCGGCGCGCTGGACGAGATCACCCGCGAGCACCTGAACCTGGAACTGCTGCGGCTGTGGCGCGAGACCGGCAAGACCGTGATCTTCGTGACGCACTCCATCCCGGAAGCGGTGTTCCTCAGCACGCGCGTGGTCGTCATGACCGCCCGCCCCGGCCGCATCGAGGGCGTCGTGGACATCGACCTGCCCCACCCCCGCAGCGACGACACCCGCGAGGACCCCCGCTTCTTCACGCTCGCCACCGAGATCCGCGAACTGCTCAAGAAGGGGCACGCGTGAACGGGGGGAGTGGCAAGTGGGAAGTGGGGAGTGGGCCGTGGGTCTGTTCCACTCACCACTCACCACTGCCCACTCACAGAGGAACGCCGTGACCACCCTGCGGCCCTCACGCGTGGCGGGTCTGGGCCCGATGCTGATCGTGGCGTTGATCGCGGCGGCGCTGTACTGGCCGCTGATGCTCGCCGCGAACGTCGGCCCGGCGGGGCGGACCCTGGCGAGCGGCGCGGAACTGAACTGCCGGACGGCGCTGGCCTGCGCCTCGCAGTTGCGCAACCCGGTGGTGCCCGCCCCGGCGCAGCTCGCGCAGGGCTTCGTGCGCCTGAGTACGCCGGTCACGTCGCCCCTGGCGCTGCCGTACAACGTGGGCGTCACCGCCGGGGAGACGCTGCTGGGCCTGCTGCTGGCGACCGTGACCGGGATCGGGCTGGCGCTGCTGCTGGTTGCCAGCCGCGCGTTCGAGCGGGCCACGCTGCCGTGGCTGGTCGCGTCGCAGACCGTCCCGGTCGTGGCGATCGCGCCCATGCTGGCGGTGCTGCTCGGGCAGTACGGCGTGCAGGGCTTCCTGCCCAAGGCGATCATCGCGGCGTACATCGCGTTCTTCCCGGTCGCGGTCGGCATGAGCCGGGGCCTGCGCAGCGCCGATCCGTTGCACCTGGACCTGATGCGCACGTACCATGCCAGCCCCGCGCAGACGTACCGGCTGCTGCGCTTCCCGGCCAGCCTCCCGCACCTGTTCACGGCGCTGAAGGTGGCGGTCACGTCCGCGCTGGTGGGCAGCATCGTCGCGGAGATCAGCACCATCTCGTTCTCCGGGCTGGGCAAGATGCTCGCCGAGAACTCGCGCGCCAGTGACACGGTCGCCCTGTGGGTGATCATGGCGTACGGCGCGCTGCTGGGCGTCACGCTGGTCGCCCTCGTGAACGCGCTGGAGAGGTGGGTGACGCCATGGACCAGACGATGACCCCCGCCCGCACCCTCGCCGCCCGGCCCGGCGCGGCCCTGCTGACCGCCGCCGCGCTGCTCGTCGGCGTGGGGGGCCTGCTGCTCGCCGCGCTGACCCTCCCCGCCCCCGGCGAGGGCACGCCCCCGGACGCGCGGGCGTGGCTGGCGGGCATCCTCGCCCTGCTGGCCGTGGGCGCTGTGGGCGTGCGCGGCGCGGCGCAGGGCGAATCCCGTGCCGCCCGCACCCTGCCCGCCGCGTTCACGCTGATCCTGGCCGTGCTGGGCACCGAGGCGCTGCTGCGCGCCTACGCCGTTCCCGCCGGACTGATCCCCACGCCGGGCCGCGTCCTGAGCGCCCTGTGGACCGCCCGCTCCGTCCTGCTTCAGGACACGTACACCACCTTCGTGCTGGAGGCCCTGCTGGGCTTCCTGGCGGGCACGGTGCTGGGGCTGGCGCTGGCGCTGCTCGTCGTGCGATTCCGGTTCCTGGAACGCGGCCTGCTGCCGTACGCCGCGCTGTTCTCCTCGATTCCCATCGTGGCGCTCGCACCCGTCATTGTGAAAGCCGTCGGGCTGGACTGGCCCAGCAAGACGGTCGTCGTGGCCGTCACCGTCCTGTTCCCCGTCGTGGTGGGCGCCGTGCGCGGCCTCCAGAGCGCGTCGCGACTGCACCTCGACCTGATGCACACCTACGCGGCCACGCCCGTGCAGACCTTCCGGGACGTCCGCGTGCCCGGCGCGCTGCCGTTCGTGTTCGGCGCCCTGAAAGTCGCCAGCACCCTGGCCCTGATCTCCGCCATCGTCGCCGAGTTCTTCGGCACGAACGGGCACGGCCTGGGCTTCCGCATTCAGATCGAGGTGGGCCGCTTCGGGCTGGACATCGTCTGGGCCGCCATCGTCCTGGCGTCCATTGCCGGTATCGCCTTCTTCGCGCTCGTCAGCTCCGCCGAGGCGCGGCTGCTGCCCCGCCGCTCCTGACCGATCCCGTTTCACCCGAACGCGCTCCCCACTCCCCGGAGGTTCCCATGAAACGCAGCACCCTGATCCTGGCCACCCTGCTCCTCGCCGCCGCCAGTCCCGCTTCCGCGCAGAAACTCGTGCCCGTCAAGGTGCAGCTCAAGTGGTTCCCGCAGGCGCAGTTCGCCGGGTTCTTCGTCGCGCAGGCCAAGGGCTACTACAAAGCCGAAGGGCTGGACGTGCAGTTCCTCCCGACCGGCGACCAGAGCCCCATCCAGACGGTCGCCACCGGCACCGCCGACTTCGGCACCACCTGGATCACCGACCTCCTGACCGCCCGGCAGCAGGGCATCCCGGTCGTGCACATCGCGCAGCTGTTCCAGAAGAGTGGGTACACCCTCGTGTCCCTGAAATCCGCCGGTCTCAAGACCCCGGCCGATTTCAAGGGCAAACGCGTGGGCGTGTGGCCCAGCGGCAACGAGTACCCGGCGGTGGCCCTGCTGAAGAAGTACGGCCTGACCACCAGCCTCGACTCCTCGGTCAGCAACCCCAGCGTGCAGGCCGTCACGTACCCCTTCGACCCCAGCATCGTCTTCCCCGACAAGGTCGACCTGGTCAGCGCCATGACCTACAACGAGGTGTACCAGATCGTCGGCCTCGGGTACCCGCTGGACAAACTCCAGATCTTCCACGCCAGCGACTACGGCATCAACCTCCTCGAGGACCTGATGTTCACCACCGAACGCACCCTGGCGAACAGGAACTTCAAGGGCAGCGGCATGAGCGGCGAGGATGTCGCCGCCAAACTCGTGCGCGCCACCCTGAAAGGCTGGAACTACGCCGTGAAGAACCAGAAGGAAGCCGTGCAGACCGTCCTCGTGAACTGCGGCAACACCTGCAAGGGCTCCGGCACGCGCTCCAGCGCCGCCAGCCACCAGACGTGGCAGATGACCGAGGTCGCCAAGCTGTACAACGCCGGACCCACCCTGAAGGGCCGCGCCGGGTACCTCGACCCCGCCACGTACAAAGCCAACGTGACCCTGCTCAAGAGCCTCGGCATCCTGAAAGCCGACCCGGCCCCCGCCGCCGTCACGTACAAGGTCTGGGAAAAAGCCACCGGGAAGAAGTAGATGGTTGATGGTTGAAAGTTGATAAGTCGCTGCCGGGTGATGATGCAATCAGCACCCCGAGCGGACTCGCAGAGCTGCGCAGCAGGGCGAGAAGGCAAGAGGAGCTCTGGGCAGAAGTGGAGCGGGTTCTGGCGCTTTTCCCGGACACGTGTAACGGAAGCCCAGAGCTCCTAGAGGGTGGTTCCATCACCTGTCAACCGTCAACTTTCAACTGTCTCCGAAGGAGACGCATGCTTGATCCACAACGGACCATCGACGAACTGAAAGCCCTGCGTGAATTGACCGGGGACGAGCACGGCGCGCAGCGGGTGGCGTTCACGGACACCTGGGTCGCCGCCCGCGCGTTCCTGAAGGAGAAACTGGACGCGCTGCCCGTCACGCAGCACATGGACGCCGCCGGGAACTGGTGGGCGACCCTGCCCGGCGAGAGTGACCGCGCCCTTTTGATCGGCGGGCACCTCGATTCGGTCCCGAACGGCGGGTGGCTGGACGGGTGCCTGAACGTCCTGGCGGGCCTGGAGGTCCTGCGCCGTGTCAATGAGCAGTACGCCGGGCGGCCGCCCGTCACGCTGAAACTCGTGGACTGGGCCGACGAGGAAGGCGCGCGCTTCGGCCGCAGCCTGTACGGGTCCAGCGCTGCCGGCGGCAAACTCGACGTGACCGAGATGCGCAAACTGAAAGACCGCGACGGCGTGAGCCTCGAAGACGCCCTGAGCCGCGTCGGAATCACCCTCGCGGATGCCCCGGACGCCCGCGCGGAACTGAGGGACGCCGCCGCGTACCTCGAACTGCACATCGAACAGGGGCCCGTCCTCGAACACCTGGACCTGCCCCTCGGCGCGGTCCTCGGCACCGTCGGCGTCGAACGGCACACGGTCACCTTCCACGGGCAGGCCGCGCACAGCGGCAGCACCCCCATGAACGTCCGCAGGGACGCGTTCCTCGCCGCCGGACGCTTCGGGCAGGCCATCTACGACATCGCCGCGCGGCACGGGGGCGTGTGCACGGTCGGCAGCGTCAGGACCCTGCCCGGCATCGTCACCAGCGTCGTCGAGACCTGCGAACTCACCCTCGACCAGCGGCACCTCGACGCGGACAAGCTGGCCGCCATGTGGCAGGACGCGCAGGACGCCGCCACGCAGTTCGCACAGGACGCAGGCTGCACCGTCACCTTCGGGTATCTCTGGAACATCGAACCCATCCCGTTCCACCCCATGCTCATCGACGCGGCCGAGGCCAGCATCCTGACCGTCACGCCCACCTCGCACCGCCTGCCCAGCGGGCCGCTCCATGACGCCGCCGAGGTCGCCCGCGCGGGCGTGCCCACCGTCATGCTGTTCGTGCAGTCCCTGCGCGGCATCAGCCACAACAGGATCGAGGACACCCGCGAGGACCACCTCGCCCTGAGCGTGCAGGCCCTGGATGAACTCACCACCCGCACCATGGACTGGATTGCGAAAGGCATCTGACAGCTCATCCGCCATGACGCACACTGAAGTCACCATGACCCCTGTTCGACTGGAGGATCCGATGTTGCCGACGCTGGCGGAACTGTTGACGCTTCCAGCGTTCGCGGGCGCGGAGGTCGTGAGCGGGCACGCGCACCTGACGCAACCCGTGACCTGGGTGCATGTGTCGGAGGTGGCGGACGCCGCGCGCTTCCTGACGGGCGGGGAACTGCTCCTCTCGACCGGGTCGCTGCTGGCCCGCATGAACGACGGCGAACTGGAGGGCTTCGTGGCGTCGCTGGCGCAGCGGGGCGCGCACGGGCTGGCGCTGGAACTCGTGCAGGTGTTCCGCGACGTGCCGCCCGCGCTGCTGGGCGCGTCGCGCCTGCACGGGCTGCCGCTGATCGTGTTCCGGTCCGAGGTGAGTTTCGCGGCCCTGACCCGCGCGGCGCACGCCCGCATCCTGAACCACGGCGGCCCGGCGCTGGACCCGAGCCTCGCGCCGCTGCTCGACGCGCTGGCCGAGACGGGCCGCAGCGTGGCGTTCCTGCGCGCGCAGCTGGGGCCGCTGCTGAACCTGCCCGCCCGGCCCCGCTCGACGCTGCTGGGCACGCTGGACGCCCTGTTGACCACGAACTTCAACATGGCCGAAACCGCCCGGCGGCTGGGCGTGCGGCGGCAGACGGTGTACTACCGCCTGGAGCAGCTGCGCGCCATGCTGCCTGACCTGGACGAACCCCGGCGGCAGCTGGGTCTGCATCTGGCGCTGGAACTGACGCGCAGCGAGGCGGGCGAGGCGCTCAGCGCCGCCGAGCGGACGTAGGCGGGCGACTGGACAGACTGTCTCTTGCCGCGCTGGCACGCATAAAACTACACTTCGGGTAACATTCGGTTTCCGCTCTTCTTTCTGAAGTCTGCGCCCTGCACACTGCCGGGTTCGCCCTGTCATTCTGGAGGTTGCCCCACATGCCCGACCCGCATCCCGACACGCACGACATCATCCAGGCGAACCGTGACCACACCCTGTTCTCGTGGAGCGTGCAGACCCAGACGAACCCCATCCACATGACCGGCGGGAAGGGCAGCCACTTCTTCGACGGCGACGGGAACGCGTGGCTGGACTTCTCCAGTCAGCTGATCAACATCAACGTCGGGCACCAGCATCCGGCCGTGCTGGACGCCATCAAGGCGCAGGTGGACACCATGTGCTTCGCCGGGCCGAGCTTCGCCACGGACGTCCGCGCGCAACTGGGGCAGAAACTGCGTGAGGTCACGGGCCTGGGCAAGAGCTTCTTCACGCTGGGCGGCAGCGAGGCGAACGAGAACGCCATGAAGATGGCCCGCCTGTACACCGGCCGCGACAAGATCATCACCCGCTACCGTTCCTACCACGGGGCGACGATGGGCAGCATGACCGCCAGCGGCGACCCCCGGCGCTGGCCGGTCGAACCCGGCGTGCCCGGCATCGTGCGCGCCTTCGACCCGTACTGCTACCGCTGCCCGTTCGGGAAGACGCCGGACAGTTGCGGGCGCGAGTGCGTGTCGCACATCGAGGAGATCATCCAGATGGAAGGGCCGCACACCATCGCCGCGATCATGGTCGAGGGCATCACCGGCAGCAACGGTCTGCTCGTCCCGCCGGACGACTACTACCCGAAACTGCGCGCCCTGTGCGACCGGTACGGCATTCTCCTGATCGACGACGAGGTCATGAGCGGCTTCGGCCGCACCGGCACGTGGCTCGCCACGCAGCATTACGGCATCAAGCCCGACATCGTCACCTGCGCCAAGGGCCTGACCAGCGGGTACATGCCGCTGGGCGCGGTGGTCGTCAGTGACGCCATCGCCGAGTACTTCGAGACGCACTTCCTGGCGGGAGGCCTGACCTACAGCGGGCATCCGGTCTCGCTGGCCGCCGCCGTCGCCAACCTGAAGGTCTACGAGGACGAGGGGCTGTTCGAGCACACCCGCGAGCTGGGCGAGTACCTCGGGCAGTGCCTGGAAGCCATGAAGGCGCGGTACGCCTGCGTGGGCGACGTGCGTTACAAGGGCCTGTTCAGCGTCCTCGAACTCGTGCGGGACAAGGCCACCAAGGAGCCGCTGGCGCCGTTCAACGGCACCTCGCCGGAGATGGGCCGCCTCGCCGCGCACCTGAAAAGCAGGCACGTGTACGCGTACAGCCGCTTCAACTTCCTGTGGGTCTGCCCGCCCCTCGTCGTCACCCGCGAGGAACTCGACGAGGGCCTCGCCGCGTACGAGGAAGCCCTCGCCCTGGTGGACGAGATGATCGGTTCACCCGTCGCCGCCGACTGATGAGGGGCGGTGAGCTCTGAACCGCCCTCCGGCTGTTTCCCACAACCCACACCCCGAGGTATTCCCAATGACGAACACGATGACCAAGCCCGCTCCCATCAACCACTGGCTGGGGGGCAAGTTGACGCCCGGCACGTCGGGCCGCACTGCGAAGGTGTTCAACCCGGCGACCGGGGAGGTGCAAGGGCTCGTGGACCTCGCCAGCCGCGCCGAGGTGGACGCGGCGGTCGCGGCGGCCGCGCAGACGGCGCGGTCGTGGCGTACGGTGCCGCTGAGCCGACGGGCTGAGATCATGTTCCGATTCCGGGCGCTGCTGGACGCCCGCCGGGACGACCTGGCCCGCATCCTGACCCGTGAGCACGGGAAGGTGCACGCGGACGCGCTGGGCGAGATCGCGCGCGGCATCGAGAACGTGGACTTCGCGTGCGGCATTCCGAATCTCCTGAAGGGCGGGTACTCGGAGGGCGCGAGTACCGGCGTGGACGTGTACTCCATCCAGCAGCCGCTGGGCGTGGTGGCGGGCATCACGCCGTTCAACTTCCCGGCGATGGTGCCGCTGTGGATGATCGCGAACGCGCTGGCCTGCGGGAACGCCTTCATCCTGAAACCCAGCGAGAAGGACCCCTCGGCGAGCCTGTTCATCGCGGACCTGCTGCAGCAGGCGGGCCTCCCGGACGGCGTGTTCACGGTCCTGCACGGCGATAAGGAGGCGGTGGACGCGCTGCTGGAGCACCCGGACATCGCAGCGGTCAGTTTCGTCGGGTCCACCCCGATTGCCCGGTACATCTACCAGAAGGGCACCGAGCACGGCAAGCGCGTGCAGGCGCTGGGCGGCGCGAAGAACCACATGCTGGTCCTGCCGGACGCGGACGTGAACATGGCCGCCGACGCCGCCGTCAGCGCCGCGTACGGGTCCGCCGGGGAGCGCTGCATGGCGATCAGCGTGGTGCTGGCCGTCGGGGACGTGGCGGACGGGCTGGTGGACGCCATCGCCTCGCGCCTGCCTGCCCTGAAGGTCGGCCCCGGCAGTGACGCCGCGAACGAGATGGGGCCGCTGATCAGCCGCGAGCACCGCGACCGGGTCGCCGGGTACATCGGCAGCGCCGCCGACCAGGGCGCGACGGTCGTCGTGGACGGCCGGGCGCAGACGTTCGACGGGAATGGGTTCTTCCTGGGCGTGTCGCTGCTCGATCACGTCACGCCCGACATGGACGCCTACCGCGACGAGATCTTCGGGCCGGTCCTGTGCGTGGTGCGCGTGCCCACCTACGAGGCGGGCCTGAAGCTCATCAACGACAACGAGTTCGGGAACGGCACCGCGATCTTCACGCGCGACGGCGGCGCCGCCCGGCAGTTCCAGTTCGACTGTCAGGTCGGCATGGTCGGTATCAACGTGCCGATTCCCGTCCCGGTCGCCTACTACTCCTTCGGCGGCTGGAAGGCCAGCCTGTTCGGCGACACGCACATGTACGGCCCGGACGGCATCAAGTTCTACACTCGCACGAAGGTCGTCACGTCCCGCTGGCCCGACCCGGCGACCAGCCGCGTGGACCTCGGCTTCCCCCAGAACCGCTGATCCAGAACCGCTGACCATCCCTTCTGACTGTACCCATTGACCGGGCGGGGCGGGCCGCGCGAGCATGACCCTCCATGCCGCGTTCGCCTGCCCCGCCCGTGAACCTGCCCGTGACCCTGGACCGCGCGGCGGGCGGGCTGGCGCGGCAGCTGGCGCGGCAGCTGCGCGGCGCGGTCCGCGCGGGGGTGCTCGCGCCGGGGCAGCGGATGCCGTCCACGCGGGCGCTGGCGGGCGCGCTGGACGTCGGGCGGGGCGTGGTGTTCGACGCCTTCGATGCGCTGCTCGCCGAGGGGTACCTCGTGGGCCGCGACCGGTCCGGGACGTTCGTCGCCTCTGACCTGCCGCCCGAGCCGGGCGGGGTGACGGCCGCGCCGGTCGCGGCGGCCCGCTGGTTGCGCCGCGACGTCCCGGCGGCGCTGGTCGAGCCGCCCACCCCGCCGGGCACGCTGGCGTTCCGGGTGGGGCAGACGGACACGTCGTTCCTGAACACGCAGGCGTGGCGGCGGGTGTGGCGCGCGGCGGCGCTGGACGACCTGCCGGACGACTACGCGGACCCGGCGGGGGACGCGCTGCTGCGCGCGGAGGTCGCCGCGTACCTGCGCCGCGCGCGGGGGCTGGTGTGCGGCCCGCAGGATGTGCTGATCACGTCGGGCGCCGTGCAGGGCGTGGACCTGATCACGCAGGCGGTCCTGACCCCCGGGGACGCGGTCGCCATCGAGGACCCGGGGTACCGGCTGGCGCGGCAGATCTTCACGGAGCGGGGCGCGCGGCTGCTGCCCGTCCCTGTGGACGAGGACGGGCTGCTCGTGTCGGCGCTGCCGGTCGGGGCGGACGCGCCGCTGCTGGCGTACACGACGCCCAGCCACCAGTTTCCGCTGGGCGTGCGGCTGTCCCTGCCGCGCCGCCTAGCGCTGCTGGACTGGGCGGCGCAGGCGGACGCGCTGATCCTGGAGGACGATTACGACAGCGAGTACCGCTACGGGGCGGCGCCGCTGCCCGCGCTGGCGTCCCTGGACCGGGCGGGCCGGGTGGCGTACCTGGGCACGTTCAGCAAGGTGCTCAGCCCGTCGGTGCGCGTGGGGTACGTCGTGGCACCCGCGGCGCTGCGGGAGCGGCTGCTGGCGCTGAAGACCCGCGCGGACGCGCACACGTCCTGGCCGGTGCAGCGGGCGCTGGCGTACCTGATCGCGGGCGGGCACCTGGAGGCGCACATCCGGCGGATGCGGCGCGAGTACGCGCGGCGCCGCGCGGCGCTGGGCGAGATCCTGGCACCCCTGTCCCCGCACGCGCGCCTGCTGGGCCTGGAGGCCGGACTGCACGCACTCCTGGAACTGGACGCGCGGCTGGACGTGCCGGGCGTGGTCGCGGCGTGCGCGGCGCGTGGGGTGCTGGTCACGCCCGTGGACGATCTGTACGCGGGTCGGCCCGACCGGCATGGGGTGCTGCTGGGGTTCGGTGGGCTGAGCGTGCCGGAGGTGACGCGCGCCGCCCGGGTGGTGGTCGCGGCGGTCACGGGGGGCGGATCGGAGGCGTGAACGTTGCCCCGGGGCGTGCGATGTCATGTCCCGGGGTTCCATGAACGAACGCTCAAGTCTGTCTGCTGGTGGGTTTCCGACCTCCAGGACGCTGCCAGGCTCATCTCTGCGGCGGCGGCTCCCTGGGGGTGGGGCATGTGTGGTACGGAGCCGACCTGCCGGTCAGTAGCATGGGTCATGTCACTGACGTCAGCCTCTGCACCGAGGTCCGGACCCGCCGCGGGTCTGAACCTGCTGATCGTGGAGGACTGCCCGGAGGACGCCTGGCACTACCAGCAGCTGCTGGCCCGGGTGGACGCCGGGATCCGCTGTCATCACGTCGAGGTGGGTGACCTGGGCGCGCGGATGCTGCGTGAACTGCAACCCGACTGCGTGCTGCTGGACTTTCACCTGCCGGACATGACCGGTCAGGAATTCCTGGAGCAGTTCCGCCCCGGGGTGCCGGTGCTGGTGATCACGGGTTCGGCCGAGCACGCCGAGGCGGCCGGGGTGCTGCAGGCCGGCGCGACCCGCCTGCTGAACAAGGGTGAGCTCAGCCCGGAGATCCTGCACGCGCACATCACCGAGAGCCTGCGCGAGCACGCGCTGCGCGAGCAGGTGAACCTGGAGCGGCGGCGCATGCAGGCCGTGCTGGAAAGCACCGCGCACGGCATGGTGTTCGCACGGCACGACCGGCAGCAGTGGCAGCAGTGGCTGGTGGAGTACCTGAACCCGGCGGCATCGCGCCTGCTGGGCATCGAGGCGGGCCCCCTGACGCAGGGCGCCGCGGACCTGCTGGCGCTGCTGGACCGCACGCTGCACCTGGGCGTCACCCAGCGGGTGTCGGTGCAGCGCGCGCCCCGGGCACTGGACCTGGAGTGCGCGCCCGGCGCGGACGGGTTCACGGTGACGGTCCGCGACGTGACGGGCGAGGGGGCGCGCGCGCGGCTCGATCAGGCGCGGCACGAGGTGCTGCAGCGGTTCGTGGAGTCGCGGCCCCTGGCGGAGGTGCTGCGCGGCGTGCAGGACCTGATCGGCGCGACCCTGCCGGGCGTGACGGGCCGGGTCCTGGCCGGGCAGGTGCTCCTGACGTGGCCGCACCTGTCCGCGCTGGGCGTGAGTACGGCCACGTATCCGCACGTGACCGGGCGCGGCGCGCGCCGCGCGTTCGTGCCGGACGACCGGGGCGGCTGCTGGGCCCTGCCGCTCGTGGCGCCGGACGACGGTCAGGAACTGCTGGGGGCGCTGCTGGTGGACGCGCCGGGCGACGAGTCCGTCCCGGCGCAGCTGGACGACGTCGTGGGGCTGGTCACGCTGCTGCTCATGCAGGCGCGGGATCAGTCGCGGCTGCAGATGCAGGCGTGGCAGGACGCGCTGACGGGCCTGCCGAACCGTTCGGTGTTCATGGACCAGCTCGCGCGGGCACTGAACGGCGCCGAGCGGGGCGGGTCGCTGCTGGCGGTGGGGGTGCTGGACCTGGACGGCTTCAAGCGGGTGAACGACACGTACGGGCACGCGGGTGGTGACGAACTGCTGATCGAGGTCGCGCGGCGCCTGCGCCTGGCGTTCCGCGCGTCGGACCTCGTGGCGCGGGTGGGCGGCGACGAGTTCACGCTGCTGCTCCCCGACTGGCCCGACACCGACAGCCTGGAGCTGGACCTGCGCCGCCGCCTGCGGCAGGTGCTCGAGCGGCCGTTCCGGGTGGGCGCGGCGGAGGTGCAGGTGCGGTTCAGTCTGGGGGTGGCGGTCGCGCCGCTGCACGCGCGGTCCGTGGACGCGCTGCTGCACCTCGCGGACCGCGCGATGTACCTCGCCAAGCGGGCCGGGGGGAGCGTGCGCCTCAGTCCGGAGCGGGCCGGGCAGACCGGATGACCGGCGGCCCGCTGCGGGCGAGCGCCGACCTGTCAGCGTGGATACGCTCGTCATTAAAGTGCGTCTGAAAACCGTCAGGGTGTATCTTTTGCCAGGCGACGCACCATCAACCGAATCATGACTTCGTAGACCAAGTTCTCGGCGGTTTCGATCAGCGCTTCGTAGTCCTTGGCCATCCGCCGCGACTTCCCCAACCAGGCGAAGGTTCGCTCCACCACCCAACGCCGCTTCAGCACCACAAACCCTTTTGGCACCTCCACGACGCGTGGAGGTGCGTCCTTTGGTGCCCAGGTCCCCTGCCACCCGGACCAAGGATGTGTGACGATCTCCATCGTCCAACCCAGATGGGTCTTGATGTCGCTCGCCAGCTTACCGGTGTACCCCGCATCCGCCCACACGTGCTCCATGCGTGGGAACACATTGGGCAGGTCGCGCAGCAGGAGGACCGCACCGGTGCGGTCCTGGATATCGGCCTCATGGACTTTGATCGCCATGACGAGTCCCAGGGTGTCGACGAGCAGGTGACGCTTACGGCCATCGACTTTCTTTCCACCGTCGTAGCCGCGGGGTCCACCGGCTTCGGTCGTTTTCACCGATCGGCTGTCGATGATCGCGGCGCTGGGGGTCGCTGGGCGACCCTCATGCTGACGGACGAGCTCTCGCAGGGTGGTGTGGAGTGCTTGCCAGACACCATGAATTCGCCACAGACGGTGATCGTGGTAGATCGTCTGCCCTGGAGGGAGGTCGTGTGGCGTCGCCCGCCAAGCGATTCCGCCCCGCAGGACGGAGAAGATCCCGTCCAGGATCTCTCGCAGTGACCACTTCCGTGGACGACCAACGGATGACGTTTGAGGCAGAAGGGGAAAAAGTACGCTCCACTCGGCATCGGTCAGATCGTTTGGATACGCAGCTCGGGTCATGGGTACCCCACCTCCGACCTCTACCGTGCGCGCACGACGCCTTTGGGAAAACCTGCGCCAGCACGTTTTTCAGACGCACTTTACCTCCAGGGCTATCTGCTCGCCCGCCCCCTCCCCGCCGCGGACTTCGAACGGCAGGTCCTCACGCCCAGTCCGCTGACCGAACAGTCAAAGCAGAATTCAAGACCTGTTGCGCAGTAGAGGTCGGAGCAGGTAGGTTCAAGGGTGTTGCGGCTTGAGAAGCTGAAATCCAGGGGGCGGTCCTTTGAACGGCTGGTGGGGTTGAGTCCTGCCGAGTTCGACCAGCTGCTGATTGAACTGGAGCCCTTGTGGGAACGGAGTCATCACCGCTCCCTTGCCCGCGCCGGACGGGTCCGGCGCATCGGAGCGGGCAACACCTTCAAGCTCGACCTCAGCCAGCGGCTGCTGGTGACGCTGCTCTATCTGCGACAGTCCTTCACCATGCATGTTCTGGGCATCCTGTTCAATCTGGACGCGGCGAACATCTGCCGGAACATCCACGCCCTGCTGCCGGTCCTGGAGCAGGCGTTGCCTGCTCCCCTCCGTCCCCGGACGCTCCAGGCCGAGCCGGATAACGCTCCTGGAGGGGTGAGCAGGAACCCGAGGAAAATACGCTCGCTGGAGGAGTTTCTGGATATCTTCCCCGAACTGACCGACGTGATCGTGGATGGGACTGAGCAACCTCGCGGGCAGCCGAAAGTGAAGAAGGGGGAGAACCCCGGCAAGAAGGCGGTCGGGCGGCCCAAGGACAAGAAGCGCTTTTACAGCGTCAAGAAAAGGACCCACACCCTGAAAACTCAGGTGGCGGTGACGCCCGAAGGACAGATCGTGCACCTCAGTGCGACCGCCAGCGGTCGCACCCACGACATGAAGGTGCTGCGACGTTCCCGACTGATGAACCGACTGCCCAGGCACGTCCGGGTGTGGGGAGACCGGGGCTATACCGGAATGGAGAAGGTCTATCCGGACTGGGAAACCATCGTGCCCGCCAAACGACCGAAGAACGGCGAGTTGAGCAAGGAGCAACGTGAGCTGAATCGGCTGATCTCCAAGGTGCGGATCAGCGCTGAGAATGCCATCGGCCGCATCAAGAAATTTCGCGTCTGCAAGGAGTTTTTCAGGAATCAGACCTCACAGCACGGCGTGATGTGGGGGTGTGTCGCTGGGCTCGTCAATCTCCGTTGGCAACGCCGCCACCACCTCTGCACGCCCTGAGCACAGGGACAGCTCAGCAGGGAGTCGTGGACCGACTCCCTGCCGACCCTTCAGCTACTGCGCAACAGGTCTTCAATACTCCTGAACGAGCGGAGCGAGCACCTGACAACACCAGCGGTCGGAAGTGGAATTGAAGGGCGTGGTGTTGGCCCTGGTAGAACCACAGGACAGCGTGGAGTGATGAGCAACGAGATCGGGAAGATGGAGTGGTCTGCAGCCAACTCCCTCTTCCCGACGCACTGATGATACGCCCCGATGCCCGTATTGCCCGTCGCCCACCAGAGTGGGCGTTCATTCCCGTCGCGACGCTCGATACCGCTGTCATCGCTGCCACACGACGTTCACCGCGACGCACGGCACACCGCTCTATCGACTCAAGACCGATCCGAACATCGTCCAACTGGTCCTGACCCTCCTCACCTTCGGTTGCCCCATCCCAGCAGTGGTCATGGCCTTCAAGATCGACGAGCGCACACTGGCCGACTGGGTGAGGACAGCCGGTGAACACGCGCAGCGTGTTCACGAGCACCTCGTCTGTCAGGGCCAGTTGCATCTCGGGCAGGTGCAGGCGGACGAACTCTGGTGTCGGACCCAACGGGGCGTGCGGTGGCTTGATCTGTCAAGGGTTTGGTGGAGCCTCAGTTCAGGATGTAAGCCTGCTCCTCGAAGGCCGTCGGTGACTGATACCCCAACGACGAGTGACGACGGCGACGGTTATAGAACACTTCAATCCACTCGAACACCTCTGTCCGTGTCTGGGCACGGTCCCACTGCGCTTCGCCAAGCCCCATCTCCGTCTTCAATGTCGCAAAAAAGCTTTCCTGGACAGCGTTATCCCAGCATTCTCCTGCCTCGCTCATACTCTGAACGGCCTGCAATCTGTCCAGCGCCTGCTGGTACACATCGCTCGTATACTGGCTCCCTCGATCCGAATGATGCAGGAGTCCGCCTGGTGGGTTCCGACGAGCCACCGCCATCTCCAACGCCGCTGTGACCAGCGGCGTCTGAAGTCGCTCATTCAGCGCCCAGCCGACAATTTTCCTCGAGTACAGGTCCATGACCGTCGCCAGGTACAACCAGCCTTCACGGGTGGGGACATACGTGATGTCCGTGACCCACTTCTGATTCGGGCCGTCCGCAGTGAACACCCGATCAAGAATGTTTTCTGCGACTGGGCGCGAAGATTTCGCCTTCGTCGTCGTCCGGAACTTCCGCTTTCCACGCGCGACAAGCTGTGCTTGTCGCATGAGCCGCCTGATCCGCTGACGACTGACCTGCTCTCCCTGTGCCTTCAGGTCGGCTTGGATGCGCAGCGCCCCGTATGTTCCCCGGCTTTCCTCGAAGCTGGTCCTGATTTTCTCGATCAGCACGCGGTCTTTTGAGATCCTCTTGCTCTCCGGCCTTCCCCGCGCAGCGTAGTACCCGCTGATGCTCACGTCCAGAATCCGGCACATCAGCTCGACTGGAAACTCGTCGTGGTGCCGCTCGATGAACCTGAAGATCAGGGTTGCTTGGCGAAGAAGCGGCCAAGCCCCATACGGGTGCTGTTCTGGCCAAGACAGGCCAGCGCTTTTTTCAGGATATCCCGTTCCTGTCGTGCAATTTCCAGCTCCCGCTCCAGTTCCTTAAGGCGAGCCTCCTGTGGTGAAAGGGCGGGGATTCCCCGCCCGGTGAAGGCTGGGCGGCCGGAGGCCGTCTGGGTGTCCTGCTGCTGCTTCCACCGGACGACGTAGTGAGGGGGAACGCCGAGATCGCGGGCAATCTGGGCGCAACTCTTTCCGGTCGTGCGAACCAACCGGACGGCTTCTTGTTTGAACTCAGCGGTGAATTGCTGCTTGGGTACGGACATTCTGTCCTCCAGTGTGGATCACACTGAACTTACCCTCCACCAAACTCTATCCAGTTCAGCTGGCAACGGCCGTCTGTGTCTCCTCACGACTGCTCCTGTGGGGTGCGTTGGCTGCTGAGCGAACGCACGCCCTGATCGCCGAGGTCGTGAATCAGGTGCACTGCGCTGCACAGCTTCAATCGCCGGTGCTGTGGGCAACAGATGGATACGGCGCGTGGAAAACACAGGTGCTCAGGATGTTCCGGACGCCGCGGCACCCTGGGCGCCGTGGGCGCCCAGCGTTGGTGCCCTGGGCGGAGTTGCACATCGTGCAGGTCGTGAAACGAACCTCCCGTGACCGAATCGAGCGACGTATCGCGTTCGGTGACCTCTTCGAGGCGCTGCACCTGATCGAAGCATCGCAAGGTCGGCCGGGTACCGTGAACACCGCCTTCGTGGAACGGTTGGATGCGACCCTCCGGACGTGGTTGCCGGCCCTGGTCCGTCGCTCCCGGCATGCCGGGAGCGACGGCGAGCGACTGGAACGTCACTTCTTCCTGGTGTTGGCGGCGTACAACCTCATTCGTCCACATCGGTCACTTCGGGTGCAGGTGAATGGTCGGTGGGTGGATCGAACGCCGGGGATGGCCGCAGGTGTGACGGATCACGCCTGGACGGTCGCGGAATTGCTCCGCCGTCGGATCGAACCATGTGTTCAAGCCGCATGATTCAACTCCACGCTGTCCTGTGGTCCTACCTTGGCCCTTCAATGGAACTGGAAACCGCTGTCAGACTTCACCAATTCCACTGCGCTGCACTGACTGGCCCCCCCGCCACCCTACCCGCTGGGCACCTCCCCGGTCCACTCCCCTGACCCGGGGCGCCACAGTGTTGCGCGGGACACGCCGGATACGGGATGGAATTGACGTGTTGTCCACGTTCCGTCGTCCCCGCTTGCCTTCTGAGGCACGCGGAGCCGCGCAGCAGTGGAGCGACAGGGCGGAAGGGCGAGGGGGCCACCGGGCAACCCCGAACGACGTGGCACCACCTGAATCCCCTCTGGCCTGATCGGGTGACGGCCCGGTGAGCCTTTCGTCCCCTGCCACGCGCGCAGCCCGTGAGCTATCATCCCCCCTTCGCGTCCCGGCCGCGCCGTGGACGCGACGCCCCGCCCATTCCCTGCATGTCACCCGGACGCCGCGCCCACACCGGCTCCGGCGGAGGACCCCATGAACCGACTGCTTCCCGTGATGATCGGCGCCGCCCTGCTGGGCAGCGCCCAGGCCCGCACCCTCGCCGAGATCAAGAAGGCGGGCGTGATCCGCATCGGCACGAACGCCGAATTCAAACCCTTCACGTACTTCGAGGGCCTGAGCATGCGCGGCTTCGAGTACGACCTCGGCAACGCCGTGGCCTCGCAGCTCGGCGTGCGCGCCGAATGGAGCAGCCAGCCGTTCGACAACCTGCTGATCAGCCTGAACGGCGACCGTTTCGATCTCGTGATCTCCTCGCACGGCATCACGCCCGAACGCCAGAAGGCCGTGGATTTCAGCACGCCCCACTACTGCAGCGGCGGCGTGATCGTCAGCCGCCCCGGCGGCCCGAAAACGGCCGCGCAGCTCAAGGGCACGACGGTCGCCACGCAGGTCGGCACCACCTACGTCGGTCAGATCGCCAAGGTGGTCGGCACGAAGAACGTCCGCACCTTCCCGAACAACGCCGACGCCCTGCAGGCCCTGCGTGCGGGCCGCGTGGACGCCATGGTGAACGAACGCTTCTACAGCCTCGAAGCGCTCAAGACCGCCAAAGGCAAGCTGCAGCAGGGTGACCTGCTGTTCCAGGAGAAGCTCGGCATGGCCGTCGCCAAGGGAAACAGTAGCCTGCTGAAGGCCGTGAACGGCGCCCTGAAGACCGTGCAGGGCAACGGCACGTACGCCAAGATCAGCAAGTCGTACTTCGGTCAGGACATCCGCTGCCGCTGAGCGCCGCCTGACGAGGGGCTCCGGGTGATTCCACGTCATCCGGAGTCGCCTGTTAGGCCTCTGCCCAGTTCCCTGTGAGGGGCTTCCCTGCTTCATGTGCGCCTCCGCCCATGTCGAGGGCCACTGTCCATCTGGAAGGCAATGCCTGCTGGGCGTCTTTACGGGGGTGTTCAGCTCACTCTGGGACCACCGACACGCTCCTCAACGGAGTTGGCAACCCCCGCGATGATCTGCGTGAGTGTCCCCGGGACCCGACACTCGGCTCACGGTCCGAACGCGAGGTACACCCGCGCGACGAACGCCGGGTCGTTCAGCCCTCCCCCCAGCAGCTCCTCGGCGCGGCGCAGGCGGTAGCGCAGGGTGTTCAGGTGCAGGTTCAGCTCCTGCGCCAGGGTCCCCAGCGGGCCGACGTGGCCCAGGTAGGCGCGCAGGGTGGCGGCCAGCTTGCCGTCGGGGTCACCGGCGCGCAGCCGGGCCTGCCACTCGGCAGCGTGCGCGGCCCGCTCCGGGCTGTCGAGCAGCGGTTGCAGCGGGTCGGGCTGCGCGAAGGTGGCCGCGCCGCGCAGCGGGGCTGCGGTCAGGGCCTGGGTGGCCTCCCGCAGCGCCGTCCCGACTGCGCCGGCGTCGGCGTGCGGGCGGCTCACGCCCAGGCGGAAAGCGGACCGGGTGGCGTTCAGCAGCGCGTCGTGCAGGCCCTGCGGGAGGCCGCTGTCCAGCCCGGGCCACAGCCACGCGGCCACGTCCCCGTCGTCCTGGGCGCGCACGGCGGTCAGGCAGGTCACGCCCCGGCGGTAGAAGAAGCCCTCGCCGACGCTGCACAGCACGTCCAGCTGCGCCGTGCGGGCCTCGCGCGCGCGGGCCGAGCGGGGCGGCGGGCCGTCCAGGCGCAGCGCGGCCACCGTGAAGCCCTCGCCGGGCGGCAGGTGCGCCGCGTCCCCCGCGAGCAGCGCCTCGAATTGCCGCTCGCCCACCCGCCGCCGCGCCGCGCCCGCCGCCGCCGCCTGCAGCCGCGCGAGGCGCAGCAGATCAGCGATCAGCGCGGCCAGATCCGCCCAGCCGGGCGCGGCGCGCAGCTGGAGGGTGCCCACCGGCCGGCGCTCGAAGGCCAGCGGGACCTCGGTGAGCACCGCCGCCCCCGCTGCCTCCTCCGGAACGCGCCCGGCGTGCGCCACCACGTCGCCCCAGCTGGCCCGCACCGTCACCTCGCCTCCTGTGACGCCGGCCAGCCAGCGCGCCAGCGCCGCCTCCGGCTGCGGGTGGTTCAGGGCGCGCTGCGCGCCGTCCAGCAGCGCCCGCAGGCCCGGCAGGTGCGGGCGGAGCGCGGCTGCCTGGAGGCGCGCGAACGCGGCGCGCACGTCCGCCGCCGGAGCGCCGGGTAAGGCCCGCACGGCCGCCTCCGCGTCCGGCAGGGGGTCGAGGTCGGGGGTCGCGGAGAGGCCCAGCGCCACGCGCAGCGCGGCGAGCGTCACGCTCACCCGGTTCCTCCCGGCCCATGCATTGTCGAATCATACAAAAGACCTTGTGGTTTCTGTGCGCCCTGCCGTTGAGCCGCCGCCGCGCGCGGGCCTACGCTACGGGGAAGCTCACTTCACGACAGTTCCATTCGCGTTCCGGGCGCACACCGTCGCGCCTTTCCCTGGAGGGTTCATGACCGTCACGACTCCGTCCCCCGTGGACGCCCTGCACGAGCGGCTGCGCGCACCCCTGCCCCACTTCATCGGCGGGCAGTGGGTGCCCGCGCAGTCCGGCGACACCTTCGAGTTCCACGCGCCCGCCGACAACCGCGTGCTCGGCCGCGCGGCCAGCGGCGACGCCCGTGACATCGACCGCGCCGCGCAGGCCGCGCACGCCGCCTTCCCCGCCTGGAAAGCCCTGAGCGGCAAGAAGCGCCGCGCGCTGCTGTACCGCGTGGCCGACCTGATCGAGGCTCGCGCGCACGACATCGCCGTCGCCGAGAGCACCGACACCGGGCAGCCCATCCGCTTCATGAAGAGTGCCGCCGTGCGCGCCGCCGAGAACTTCCGCTTCTTCGCGGACCGCGCCGAGGGCGCGCAGGACGGCCTGAGCCTGCCCACCGACGGCTTCCTGAACTACACCGTCCGCCAGCCCATCGGGCCGGTCGGCGTGATTACCCCCTGGAACACGCCGTTCATGCTGAGTTCCTGGAAGATCGCGCCCGCGCTGGCCGCCGGGTGCACGGTCGTGCACAAGCCCGCCGAGTGGAGCCCCGTGACCGCCACGATCCTCGCGGAGATCATACACGAGGCGGGCATTCCTGCCGGGGTGGTGAACCTCGTGCACGGTTTCGGCGAGAGCGCCGGGAAGGCCCTGACCGAGCACCCCCTGATCAGAGCCATCGCGTTCATCGGGGAGAGCCGCACCGGCAGCCTGATCCAGAAACAGGGCGCGGACACCCTCAAACGCGTGCACCTCGAACTGGGCGGGAAGAACCCGGTCGTGGTGTTCGACGACGCCGACCTGAGCCGCGCGCTGGACGCCGCGATCTTCATGATCTACTCCCTGAACGGTCAGCGCTGCACCAGTTCCAGCCGCCTGCTCGTCCAGCGCGGCGTGCACGACGCCTTCGTCGAGCAGCTCGCGGCGCGCGTGGCGAACATCCGCGTCGGCGATCCCCTCGACCCCGCCACCGAGGTCGGCCCGCTGATCCACCCCCGGCAGTTCGAGAAGGTCTGCTCGTACTTCGACGCGGCCCGCGCGGACGGCGCGACCATCAAGGTCGGCGGCGAGCGGATCGGGGAGACCGGGAACTACGTGCGCCCCACCCTCCTCACCGACGCGCGCAACGACATGCGCATCGCGCAGGAGGAGATCTTCGGCCCGGTCCTGACCGTCATCCCGTTCGATACGGACGGGGACGCCCTGCGCCTCGCGAACGACGTGCCGTACGGCCTCGCGGCGTACCTGTGGACGAACGACCTGACCCGCGCGCACACCTTCGCGCACGGCCTGGACAGCGGCATGATCTGGGTGAACAGCGAGAACGTCCGCCACCTGCCCACCCCGTTCGGCGGCATGAAGGCCAGCGGCATCGGCCGTGACGGCGGCGACTACTCGTTCGACTTCTACATGGAGACGAAGAACGTCGCCATCAACCTGAACGGGCACCGCGCCCAGCAGCTCGGGATGCCGGGACCGGGGGAGTCGTGAGCGAGCTCGCGCGCGCCTGGGAGCGCATCGAGGCGTGGTACGCCGCGCAGGACGCCGCCGACCGACTCCTTCCCGGCGCGACCCCGGAACAGATCACCGCGCTCGAAGGGTTCCTGGGATTCGCGCTGCCCGCCGAACTGAGCGAGTCCCTGCTGCGCCACGACGGCAGCCAGGAGGGCGGGTGGCCGACCGGCACGCTGCTCGGCACGGCGGGCATCCAGTCCGAGGCGGACACGTGGCGCGACCTGCTGGGCAGAGGGGTGTTCGCCGGGAACGCCGACCACGACGCCTCGGAGGGCCGCGACGAGATCCGGCGCGGCTGGTGGGCGCACGGCTGGATTCCCCTGGACGCCGACGGCGCGGGCAACGGCGCGGCCATCGACACCACTCCGGGTCCCGCCGGCCGGGCCGGGCAGGTCATCGACATGGACCACGAGGTCGGCCCCAGCGGCCCGCAGCACCCCACCCTGGCCGCGTACCTGCACGCCCTCGCCGACCGGCTGGACGCCGGTGAACTCGTCATGGACGCGGGCGAACTGACCGAAGCGCCCGGCACCTGAACGCACGCCCCCCATACCCCAAGGAGTACCGACATGGCCCGTACCGGACAGCAGTTCCTCGACCGCCTGCGCCACAACCCGCCCAACCTGTACATCGACGGGCAGCGGGTGGAGGACGCCACCACCCACCCCGCCACGCGCAACATCGCCCATTCCCTGGCCGGGCTGTACGACCTGCAACACGACGCGCGCTACCGTGACGTCCTGACCTTCGAGGAGGGCGGTGAGCGCCACGCGACCGCGTTCATGGTGCCCCGCACCAGGGAGGACCTGCGCCGGATCGGCGAGGCGCACCGCATTCGCGCGAACTACTCGCTGGGCACGCTGGGCCGCGCGCCGGACTACATGAACACGAACGTCATGGCCGCCGGGATGGCGAGCGCGTACTTCGACGGGTGCGAGTCCAGCGGCGAGCCGGGCTCGGGCCGGAACTTCAGCGAGAACATGCGCCGCTACTTCGAGTACGTGCGCGACCACGACCTGTGCCTCACGCACGCCCTGACGAACCCGCAGGTGAACCGCGGCAAGCAGGCGTCCGAACTGCCCGACCCGTACATCGCCATGGGCATCGTCGAGGAAACTTCAGATGGTGTGATCGTGCGCGGCGCGCGGATGCTCGCCACCCTCCCGATTGCCGATGAGATCCTGATCTTCCCCTCGACCGTCATCCGGGAGAACGGCGACCGCAGCCGCTACGCCATCGGCTTCGGGCTGCCCACGAACACGCCGGGCCTGTACTTCCAGTGCCGCGAACCCTTCGACCTGGGCCGCGACGTGGAAGACCACCCGCTGTCCAGCCGCTTCGACGAGCAGGATGCGTTCGTGATCTTCGACGACGTCCTCGTGCCGTGGGAACGCGTGTTCCTGATGTACGACATGACCCTCGCCAACCAGGCCTACGCCAGGACCGACGCCGTGCTGCACATGGCGTACCAGGTCGTGAACCAGAAGGTCAGCAAGACCGAGGCGTTCCTGGGTCTCGCGCAGAGCATCGTGGACACCGTCGGCAGCGGGGGGTTCCAGCACGTGCAGAGCAAGGTCAGCGAGATCATCGTGACCCTGGAGATCATGAAGGCGCTGGAGGTGGCCGCCGTGGAAGGCGCGCAGCTCAACGCGTACGGCGTCATGACGCCCGCACGCGGCCCGCTGGACGCCGCGCGGAACTACTACCCGGCGATCTACCCGCGCCTGAACGAGATCATTCAGCTCCTCGGCGCGTCCGGGATCATCATGATGCCCGGCAAGGCCGACCGCGAGGGACCGCTGGGGGCGTTCATCGAGAAGCACCTGCAGGCCACGAACGCCAGCGCCGAGGAGCGGCTGAAACTCTTCCGGCTGGCGTGGGACCTGACCCTGAGCAGCTTCGGCGCGCGGCAGAACCTGTACGAGAAGCACTTCTTCGGCGACCCCATCCGCATGCACAGCGCCCTGTACGAGGTGTACGACAAGAAACCGTACGTGCAGCGCATCCGCGAGTTCATCCACCAGCCTCAACCCAACCAGTCCAAAACCGTGGCGGCGGACTGACATGCAGACGCCGAACACCATCCGCATCGCGCACGGCATCTTCTACGTGACGGACCTCGCCGCCTCCCGGCACTTCTACGTGGACCTGCTGGGCCTGAACGTCCTGCACGAGACCGAGGGTGCTCTGTACCTGCGCGCCAACGAGGACCGCGAGTGGACGCTGAAACTCGAACTCGCCCCCGAGGCGGGCGTCAAACACCTCGCGTACCGTGTCGGCACGGACGCCGACCTGGACGCCCTGACCGCGTTCCTCGATACGCAGGGCATCCCCTGGCGCTGGGAGACCGAACTCGACCGGCCGCGCCTGCTGCGCTTCCAGGACCCGTACGGCGTGCCCGTCGCGTTCTACGCGCAGTCCGTCAAGCACCCCTGGCTGCTGCAGGACTACCACCTGCACCGCGGCGCGGGCCTGCAACGCATCGACCACATCAACGTCATGACGCCCGACGTGGAGGGCGTGATGCGCTGGTACATGGATCACCTCGGCTTCCGCCTCAGCGAGTACACCGAGGACGACCACGGGCGCATCTGGGCGGCCTGGATCCAGCGGCGCGGCAGTGTGCACGACCTCGCCCTGACCAACGGCATGGGGCCGAGGCTGCATCACTTCGCGTACTGGATGCCCGATATGCAGAGCATCATCCGCACCTGCGACATCCTCGCCGGCGCGCGCATGCCCGAACACATCGAACGCGGCCCCGGCCGCCACGGCGTCAGCAACGCCTTCTTCCTGTACATCCGCGACCCCGACGGGCACCGCATCGAGCTGTACACCTGCGACTACCTGACCGTCGACCCGGACTTCGAACCGATCCGCTGGCACCTCGACGACCCCCGCCGCCAGACCCTCTGGGGCGCCAAAACCCCGAAAAGCTGGTTCGAGGAGGGCTCCCTGCTCGAAGCCTACGAGGGCGGCTGGGTGCAGCCCCGCGAGAGCGACCTCAAGGGCCTGCCCGTCCACGTGATTTAAGTTGAGTGAACCCCTCCGCCCCCTGACGGGGGCACCTCCCCTCGAAGGGGAGGCTAAAAAACTCTCCTGCGCTGTTCTGGCTCCCCTTGAGGGGAGCTGGCCGCGCAGCGGACTGAGGGGTCCGCCCGCGACTCCGTTCCCAATCGAGGTTCCCAATGAAAACTGCGAATTTTATGGCCCGTGGCCGGCAGCACCGTGGCGTGCTCCGGGATGGCATGTTGATCGACGCGGCCGGTGAGGCGCACCGTCCGGACGAGGTGCAGTTCCTGCTGCCGGTGACTCCCGGGAAGGTGATCGCGCTGGCGCTGAATTACGCCGATCACAATGCGGAACTGGGCTTCAAGACGCCGGAGGAGCCGGTGATGTTCCTGAAGCCGAACACGAGTCTGCTGCCGCACGGCGGGACGGTGGAGTACCCGCGTGGGGCGCAGTTCATGCACTATGAGGTGGAACTGGGCATCGTGATCGGGCGGGACGCGCGGCGCGTGAAGGCGAAGGACGCCGAAGACTACATCGGTGGGTACACCATCGCGAACGATCTGGTGGTGCGGGATTACGTGAGCAACTACTACCGTCCGCCCATGCGCGCCAAGGGCTGGGATACCTTCGGGCCGCTGGGGCCGTACCTCGTGTCGGCGGACGAGGTGCCGGACCCGTACAACCTGGGCCTGCGGGCCTTCGTGAACGGGGAGCTGCGCCAGGAGGGGAACACGCGCGACATGATCCTGCGTGGGCCGGAACTGATCGAGTTCATGAGCCGCTTCATGACCCTGCAGGCGGGCGACGTGATCCTGACCGGCACACCGAAGGGCGTGTCGCACGTGAAGCCGGGCGACGTGATGCGCCTGGAGATCGACGGGCTGGGCGCCCTGGAGAACGACGTGGGGTGGGAGTCGGAGGACGCCGAGCCGCTGATCGCGCAGGAAGGGCAGCGCATCTGATGCCGCACCTGACCGTCGAGTACACCGATAACCTGACGGCGCCGCGCGTGCCGGAGCTGCTGCGTGCCCTGAACGGGGTGCTGCTGGCCCGTCCGGATGTGTACCCGCCGGGCGGCATCCGCGCCCGCGCGCACCGCCTGACGGAGTACGTGGTGGCCGAGGGGGCGCACGATGACGCCTTTGTGCACGTGACCCTGAAGATCGCCGCCGGGCGCAGCGAGGCCGTGCAGGCCGAGACGGGCGCGGCACTGTTCGAGGTGCTGAAAAGCCACTTCGCCGCCGACTTCGACTCCCGCACCCTGGCCCTGTCGCTGGAGATCGCGGAGTTCAGCGAGGCGGGCACGTTCAAGCACAACAACATTCACGCCCGCTACCGCAGGGTGGGCGCGTGAAACGGCTCCCGTCTGTTTCGTGGACAAGTCGGAACTTCACCGACTTATCCACTCCACGCCCGGGAGCCGTCTGTCTCCTACTCGCTCTGCTCGGGTTGCATGGTGATGGCACCACGCAACCGGAGGGGAAATGAGCGGCCTCAGTGACGCGCAGGTGCAGGACGCCGCGCGCCGCCTGCACGCCGCCGAGCAGTCCCGCGTGCCCATGCGGCAGCTGTCCGGCCAGTACCCCGGCCTGACGATCGCGGACGCGTATCGGGTGCAGGACGCCTGGGTCAGCCACAAGCTCACTCAGGGCCGCCGGGTGATCGGCCACAAGATCGGCCTGACGTCGCGCGCCATGCAGCAGGCCGTGAACATCGACGAACCCGACTACGGCACCCTGCTCGACGACATGGTGCTCAGCGAACTCCAGCCCATCCCGTCGGGGCGTTTCATCGTGCCGCGCGTGGAGGTGGAACTGGCGTTCATCATCGGGAAGGACCTGCGCGGGCCGAACGTGACCGTGATGGACGTGCTGGACGCCACGCGCTGGGTGGTGCCCGCCGCCGAGATCATCGACGCGCGCATCGAACGCGTGGACCGCGAGACGGGCGCGACCCGGAAAGTGACGGACACCATCAGCGACAACGCCGCGAACGCCGGGATCGTGCTGGGCGGGCGGCCCGTGCGGCCCACCGACGTGGACCTGCGCTGGGTGGGCGCGCTGCTGTTCCGCAACGGCGTGATCGAGGAGACCGGCGTGGCGGCGGGCGTGCTGAACCACCCGGCCGAGGGCGTGGCGTGGCTGGCAAACCGCCTCGCGCCGCACGGCGTCACGCTGCGGGCGGGGGAGACGGTGCTGGCCGGTTCGTTCGTGCGCCCGGTGGACGCCGCGCCCGGTGACATCTTCCACGCGGATTACGGCCCGCTGGGCAGCGTCACCCTGAGGTTCGCGCGGTGAGCGCCCCGGACCTGCACAATCCCTTCAAGGCGGCCCTGGCGCGCGGGGAGTTCCAGCTGGGCCTCTGGCTGGCGCTGGCCGACCCGTATAGCGCCGAGATCGTCGCCGGGGCGGGCTTCGACTGGCTGCTGATCGACGGCGAGCACGCCCCGAACGACGTGCGCAGCACCCTGGCGGTGGTTCAGGCCCTTGCGGCGTACCCGGTGACCCCCATCGTGCGGCCCCCGGTCGGGCAGACGCACCTGATCAAGCAGTACCTCGACCTGGGCGTGCAAACCCTGCTGGTCCCCATGGTCGAGAGCGGCGCGCAGGCCCGCGAACTGGTCGCCGCGACCCGCTACCCGCCGCGTGGCGTGCGGGGCGTGGGCAGCGCGATCGCCCGCGCGTCCCGCTGGAACGCCGTGCCGGACTACCTGCACCGCGCCGACGAGCAGGTGTGCCTGCTGGTGCAGGTCGAGAGTGCCGCCGGACTCGCCGCGCTGGACGACATCCTGGCCGTCGAGGGTGTGGACGGCGTGTTCATCGGCCCGGCGGACCTGAGCGCCAGCCTGGGCCACCTGGGCAACCCCGCGCATCCGGACGTGCAGGCCGCGATTCTGGATGCCGTGACCCGCACCCGCGCGGCCGGGAAGGCGGCGGGCATCCTCTGCACCGAGGCTCAGGTCGACCAGTACCGCGCGGCAGGCTGCACGTTCATCGCGGCGGGCGTGGACACCACCCTGCTCGCCCGCGCCGCCCGTGATTTGGCTGGACGGCAAAAAACAGAGGAGGGCGGCCCGTACTGACCAGCCCGGGCGGGGCCTGATGCATTCCTGACGTGCCGGACACGCGCTGCCACACTGTGCAGACGCGTGTCCGGCGCCTTCTGGGGGGCCCGGAAGATGGTTGACACGGATTCCGTCTGTTTCGTTGACAACCCGGAACTGCACCGGGTTGCCAACTCCACGCCCGGAACCCGCTTTGCTCCTTCTCGCATCCGCTCGGGTTGAAAGATTTTGCAAACCTTTCAATCGGAGTCCGTATGAGGCACCCGGAAACCGCGTGACGTGGGGCTGACAATCGCCGGGCAGACTGCGGCCCATGAAGAAGATCTTCGTCCTCGCCGCCGCCCTCGCCGTGACCACCGCCAGCGCGCAGTCCAGCCTGACGGGCGCCGGGGCCAGCTTCCCCTTCCCCCTCTACAGCAAGATGTTCGCCGAGTACAAGGGTGACACCGGCGTCAGCGTGAACTACCAGTCCGTCGGCAGTGGCGCCGGGCAGAAGCAGATCACCGAACGCACCGTCGACTTCGCGGGCAGTGACAACCCCATGAGCGACGAGAGCATGAAGGCCGCGCCCGCCGCGCTGCTGCACATCCCCACCGCCATCGGCGCCGTGGTGCCCGCCTACAACCTCCCCGGCGTGACCGCGCCGCTGAAGTTCACCGGCAAGGTCCTGGCCGACATCTACCTCGGCAAGATCAAGACCTGGAACGACAAGACCATCGCCGCGCTGAACCCCGGCGTGACCATCCCTCCGCTGCCCATCACGGTCGCGCGCCGCAGTGACGGGTCCGGCACCACCTACGTGTTCGCCGACTACCTGAGCAAGGTGAGCAGCGAGTGGAAGAGCAAGGTGGGCGTGGGCAACAGCCTGCAGTGGCCCGTCGGGACCGGCGCCAAGGGCAACGACGGCGTCGCAGGCGTCGTGAAGAGCACCCCGGGCGCGATCGGGTACGTGGAACTCGTGTACGCCAAGCAGAACAAGCTGCCCTTCGGTCTGGTGCAGAACCGCGCCGGGAAGTTCGTGCTGGCCGACAACGGTCCCGCCGCACTGGCCGCCAAGGGCGTCGTGATCCCGGCGGACACCCGCGTGAGCCTGACGAACAGCGCCAACGCCGACGCGTACCCCATCGCCAGCTTCACGTACCTGATCTTCTACAAGGAGCAGAACTACAGCGGCCGCAGCCAGGCGCAGGCCGCCGCCCTGAAGAAACTGCTGACCTGGATGGTCACGAGCGGCCAGCAGTACAACGAGCCCCTGGACTACGCCAAGCTGCCCGACACCGTGGTGAACAAGGCCAAGAGCATCATCGGCAAGATGACCTTCGGCGGCAAGAAGATCTGAGCATTCACGCTTGACCGCGCGGCGTGCCCCCCCACCGGGCACGCCGCGTTCGTCTGCCGCCCCGGAGGCCCAATGGTGCGGGCTGACCTGCGCCTGACGAAAACCGGGTGAACTGGGTCCATGAGTCCCGAAGGGGTCACGAAACCATGAGCAAACGTACCGCCTCCCCACGCCAGCTGAGCAGCGGCAGTGACCGGGTGTTCGAGGGCCTGATCCTCGCCCTGGCCGCCGTGATCGTGCTGGTGTTCGTCCTGAGCGTCTACCAGCTCGGCACCGAATCCTGGCCCGCCCTGCAGAAGTTCGGGCTGAACTTCTTCACCAGCCGCGTCTGGAATCCCGTCACCGGCGAGTTCGGCGCGGCCGCCATGATCGCGGGCACGCTGGTGACCAGCATCGCCGCGCTGGCCATCAGCGTGCCCCTGGCGATCGCCAGCGCGCTGTTCGTCGCCGAGTACGCCCCCAAATGGCTCGCCAACCCGGTCGGATACCTGATCGAACTGCTCGCCGCGGTGCCCAGCGTCGTGTACGGCCTGTGGGCGCTGTTCGTGATCGCCCCGATCCTCGGCAGGTGGCAGACGAACTTCTTCACCAGCCCCGAGAACGTCCAGACGCTGACGCGCTGCACCGAACTGTGGAACAACAACCAGACCAGCCTGGAATGCTTCTTCGTGCCCAGCAGCGCCGCCGGGCGCGGCCTGGCCCTGGCGATCATCATCCTGACCGTCATGATCCTGCCCTACACCGCGTCCGTCGCGCGGGACGTCATCCGGCTCGTGCCGCAGGACCAGCGTGAAGCGATGTACGCGCTGGGCGCCACGAAATGGGAAGTCATCTCGCGGGCGATCCTCCCGTACGCCCGTGCGGGCATCATGGGCGGCGTGATTCTCGCGCTGGGCCGCGCGCTGGGCGAGACGCTGGCCGTCGCCATGGTCATCGGGGACAGCCAGGACATCCTCAAGAGCATCTGGGGCAACGCCAGCACCATGGCCTCCGTGATCGCCAACCAGTTCGGGGACGCGCAGGAAGCCCTGCACCGCTCCAGCGTCGTCACGCTCGGCCTGAGCCTGTTCTTCCTGAGTGTCGTCGTGAACTACGTCGCCCGCCTGATCATCGCGCGCCTGACGCCTAAGGGGATCCAGTGATGAGCGCCGCCACCACCCCCAGCCGCGCCCGGCACCAGCTGAGCCCCGCGCGGCGCGTCCAGAACCTCGTCATGGGCGGCCTGATCGTCCTGGCCACCGCGATCGTCGTCGCGCCGCTGATCCTGATCTTCGCTTACCTGATCCGCGAGGGCCTGGGCGCCATGAACCTCGACTTCTTCACCAAGGTCCCCGCGCCCGAAGGGGAAACCGGCGGCGGCCTCGCCAACGCCATCCTGGGCAGCATCGAGATGCTCGCCATGGCCAGCGTCCTGGGCGTGCTGGTCGGCGTGTCCGGCGGGATCTTCCTGGCCGAGTACCCCCGCCACCCGCTGATGCCCACCATCCGCATGATCAGCGACGTGCTCGCCGGGATTCCCGCGATCGTCATGGGTCTCGTCGCGTACGGCCTGATCGTCCTGAAATTCGGCTTCAGCGGCCTCGCGGGCGCCGTCGCGCTGGGCTTCCTGATGATCCCCATCGTCGTGCGCACCACCGAGGAAGTCCTGAAACTCGTCCCGCAGACCGTCCGGGAGGCCGGACTGGCCCTGGGTCTCCCCAAGTGGCTCGTCACGCTGCGGATCGTGCTGCCCGCCGCCGCCGGCGGCATCGTGACCGGCGTGATGCTGGCCCTGGCCCGCGTGGCCGGGGAGGCCGCGCCGCTGCTGTTCACCGCGTTCGGCAACAGCCAGATCAACCTCGACCCGACCAAACCCATGAGCGCCCTGCCCCTGGAGATCTACCGCGGCGCCACCAGCGCCTACGACGAGAACCAGCGTCTCGCCAAGGCCGGCGCGCTGCTGCTGATCACCCTGATCTTCCTCACCAGTCTGCTGGCCCGCCGCGCCAGCCGCCGCAGATAAGCTGGCGTCCGTCTGCTCCGTGGCCAGCCCCCAGCCCCTCCCACTCGCATCCGCTCGGGTTGAACACCGTTCAACCGAAGTGACAAGGAGAATTCCGTGACCCCCATCCTGGACGCCCAGAACGTCAACATCTACTACGGCGACAAGCAGGCCGTGCGGAACGTCAACCTCCGCGTGGAACGCGGCAGCGTCAACGCCCTGATCGGCCCCAGCGGCTGCGGGAAGACCACCTTCCTGCGTGCCATCAACCGCATGCATGACCTCACGCCCGGCGCGCGCGTCGAGGGCACCATCCTGCTCGACGGCGAGAACGTGTACGGCAGCGGCGTGGACCCCGTCACCATGCGCCGCCGCGTCGGCATGGTGTTCCAGAAACCCAACCCCTTCCCGACCATGAGCGTCTTCGAGAACGTCGTGTCGGGCCTGAAACTCGCCGGGATGCGCGACCAGAAACGCCTGATGGAGATCGCCGAGCGCTCCCTGCGCGGCGCGGCCCTATGGGAGGAAGTCAAGGATCGCCTCAAGACCCCCGCCACCGGCCTGAGCGGCGGGCAGCAGCAGCGCCTGTGCATCGCCCGCGCGCTGGCCGTGGAACCCGAGATCCTGCTGATGGACGAACCCACCAGCGCCCTGGACCCCGCCAGCACCGCCAAGATCGAGGACCTGATGACCGACCTGAAGAAGGTCACGACCATCATCATCGTCACGCACAACATGCACCAGGCGGCCCGCGTCAGCGATACGACCAGCTTCTTCCTGAACGGCGACCTCGTCGAGCACGGCGTCACGGATCAGATCTTCACCGCGCCGCGCGACGAGCGCACCGAGGCGTACGTCACGGGCCGCTTCGGCTGACCCACCCCCTTCATGAACGGCGTTCCCGCGCGGCCCCCACCATCACGGTCGGGGCCGCGCGGCCGTCATGAAGACCGGCTGAAGGGTCGGCGCGGCCCGTTTGCGTCACCTGAGGCAACGCGCCGCGCGGTCCGGTGCGACCATGCGGGCATGTCTGACCCTCACGAGCAGGCGAACGTCCAGCAGATCGAATGGCTGCTCGGCGCACTGGCCGACACCCAGGCGCAGGGCCAGCCGCTCACGCCCCCACCCAGCCCCGACACCCCGGCACCGGAGCTGGACGTGACCACCGAACCCGACGACCTGCACTGACCATCAGGTCCAGTCCAGCGTCACGATCAGATCGGCCCGGTCCCGCGTCGCCTCGATCAGGCGGGCGTTCGCGTCGTCCACGTCCTGCACCCAGTCCCGCGCGGCCTGCGCGTCCCGTCCGTGTGCCTCGTGCCGCGCGATCAGCTGCGCGCGGCGCAGATCGTCCGGCGGGGCCAGGAACCACACCTCGTCCATGTGCTCGCACGCGGCCTGCCACGGGCCGTCCAGCAGCAGGTAGTTGCCCTCCGTGATCACCAGCGGCGCCGCGCGCGGAATGGGCAGGGCGCTGCCGATACTCTCCTCCAGGTGCCGGTCGAAGCGGGGCGCGTACACCACGTCCCTCTCCTGCGCCCGGACGCGGGCGAGCAGCGCCGCGCAGCCGCCCACGTCGAAGGTGTCCGGCGCGCCCTTGCGTCCGGCGCGGCCCAGGCGGCGCAGTTCCTCGTTCGCGAGGTGGAAGCCGTCCATGGGCAGCAGCGCCGCCCCTTCCCCCAGCGCCGCCTGGAGGGCCGCCGCCAGCGTGGACTTCCCGGCGCCGGGACTGCCGGTCAGGCCCAGCAGGCGCCGCTCGCCGGGGATCAACAGCGTGCGGGCGCGGTCCACCAGCTGCGGCAGGGTCAGGGTCACGGGTTCAGGCATGCCCCAGCGTAGAGCGGTGTGCCGGCTGTTCCGGGCGCGCTGTCTGCGTCAGGCCGGGATGTCGCCGCGCAGCAGCGCTGCGCCGTACGCCGTGAAGGCGCTGTCGTCCCCCGGGGGGTGGGTCAGGCCCGCGCGGGCGTCGCGCAGCAGCTGCTCCAGCGGCAGGCCCGCCGTCAGGGCCGCGCCCCCGGCCGTCCGCACCGCGAGGTCGGTGGCGGTCACGGCGGCGTTCGTGCAGATCGCCTTCGCCGCGCCGATCAGCGGGACGGCGCCCGGCCCGGGCTGTTCGTCCCACGCGCGGGTGGCGTGCAGGAGGAAGGTGTGCGCGGCGAGCAGTTCCGCCCCGATCCGCCCCACCTGCTCCTGCACGCGCGGCAGTGTGGCGATCGGGGCGCCCAGCGCGGTGGGCGTGCGCTCGTGCGCGTAGGCGCGCAGGGCGTGAAGCGCCGCGAAGCCCACCCCCAGGTACGTCCCGGCCACCGCCGCCCAGAACCACGCGCTGCTCGCCGGGTGCGCCGGGGCCGGCGGCGCGTGCAGCCGCGCGGGCGCCCCCTCGAACACCACGTCGTGACTGCCGCTGCCGCGCAGGGCCAGCGCGTCCACCCAGGTCGCTTCTGTCCGCACGCCCGGCCCGCGCAGATTCACGAAGTACCGGCCCACCTGCCCGTCCGGTGTGGCCGCCGTGACGAGCGCCCAGGTCAGCGCGCGCGAGCCGGTGCTCCAGGTCTTGCGGCCCGTGACGCGCCACCCGCCGCTCTCGAAGCCCGTCCCGTCCGCCTCCGCGCGGGTGCGGGGCAGGCCACCGCGTGACGGGCTGCCCAGTTCCGGCTCGCTCGCCAGGGCGTTCAGCAGCTCACCGCGCACACTCGCCAGCGCCAGGGCCTCCAGCAGCGGCTCCGGCAGCGTGCGTCCCTGGAAGGCCGCGCCCGTCACGTGCCCGTGCATCGCCAGCACCAGCGCCAGCCCCGCCCCAGCCTCGCCCAGCGTCCGCTGCGCCCCGGCGAACTGCGTCAGCGTGGCGCCCAGCCCCCCACGCGCTTCGGGCAGCGTCAGGCGCGTGTAGCCACTCTCCGACAGGGCCTGTGCGGCCGGCGGGGTCACGTCCTGCGCCGCCTCGCACGCCGGGCCATGCTCCCGGATCGCCTGCGCGGCGCGCGCCACCACGGCCGCCTGGGCCTCGCTGAGGATGGAATCGGGTGCGGTCATGTCCGGCAGGCTACGCCGCACCCGGGGGGACGCGCGGCCCGCCCCGCCTGTCCAGGGCGCATGCGTGAAGAGTTGCTGTAGGGTGGAAAGCTCGGAAACGCGCCACCCTCAGTGGTGTGCCGCGCGCGCGCCGACATCCCCCGGTCGCGCGCCCGGAAGGAGAGACCCATGAACGCACTCGAGCAGCTCAAGCAGATGACGGTCGTCGTGGCCGACACCGGCGACCTGGACGCCATCCGCCAGTACCAGCCGCAGGACTGCACCACCAACCCCAGCCTGATCCTCAAGGCCGCGTCCCTCAGCGGCTACGCGCACCTCCTGGAAGAAGCGCGCGCCATGGGCGACGTGGAAGCCGCCATCGACTTCCTGACCGTGCGCATCGGCACCGAACTCACCAAGCTCGTGCCCGGCTACGTCAGCACCGAGGTGGACGCCCGCCTGTCCTTCGACGCGGACGCCATGGTCACCAAGGCCCGCCACCTCATCGACCTGTACTCGCAGCAGGGCGTGGGCAAGGACCGCATCCTGATCAAGCTCGCCACCACCTGGGAAGGCGTGCAGGCCGCGCGCGTCCTGGAAGCCGAGGGCATCCACTGCAACCTGACCCTGGTGTTCAACCTCGCGCAGGCCATCGCCGCCGCGCAGGCCGGGGCGTACCTGCTCTCGCCCTTCGTGGGCCGCATCACCGACTGGTACAAGAAGGCCGAGGGCAAGGACAGCTACCCCGTCGACGAGGACCCCGGCGTGAAATCCGTGCGCGAGATCTACCACCACTTCAAATCCCACGGATACGAGACCATCGTGATGGGCGCGTCCTTCCGCAGCGCCGAGCAGGTCAAGGCCCTCGCGGGCTGCGACCGCCTGACCGTCAGCCCCCAGCTGCTCGGGGAACTCGCCGCCGACGAGGGGAAACTCGAACGCGTCCTGAGCCCCGAGAGCGCCACGCAGACCGAACCCACCCTCACGCAGGCGGACTTCCGCTGGGCGCTCGCCAGCGACCCCATGGCCACCGAGAAGCTCGCCGAGGGCATCCGCGGCTTCCACGCCGACACCGAGAAACTCCGCGCGCTGCTGCGCGGCTGAGCCCACCCCACCCGGCGGCCCGTTCCCGACAGGACGGGCCGCCGCCTCATGACGGCCTCTTCGTCACCTGAACGTGCGACCCCTGCACCGTGCAGGTCAGTGTGACCGGCTCGCCCCGGTTGAACCCGGCTGCCGAGGTACGCACCGCCTGAACCTGCGCGCTGAACGTCCCCTCGCCCACCGTCACGCTGGAGGGAACCAGCCGGCGCCCGTCCAGATCCGTGCGGCCACTCACAGCAGAATTCAGGAGTATCGAAGGTGCCCTTCAATACTCCTGAACGAGCGGAGCGAGCACCTGATACGGATTCCGATTAATTCGCTAACAAAGGCCACCAGTGAAAGAGGGTCTGCTGAGTGATGAGATCAGGTTGAGCTTCCAACCACACGCAGCGTTCGGAGAGTGCCAATTCCACCTCTTCAATGCTGTCGAACGCCCGGTTCGCGATTGGTACATCCGTCAACGCCCAGAGCCGTTCTGCTGGCTGCAATTCCGGCGAATACGGCGGGAGCGTCACGGTCTGAATGCCCTCCGGATGCCCATCATCGGGTGGCACGTGGAAACCGGCCCCATCCTGAACGACCAGCACACGATGGTCGGCGCTGGCGCCGACCATGCGGGCAAACGCAGCCATGACGGCCACATACGCCTGTTTGTTGACGACTGGGATCAACCAAAACAGGCTCTTGCCGCTCTCCGGATTGGCAAACGCGTACACGTAGAGCCACTCGTACCCAGGCTGAACCGGACAGGTCAACGGCTGCCCAGTTGGTGCCCAGACTGGACGGCGGATTGGCTTGAGCCCGATCCGATGTTCGTCCATACACCACAGGGAGACGCGCGGTGAGAGACGCTCCGCCTGGCGGAGCGTCTCGATCAGGACTTTGATTTGAATGCTTCCTTCGCGGCCTCATCGCCCCCAACGTGCCGGGGGCGGGGTCGTTGGGGGGTAAAGCCAGCCGCTCGAAGGAATTCATAGGTGCGCCCGAGGTGAACGGACAGTCCGTACTGCTCCTGAAGCCAGTTCTGAACGTCTTTCCCAGACCAGACGATGTCCTGCTTCGAAGTCGGCGTGTAGTCGGGTCGCCAGGGTCTGTTGTTGCTCAGCGCTCAATAGCCGGGGTGCACCCTGATTCGTGTGGCGCCCGTCACACAGCCCGGCAAGTCCCCGGTCGCGGTAGCGGTTCACCAGATCGTAGGCGGTGACCCGGCTGTACCGGGTCACTTGGAGAATCTCTGGGAGGGGGCGTCCTTCAGCGAGGAGGGCCATGAATTGGGCTCTGCGCCGCTCGACGGCGCAGGTGCTGGTCGTGTAGAGGTGCCAGAAAGTGTCGGCGTCATGCGCCAGGGGAGCCGTCAGGAGTGTCTGTTTGATCTGACAATCATAAACCTTTTAATCGGAGTCCGTATGACACCGGCAGCGGTTGGAAGTGGAATTGAAGGGCGTGGTGTTGGCCCTTCAATGTGACTGGAAACCGCTGTCAGGGCGTCCAGGCAGGCCTCGATGCCACCCTCCCGCGCGTTCCACGCGGCGGGGCTGGCGTGCGGCGCGAGCAGCGCCCCCACCAGGGCCGCGCCCATGATCAGGGACGTCAGGGCGCGGCCCTGCCACGCGGGCAGCGTGGCCGACGGAGCGGTGGCGCGGGCAGACGACTGGGGAGCGCGGCTGAGCATGGCCCGAGCGTGCGCCCGGCGCGCGGGCGGCGGTACTGGCGGACTGGCGGGGCCGGGCGGCCGACTGACCAGCCCACCCGGGCCACCCGGCGGATGGCCAGTCGCGCCACCAGCGCGCCGGCTGGGCCCCATGACCCACCGCGCTCCCGCTTCCCCCGCTGCCCAGTCCGCTGCTCAGATTTCCGGCCTGTCTCCCTCGGCGCGCGCCCTGGTGGGCGTCTGGACGCTGCTGGTGACCCTGCTGGCCCTCTCGCACGCCCTGCCCCACCCGGCCGCCGAACAGGCGGGAACGTCCCCCGGCACGCTGCGCACGGCGGCCGGGGAGGCGCACCGCTGAAACATCAGCCCGCCTGCACCGCCCGCCGTGCCGGAGGCGTGACGCGCAGGGCCAGCGCGCCCGCCGCGACCGCCAGTACCGCCGAGGCCAGGAACGCCGGGGCGTAGCTGCCCAGCGCGTCGCGGGTCACGCCGCCCAGCCAGGACGCCAGGGCCGCGCCGACCTGATGCGCGCAGAAGATCCAGCCGTACACCGTGCCGACGTTCGCCCGGCCGAAGGTGTCGGCGGTCAGCGCGGTGGTGGGCGGCACGGTTGCGATGTAGTCTAGGCCGAACAGTACCGCAAAGAGCGTGAAGGCCGCGCCGGGTGGCACCAGCGGCAGCAGCGCCAGGCTCAGGCCGCGCACCACGTAGTACGACGCGAGCAGCAGCCGGGGATCCACCCGGTCGGTCAGGTACCCGCTGGCCAGCGTGCCCACGAAGTTGAACGCGCCCATCAGCGCCAGCGTGCCCGCCGCGAACGTCGCCCCCAGCCCCAGGTCGCCGCAGTATGCGATGAAGTGCGTGCCGATGATGCCGTTGCTCGTGAAGCCGCACGCGAAGAACGTGACGCTCAGCAGCCAGAAATCCCGGTGCCGCAGCGCCCGCGCCATCACGCCCGGGTCCGGCACGGGCGGCGCCGCGGGCGGGGCGTCCGGGGCCGCCACCTCCCCGTCCGGGCGCAGGCCCACGTCCTCCGGGCGGTCGCGCAGCAGTGCAAATAGCAATGGCGCGAGCAGCAGCGCGGCGCCCGCCACGATCAGCGTCGCCTGCGCCCAGCCCACCGTCTGCGCCCAGCGGGTCAGCAGCGGAATGAACAGCAACTGCCCCGCGCTCGTCGCCGCGCCGGACAGGCCCACCACCAGCCCCCGGCGGCGCACGAACCAGCGCGTCGCGACCGTCGCGCCCAGCACGCTCCCCACCAGTCCCGTCCCCAGCCCACTCAGCAGGCCCCACGTCAGGTGCAGGCCCAGCGCGCTGCCCACCCGCGTACTCAGCGCGAAACTGACCGCCACGAGCAGCAGGCCCGCGCCCGCCACGCGCCTCGGCCCGAAGCGGTCCATCAGGCGGCCCGACAGCGGCGCGGCCAGCCCGAACACCAGCAGGCCCAGGCTGGCCGTCAGCGACAGCGTCCCCCGGCTGAGGCCCAGCGACTCCTGCATGGGCAGCAGGAACACCCCCGGCGCGCTGCGTGCCCCCGCCGCCAGCAGCAGCGCCAGCACCGTCACCACCACGACCACCACCGGGTACCACCGCGCACGCGCTGAAAGCATGAGCGCAGTGTAGGCCGCGCCCGGACGGTGGGACATGGGGAAACCCGATGCTCACGCGGCTCTGTCCCGCCCGCCACCGATCCCTGGCGCAGGTGTGGCGCCCCAGCCCCGCTGCGCGCGCCACACTGGTGCGCGATGACCGACCCGATCTCCGTCCTGCGCGACTGGCTCACCATTGCCGTCGGTGAGGCGCTCCCCGAGCAGCCGACCAGTCCGGCCCTGGATGAACTGGAGGACACCCTGAATGTGCCGGTGCCCGACGACCTGCGCCGGTACTTCCGGGTGATCGGCCCATACCTGACGCGGGCAGAGCACGGCCTGTTCTACGGCATGAGTGCCCTGCCGCTGGATTCCGGCTGGAGCGGTGAGCTGGTGCAGGCCAGTGCCGACTGGCCGCCGGTGGAGGCCGTGGAGCCGCCGGGGACGCTGCGGCCCGTTCCCTTCGACCCGGCCTGGGTGCTGCTCGCGCATGACCACGGCGGCGCGTACCTCGCGGCGGACCTGCGTCCCGGCCCCGCCGGGTAGGTGGGGCAGATCATCTCCTGCGGCCCACGTGAAACCCGGCGGCTGCAGCTGGCGGTCAGCCTGACCGAGTTCCTGACGGACCTGCTGTGGCACGCGGCGCGCGGCACGGTGCAGGTCGAGCGGGGGGCGGGACGGGTGGACGTCTGGTTCACCGATCCGGAGATCACCCACCCCATCGACCTTTGCCTTCAGCGTGGGGCGGCGGCCCTGCGGCGGAGTTGAGCGTTCAGGCGTACCCGCGCGCCTGGAGGTCGTACAGCGTGGCGTAACGCCCGCCGAGGGTCATCAGGTCCTCGTGGCTGCCGCTCTCGACGATCTCGCCGCCGTTCAGGACGACGATCTGGTCGGCGAGGCGGACGGTGGAGAAGCGGTGCGAGATGAGCAGCGTGATGCGTTCCCGGGTCTGTTCACGCAGCGCCTGGATGGTCTCGAATTCCGCGCGGGCGTCGAGGGCGGCGGTGGGTTCGTCGAACACGAGCACGGATGCGTCGCGGAAGTACAGCCGGGCCAGGGCGAGGCGCTGCCACTGCCCGCCGGACAGCTGCCGCCCGCCCTGGAACAGGCGCCCCAGCGGGGTGTCCAGGCCCTGTGGGAGGGTGCCGACGAATTCGGCCCCGGCGCGGTCGGTGGCGGCCTCGACGCCCGCCGCGTCGTCCAGGCGGCTCACCTCGGCCAGGGCGACGTTGTCGCGGGCGGTCATCTGGTACTGCCCGAAATCCTGGAAGATGATGCTCATCTCCTTCTGCACGCTGCGGGGACTGAACCGCGCGGCGTCCATGCCGTTCAGGAGGATCTGCCCGCCGGTCGGGGCGAACAGCAGCGTCAGGAGTTTCACGATGGTGGTCTTGCCCGCGCCGTTCTCGCCGACCAGAGCGAGGGCCTCGCCGCGCCGCACGGTGAAGTTCACGCCCCGCAGGACGTCCCGCTCGGTCAGGGGGTAGCGGAAGCTGACGTCCCGGAACTCGATGGTATGGATCGGGCCGCTCCAGACCTCCCCGGCGTCGAGGTCGCGGGTGGGCAGTTCCAGGAACGCGAAGAGGTTGCGCATGTACAGCAGGTTCTGGTAGATGGCGGAAAAGCCGTTCAGCAGGCTGCTGACCGTGCCCTGGATCTGCGTGATGCCGAGCACGAACACGCTGAAATCCCCGACGCTGATCTGCCCGTCGGCGGCGCGGCGCAGGATCAGCGCGCTGGCCAGCCCGATCAGCAGGGCGCTCAGCAGCCCCGCCCCGAAGCCCCACGCCGAGCGGCGCCGCACCAGCGTGACGAGCTGGCGGCGGAAGCCCAGGTAGTACTCGCGCCAGCGGCCCAGCAGGTACCCCTCGAAGCCGAAGAGGCGCACCTCCTTGACCAGCGCGTCGCTCGTCAGGAGGCTGCCCAGGTAGTTCTGCACGCGCGAGTCGTGCGTCTGGCGGCGCAGCATCCGGTAGCCTTCCACCCCGAAGCGGTTGCTGACGATCACGCCGGGAATGCTCGCCAGGATCACCAGCGGCAGCACCCAGGGGCCCAGCGTGCTCATCAGGGCGCCCACCGAGCCCAGCGTCACGACCGCGCCCGCCAGGGACACGAGCTGCGTGGCGACCCCCAGGGGCCGCGAGCCGACCTCCCGCCACGCCTGCTGGAGGCGGTCGTAGGTGTCGGCGTTCTCGAAGGCCTCGACGCTCAGGGTGGTGGCCTTGTCGAGGATGCGGCGGCTGACCGAGTGCTGCAGGGCGTCCCCGAGCAGCTGCTGCGAGGCGTTCTGCACGGTGCTGATCAGGTTCCCCACGACAACCAGCGCGACCTGCACGGCCAGCAGGGTCAGCAGCGCCCGGTACGTGACCTGACCCTGCGCGGCGCGCGCGACCTCGTCCAGCAGCAGTTTGCCGACGTACAGGTTCGCGGCGGGCAGCGCGCTCCCGGCGAGGCTGGTCGCCGCGTACGTCCCGGCGTGCAGCGGACTGGCCTGCCACACCAGCGCCAGCGTGGCGCGCAGGTCACGCAGCCGCTCGCGCGGACTGAGTTTCTCGTCGGGCAGGGGGGGGCGTGGTGCGTCGAACCTCACCGGTACAGGATGCCGCACCGCGCTGGCCCTGTGCGCCCGCCAGAGGGTGGGGGAGGCCCCTGGCCGGACGGCCGGGGTGGGACAGTGTGCCACCTGACTGGGCACGGGGCGGGCGCAGCGGCTACCCTGGGCCGCATGACTGCCTTCCTGTCCGTTGCCGCCCGGAGTGCCCGTTGAACGGGCCGGAACTGAACCTCAGCGAGATCGGCTGGACGCCGGAGTTCGAGCAGGCCGCGCAGGAGGTGCGGCTCGGCGCGCCCGGCCTGACCCTGCTGCCGGGGCGGGTGGCGGGCGTGGGGCGCAACACGGCGACCCTGTGGACGCAGGGCGGCGCGCAGGAGTCCGTGTTCGCCGGGACGCTGCGGCAGGCGGACGTGACGCCCGTGGTGGGCGACTGGGTGCTGGCCGAGCCGGTGCCGGACGCGCCGCTGCGGGTGCACGCGGTGCTGCCCCGGCGCACCCAGCTGGCCCGCGCGGTGCAGTCCGGGATGCAGCTGCTCAGCGCGAACGTGGACGTGGTGCTCGTGATGACGGCCCCGGACGGGGACATCGACGAGGCGCGGCTGTCGCGGTACCTGGAGGCGGTCCGGGCGGGCGGTGCGCGGGCGGCGCTGCTGCTGAACAAGGTGGACCTGACCCGCAAACCCGAGGCGGTGCTCGCGCAGCTGCGGGCGCTCGATCCGGCGGTGCCGGTGCTGCCCCTGCGCGCGAAGGAGGGAGAGGGTGTGGCCGGGGTGCGCGCCCTGATCGGTCCCGGTGAGACGGCGGCGCTGATCGGGTCGAGCGGGATGGGCAAGAGCACCCTGACGAACGCGCTGCTGGGCCGCGAGGCCGCGCAGACGGGCGAGGTGGGCGCCACCCGCGAGGGGCGGCACACGACGACGGCGCGCACGCTGTACCGCCTGCCGGGCGGCGGCGTGCTGGTGGACAATCCGGGTCTGCGGGACATCGAGGTCTGGCGGGAGGACGCGGCGGCGGGCTTCGAGGACATCGAGGCGCTGGCGGCCGACTGCCGGTTCCGCAAGTGCACGCACGGCAGCGAGCCGGGCTGCGCCGTCGTGCGTGCCGTGGCGCGCGGCCAGATCAGCGAGGAGCGGGTGGAGGCGTACCGCGCGGCGCAGGGGTTCGCCACGGGGCGGCCGAAAGCGAAACGCAGGAAGTAAGCCCGGGGGGGCGTGGGGTGAATTCGTACCCCACCCAACATGCTGTTCGGCATATCCGGACACGACTCCAGGCTGATCTGGACGGACCCAAACGACTGTTGGAGTCATCTGATCCAGCAGGCGTCACGGCTCGGGTCGGGCTCTCCTCTGTTCCGGCGTCACGACTCCGTATGATGCCGGAGGTTCCTCACAACACACACTCCTGAACAGCGTCCTGGCGGCGCCGTTCATGGCAGTCCATCCCACCCCGAGGCGACCACCGGAGGCCCACATGAACGCACGTCCCCTTCTCGTTCCGATCGCGCTCAGCCTGCTCCTCGCCGCCTGCGGTCAGCAGACCGCCGCCCCCCAGGCCAGCCAGCCGCAGACCGGCGCGCCCCTCCTGGGCACCTCCAACCCCGAGGCGATCCCCGGGCAGTACGTCGTGGTCTTCAACGACGACGTCCAGACCGACTTCACCGCGCAGAGCGACTTCATCGGCGCGCTCGGCCTCGACCCGCAGGGCGTGCAGGTGCAGCAGGTGTACGGCGCCGCCCTGAACGGCTTCGCCGCCAAACTCAGCAGCCAGAACCTCGCCCGCCTGCAGGCCGACAAGCGCGTCAAGTACATCGAGCAGGACGCCATGATGCACGCCACGGCCACCCAGACCGGCGCCACCTGGGGTCTCGACCGCGTCGACCAGCGCAGCCGCCCCACAGACGGCAGCTACATCTACAACTACACCGGCAGTGGCGTCAGGGCGTACATCATCGACACCGGGATCAACACCGCGCACACCAGCTTCGGCGGGCGCGCCATCTGGGGCACGAACACCACCGGCGACGGCAACAACAGCGACTGCCAGGGCCACGGCACGCACGTCGCGGGCACCGTCGGCAGCGCCACCTGGGGCGTCGCCAAGGGCGTCACCCTGGTCGCCGTGAAGGTCCTGAACTGCTCCGGCAGCGGCACGAACTCCGGCGTGATCGCCGGCGTGAACTGGGCCGTGACCAACAAGGGCAGCGCCACCGCCGTCGCCAACATGAGCCTCGGGGGCGGCTTCAGCCAGGCCGTGAACGACGCCGTGAACACCGCCGCGAGCAAGAACCTCGTGATGGTCGTCGCCGCCGGGAACGAGAACCAGAACGCCTGTAACGTCTCCCCGGCCAGTGCCGCCAGCGCCATCACGGTCGGCAGTACCACGAACACCGACGCGCGCTCCAGCTTCAGCAACTACGGCACCTGCGTGGACCTGTTCGCGCCCGGCAGCTCCATCACCAGCACCTGGATCGGGTCCACGACCGCCACGAACACCATCAGCGGCACCTCCATGGCCTCCCCGCACGTCGCGGGCGCCGCCGTCCTGCGTATCGCCGCCGGCAGCAGCACCAACAGCGCCGTGACGAGCGCCGTGATCAGCAGCGCCACCACCAACGTGGTCAGTGGCGTGAACGGCAGCCCCAACCGCCTGCTCTACACCCGCTGATCCGATTCCGGTTGACCGGTCTGCACAGGCCGGTCAATCCAGGCGACTCCGCCTGAGCCACGTTGACCACCCCCGCCCGGATCAGGCGGGGGTGGTCAGGTGCTGCGCGGCCAGCAGGAGCGCGCCCACCGCCGGGTTGCCCGGTTCGGCGCGGGTGACCAGCCCCACGTCCAGCGTCACGCCGTCCTCGAGCGGCACGAAGCGCACGCCCTCCTGCCGGGGGTTGAGCAGGGTCTGCGGCACCAGCGTGACGCCCACGCCGGCCGCCACGCGCGCCACGACCGCGCTCTCGCTGCCGCCCACGGCGCGGGTGCGCGGCACCAGACCGAAGGCCATGCACAGCGCCTGCACCTGCTCGGGCGGCAGGGTCGTCGCGTAGGGCGTGCAGGTCAGCCAGTCCTCCTGCGCCAGTTCCCGCAGGGACAGGCTGGGCCGGTCGGCCAGCGGATGTTCCTGCGGCAGGGCGGCCAGCAGCGGAATGCTCGCCAGGGGGCGGGCACGCAGGTCGTCGTGCCACACGGGCAGCGCCATCAGCCCGGCGTCGAGCTCCCCGGCCAGCAGGGCCTGCCGCTGGTCCGGGGTGCACAGCTCGGTCACGTCGAGCTGCACGTCCGGGTGCGTGGCCCGCAGGGTGCGCCACAGGCGGGGCAGCAGCGCGGCCTGCGCTGCCCCCATGTACCCCAGCCGCACGCGGCCCGATTCGCCCTGCGCGGTGCGCCGCGCGAGGCTCGCGGCCTGTTCCAGCTGCGCCAGGATGGCCTGGGCCTGCGGTAGGAACGCCGCGCCCGCGGCCGTCAGGTCCACCCGGCGGGTCGTGCGGGTCAGCAGGGGCGTGCCGACCTCGTCCTCCAGGGCGCGGATGACCCGGCCCAGCGGGGACGCCGCGAGGTTGAGCCGCTCGGCGGCCCGTCCGAAGTGACGTTCCTCGGCCACGGTGATGAATGCCTGAAGGTGCCGGAGATCCATCCCGGTATTATACCGATTCCGGTCGAAATCCGTGAAGATTGACGCCTTGAATCCCGGCAATGTGCGGCTTACGATTCACGCATGACTGCCACCGAACCGAAGGTCCTCTTCACCGCCACCTCCGACGTGCAGGGGGGCCGCACCGGCGAGGCCCAGATCGGCCGCGACCGCCTGCCGGTCACCCTGCGCCCCGCGAACGCCAGCACCCAGGGCGCCGACCCCGAGGAACTCTTTGCCGCCGGGTACGCCTCCTGCTTCCTGAGCGCCCTGCAGAGCGTCGCCCGCCGCGACGGCGTCACCGTGGGCGGCACGCCCCAGGCCCGCGCGCACGTCAGCCTCCTGCAGGACGCGCAGGGCTACGGCCTGAAGGTCCTCATGCAGGTATACCTGCCCGACACCCCCCTGGACACCGGCGAGGCCCTGCTGCGCGCCGCGCACGCCGTGTGCCCCTACAGCCGCGCCGTCGCCGGGAACGTCCCGGTGGAACTCGAACTGCACGCCCAGCCCTTCTGACCGGACAGGCAGGCCAGCAGAGGCGCCGCAGGGGTGATTCCCGAGGCGCCTCTGCCCATTGCTGTGAAGACGGGACTGCGGTAGCGGGCAGGGTACTCTGCTGCCATGCGTCTACATCTGACGGCCTCGCTGGCCCTGTCCCTCGCCCTGAGCGCCTGTGCCAGCCTGAACAGTGGCGTGCCCCTCACCCTGCGCGTCGAGGGTCCCGCGCAGGCCAGCGTCCGCGTCGAGAACGGCGGCACGGTCCGCACCGTCACGGTGCGCGGCAGCGAGACGCTCACGGTCGATCCCGGTCCGTACACCCTCACGCCGCAGCCGGTGGACGGCTGGGACACGCCGGGCGCGCGGCAGCTGGGCGTGACCGGGGGCGGCGAGGTGACCTTCACGTACCAGCCGGCCGGGCAGGCGATCCGCGCGGTCCTGACTGTCCTCGTGACCGGACCGGCCAGCGCGGACGTGCGCGTGCAGGGCCCGGGCTTCGATCAGACCCTGACGGGCGTCACGTCCGCGGGCCGCAGCGTCATGCTGGAACCCGGCACGTACACCGTGACCGGCGTGGACGCCCTGCCCTGGCGCGCCCCGACCGCGCAGACGGTCACGCTGAACGCCCGGCAGACGCTGGACCTCAGCCTGAACTACGGGCAGGCGCAGCCCTGAGCGTCGCCTGCGGCGGGTGCTCGTGCGGGTCGGTGGTGCTGAGCACGCCCGTGACGCCCAGCACCGCCAGCAGCAGCAGCGCCTCGCGTGCCAGCAGCGTCCGCACCCGCCGGTCCCGCCCGGCGAAGGCCCGCCGGACCAGCGTCGCCGCGCCCAGCGCCAGCGCGACCAGCGCGAGCTTGAGCAGCAGCGTCTGCCCGTAACGGGTGCCAGTCCATTCGGCCAGGGTGGGCAGGTGCTCCGCGCCCAGCAGCAGGCCCGTCACGGCCAGGACCGCCACGCTCCCGGCGGCCAGTGGCGTGAAGCGCGCCGCGGCCCGCGCCGCGAGGGGCCGCGCGACCGTCAGGGCCAGCACGCCGCCCACCCAGGCGCTCATGGCGGTCAGGTGCGCGGCGTGCAGGGCGCGCACGCCCAGCGTGTGCCCCGCGCCGTGCCCGACACCGGACGCGCCCCACACGAGCAGCAGCGCGCCCGGCAGCAGCAGCGGCGCAGGCGCCCCCGCCACCCGCGCCGCGAGGAGCAGCGCCCCCCCCAGCAGCCCGGTCAGCACCGCGCGACCGGTCAGCGTGTCGGTCAGGAACGCGGGAGCGTCCGCCCAGCCCAGGCCCAGCGCGCCCAGCGTCACGGCCACCTGTCCCGCCCAGCCCAGCGCCAGCAGCGTCAGCCCCAGCGTCGGGAGGCGCAGCCGCACCGGGACGTCCAGCGCGGCGAGGGCGAGCGTGGTGCCCAGCAGCAGGCTCAGACCCAGGAAGGCCAGCGCGGCCAGCAGCGGCACGCTAGGCCCTCACCGGAGTCCGTATGATACGGACTCCGGTTGAAAGGTTTGCAAAATCTTTCGACCCGAGCGGAGCGAGTAGGAGAGAAACGGGTTCCGGTCGTGGAGTTGACAGATCGGTGGTCTTCCGAACTGTCAACGAAACAAACGGAATCCGGATCACAGGCGGGTGCGGACTTCCCACAGTTCCGGGAACAGCACGGTCTCCAGCGCGCGGCGCAGGTACCCGGCGCCGCTCGTGCCGCCCGAGCCGCGCTTGAAGCCGATGGTGCGCTCCACGGTCGTCAGGTGGTTGAAGCGCCAGCGGCGGAAGTTGTCCTCGACGTCCAGCAGTTTCTCGGCGAGTTCGTACAGGTCCCAGTACGTCTCGGGGTGGCGGTACACGGTCAGCCAGTGCTCCAGCACCGTCTCGTTCAGCACCGGGGGCAGCGTCAGGTCGCGGCTGAGGACGTCGTCCGGCACGCTCAGGCCGCGCGCGTGCATCAGGCGCAGCGTCAGGTCGTACACGCTGGGCGCCTCGATGGCCTCCCGCAGCGGCCCGATCAGGTCCGGGCGGTGCTCGTGCGGGCGCAGCAGCACCGCGTGTCGGTTCCCGAGCAGGAACTCCACCATGCGGTACGACGCGCTCTGGAAGCCCGACGCCTGCCCGAACGCGTCGCGGAACTGCAGGTAGTCGGCGGGGGTCATGGTCTTGAGGACCTCCCAGGCGTTCGTGAGCTGCTCCTGGGCGCGCACGACGCGCGAGAGGCCCTTCTGCGGCGCGTCGGTGATGCCGCGCGCGAGCTGGTCCATCGCGGCGCGCAGCTCACGGATGATCAGGTCCAGCCAGACCTCCGAGACGTGATGCACGGCGATGAAGAGGTGCTCGTCGTGCGCGGTCGTGACCGGGCGGTGCGCGCTTTTCAGCACATCGAGTTGCAGGTAGTCGCCGTAGCTGAGACTGCGGGTGAAGTCGGTGTACGCCTGCTCGGGTGCGTCGCGGTCGGGCGCGCCGGGGCGGTCCGGCAGCGGCGCGGTCACGCGCGGGCCTCCAGCACCGCCTGCACGCCCCGCGCGGCCTGCCACACGTCCGCGTGCGAGTGGTACAGCGGCGTGAACCCGAAGCGCAGGATGTCCGGCGTGCGGTAGTCCCCGATGATGCCCGCCTGGATCAGGTCAGTCATGACCTCGCGCGCCTGCGGGTGGCGGTAACTGACCTGCGAGCCGCGCCGGGCGTGCTCGCGGGGCGTGACCAGCGTCAGCGGGAACCGCGCGGCCAGCGGTTCCATCAGGTCGATGAAGGTGTCGGTCAGCGACAGGCTCTTGGCGCGCAGCGCGTCCAGGTCCACGTCGGCGAACACGTCGAGCGCCTCGTCCAGCGCGCTGAGGCTCAGCACCATCGGCGTGCCGGCCACGAAGCGGCGCGCGCCGGGGGCCGGAGTGAAGTCGCGGGCCATCTCGAAGGGGTCGGCGTGCCCCATCCAGCCGCTGATCGCCACCGGGGCCGCAGCGTGGTGCCGTTCGGCGGCGTACAGGAACGCGGGCGCGCCGGGGCCGCCGTTCAGGAACTTGTACCCGCAGCCCACCGCGAAGTCCGCCCCCGCGCCACTGAGGTCCACCGGGAACGCCCCGGCGGAGTGCGCGAGGTCCCACACGGTCACGATGCCCTGCGCGCGCGCCTGCGCGGTGATCGCTTCAAGGTCCAGTTTGCGCCCGGTGCGGTAGTCCACCTGCGTGAGCAGCAGCGCCGCGACGTCCTCCGTCAGGTGCGCCTCGATGTCGTCGGCGGGCACGCGGCGCAGCTCCAGCGTGCCGCCCAGCAGCGCGTTCAGGCCCTGCGCGACGTACAGGTCGGTGGGGAAGTTGTCCGCGTCGGTCAGGATCACGCGGCGGCCCGGCTGCGCCACGCCCAGCGCCGCGACGAGCACCTTGAAGGTGTTCACGCTGGTGGAATCGCCCACCGCGACCTCGTGCGGGCGGGCGCCGATCAGCCGGGCGATCTTGGCGGCCACGCGGTCGGGCAGCGCCATCCAGTCCTGCCCGGCGTCGGCCCCGGCAGTCCAGGAGCGGATCAGCGCCTCGCCCCACTCGGTCTGCGCAGCGCGCGCCAAGCGCTCGGGCACGCCGCGGGGCAGCGCGCCCAGGCTGTTGCCGTCGAGGTACACCACCCCGCGCGGCAGGTGGAACGCCCCGCGCTTGTGCGCCAGGGGGTCACGGGCATCGAGGGCGAGCAGGTGGTCGGGAATGGTCAGGGTGGTCATGGGGTCCTCCGGGACAGGGGAAAGAGGCTGGTCGCGCTGTCAGGGGCACGGCCGGGAATCAGTCCGTCCGGAGGAGGCGCAGCGGGCGCCCCAGGTTCGCGCACCACCACCCGTGCAGGTTCGGGGCGATCTCGTTCGCCGCCGCCCGGCCCCGACCCAGCCGAACCCTCAGCAGGGCGGGGAGGTTCGGGTCGGGCAGCGGTGGCATGCCCGCTAATCTAGCGTGTCCGGCCCCGCCCCGCCCACCGGGACGCCGGGCAGCGTCAACGTGAAGGTGCTGCCGCCCGCGCCGGACTCGGCCCGCAGGTCGCCGTCCATGCGCCGCGCCAGCGCCCGCGCGACCGTCAGGCCCACGCCACTGCCCACGCCGCCCGCCTCGTCACGCGTGCGGGCCTCGTCCACGCGGTAGAAGCGCTCGAAGATCCGCTCCAGGTGCTGCGGGGCGATCCCGCAGCCCGTGTCGCGCACCACCAGCGCGACCTGCCGCCCGGAGACCTCCACCTCCAGCGTCACAACGCCCCCCGGCGGGGTGTGCCGCGCGGCGTTGTGCAGCAGGTTCGCCAGCACCTGGCCGGCCCGCTCCGGATCGGCCTGCACCCACGCGCCGGACCCACCCACCCGCAGCGTCACCCCGCGCGCGGCGTACCCGTCCGCGAAGCGCTCGCGCGCCGCGTCCAGCAGCGCCTGCACAGGTACCGCCTCCAGGTGCAGGTCCACGTGGCCCGCCTCGGCGCGCGACACCAGACTCAGGTCCTGCGCCAGCCGCTCGAGAAAGCGCACCTCCCGCTCGATCGCCGGGGCGACCTGCGCGGGCGGCAGCATCCCGTCACTGAGCGCCTCGCTGTACCCGCGCAGGGCCGCCAGGGGCGTGCGCAACTCGTGGCCGACCTCGCCGATGAGCGTCACGCGGTCCTGCTCGACCCGTTCCAGCGCCGCCGCGAGCCGGTTGAAGTTCCGCGCCAGATCCGCCAGCTCATCCCGCCCGCCCTCGGGCAGCCGCCGCGCGTACGCCCCGCCCGCCAGGTCGCGGCTGCCCTGCCCCAGCAGCGCCACGGACCGCACCACCCGCCGGGACGTGAGCAGCGCCGACAGCGCCGCCGCGAGCGCCGCGAACGGCAGGGCCAGCAGCAGCGCGCCCGTCAGCGCCCCGCGCATCCCGGCCTCCAGATCCGGCCGCAGCGCCCGGCCCGGCTCGCCCATGGCCCGCACCATCTGATCCACGTGATGCTGGTACACGCCCGGCAGCGTGAGTTCCGCCACGAGCAGCAGCGCCCCCAGCGCCACCAGCACGGCGAGCAGGTGCGCCAGCAGCAGCCGGGGGAACAGCTTCACGCGCCGTCCCGGAACCGGTACCCGACGCCGCGCACCGTCTCGATGAAGCGCGGGCGGGCGGCGTCCTCACCCAGCTTGCGCCGCAGGCCCGCCAGATGCACGTCCACCACGCGTTCCACGACCGGGTCGTCCGCGCCCCACACCCGGTCGAGCAGCCGCTCCCGCGTCCAGACCATGCCGGGGTGACCGGCCAGGGTCAGCAGCAGCTCGAACTCCAGTCGCGTGAGGGTCAGGGGCGCGCCGTCCAGCGTCACCTCGCGCGTGCGGGCGTTCACGCTCAGGCCCGCGCCCCCCACCACGTCCCGCACGCCACTGCGCCGCAGCAGCGCCCGCACGCGCGCGGCGACCTCCCGCGGCGAGAACGGCTTGGTCACGTAATCGTCCGCGCCGACATCCAGGCCCCGCAGGCGGTCCTCCTCCTCGCCGCGCGCGCTGAGAAGGATCAACGGGAAGTCCGGGTGCGCGCGGCGCTGCTCGCGCGCCACGTCCAGCCCGCTCACGCCCGGCAGCATCCAGTCCAGCACCGCGAGATCCACCTCCGGCAGCAGCGCCCGCGCCTGAACGCCCGTCGCGGCCTCGCGCACGTCGTGCCCGTCGGCCCGCAGGTATGCGCCCAGGATCTCCAGGATCGCCGGGTCGTCATCCACGATCAGGACGCGTGCCATACCGCCCCAGGGTAGCTCAGCGCCGCAGCCACAGCCGGTAGGCGTACATCTCGTCCGCCTGGGCCCGCACGATGTCCCGCGAGAGCTTCAGCACCCGCGCGTCGCCGCTGCGCGCCAGGGCCACGCCCGCCATCTCCAGCGCCCCCTGGTGGTGCGGCAGCATGCCCTGCACGAACGCCCGGTCGGCGTCCGCCGCCGTCTTCAGCGGGGCGACCATGCCCGCCATCATGCCCTGCATGTGCGAGCGGGCCGCAGGGTCCACGCCGCCCAGGGCCTTCAGCCAGCCGGTCATCAGGGTGATCTCGCGGGTCTGATCCTTCACGACCGCCGCCGCCCAGGTCTTCACCTGCCTGTCCTTCAGGCGCGGCTGCGCGGCGCGCGCCATGTCCAGCGCCCCCTGGTGGTGCGCGATCATCATGCTCAGGTACGCCCGGTCGAAGGCCTGACCACTCAGCGCGTTCAGGTTCGGTCCCTGCGGGGCGGTCATGCCGGGCATGGCGTGACCGGAGTGACCGGAGTGACCGGTCTGCGCCAGGGCAGGCGAGACGGACAGCGCGGCGGCCAGCAGGACGGTCATCAGTTTCATGCCGCGCACCCTAGCGGGCCTGTGTTCAGTTTGGGTAAAGCGTGCCGGGGCCGGGCGGCGCGCATACTCGGGGCATGAGCGACGTGCTGACCTGCGCCGCGTGCGGCGCGAAGAACCGCGTGACGACCGTTCCCGCCGGACAGGTGCCGGGCTGTGCCCGCTGCGGCGCGTCACTGCCGTGGCTGATCAACGGCACCGACGCCACCTTCGCTGGGGACGTGCAGGCGGACGTGCCGGTCGTGGTGGACTTCTGGGCGCCCTGGTGCGGCCCGTGCCGCGTGATCGGCCCCGTCCTGGAGGACCTCGCCCGGGAACGCGCCGGGAAGCTGAAGATCGTGAAGGTGAACGTGGACGAGCACCCCCGCGCGCCGGGCGACCACGCCGTGCAGGGCATCCCCACCCTGCTGCTGTTCCGGGGCGGGAAGCTGGTGGGGCGCCAGGTGGGGGCCGTGCCGAAAGCCACGCTGAGCGCCTGGATCGACGCGAACTGACCACGCCGACCCCCAGGGCCACGTCGGGCCGTCCCCTTCCGGCGCCCGCCCGCTGGAGGCCCACCGTGGAGGCCTGCGGGTCAGCCCAGCGCGCTCTGACCGGTCAGGTGCCGCCCGATGATCAGCGTGTGGATGTCGTGCGTGCCCTCGTACGTGTCCACCGTTTCCAGGTTCAGCATGTGGCGGATCACCGGGTACTCGGTCGTGATGCCGTTCCCGCCGTGCAGTTCACGGGCCAGTCGCGCGCCCTGCAGCGCCACGCGGACGTTGTTGCGTTTGGCGTAACTGACCTGCGCGTAGTTCATGCGCCCGGCGTCCTTCAGCGCGCCCAGTCGCCACGCCATCAGCAGGCCCAGGCTGTGGTCGGTGGCCATGCGGGCCAGTTTGTCCTGCACGAGCTGCCGCGCCGCGATGGGCTGCCCGAAGGTCACGCGGCTGCCCGCGTAGTCCAGCGTGGCCTGCAACACGGCTTCCAGCGCGCCCATGGCGCCCCACGCGATCCCGAACCGCGCCGAGGTCAGGCACGACAGCGGGCTCTTCAGGCCGGCGCTGCCGGGCAGCAGGTTCGCGGCGGGAATGCGGCACTCGTCCAGCACGATCTCCCCGGTGACGCTGGCGCGCAGGCTCTGCTTGCGGTGGATCTTCGGGGCGCTGAACCCCGGCGTGTCGGTCGGCACGATGAAGCCCCGCACGACGCCCTCGTCGTCCTTGGCCCACACGACCGCCACGTCCGCCTCGGGGCTGTTCGTGATCCACATCTTGTTGCCCCTCAGGACGAAGTCGCTCCCGTCGCGGCGGGCGCGGGTGCGCATCGCGCCGGGATCACTGCCACCGTCGGGTTCGGTCAGGCCGAAGCAGCCGATCAGTTCCCCGCTCGCCAGGCCCGGCAGCCAGCGCGTGCGCTGCTCCTCGCTGCCGAACGCGTGGATGGGATGCATCACGAGGCTGCCCTGCACGCTCGCCGCGCTGCGCAGCCCACTGTCCACCCGTTCGAGTTCGTACATCATCGCGCCGTACGCGCTGTAGGACGCGCCCGCCCCGCCGTACGCCTCGGGCGTGGTGGGCCCCAGCAGGCCCATCCCCCCGAAACGGCGCATGACGTCCCGCACCGGCAGTGAGCCCTCATCCCACCAGTCCGCCACCTGCGGCAGCAGTTCCGCTTCGCAGAACGCACGGACACTCTCGCGGATCAGGCGTTCCTCGGACGAGAGGAGGTCATGCACGGCGAATTCATCGAACATGGTTGTTGATACCACACCCGCCCGCGCCGCGCCTGACGGGGCTGCTGTCCGGGGGCCCCTGTGTAATACGGGGTTCAAGTGAGTCCACATCATCCGGAGTCGACCGGTGGCCCCCTCACCCTTCCGCCCTGTCGCGCCTCTGCTGCGCAGCTCTTCGAGTCCCTCCCTCTCTGCTGCGCAGCTCTCCGAGTCCCACAGGGGGAGAGGGGACAACGGAACGTGTTCAAGTCGGAAGCAGGTCAATTGAATCCCGTATCAGTCGCTCCTTCCGGCCACGGCGATCGGCTCGCCGCGTGCCTTGGCGGCGTACATGGCGGCGTCGGCGTCCTGCAGCAGCGTTTCGGCGGTGCCGCCCGGGCGCAGGGACGCCACGCCGATCGTGGCGCGCAGCGGCAACCTCCCGATACTCAGGGCGTTCATCGCCTGCGTCACGCGCCGCGCGGCGCCCAGTCCCTGCGTCAGGTCACTGCCGGGCAGCAGCGCCGCGAACTCGTCGCCGCCCCAGCGGAACAACTGGTCGCTGCCGCGCACCTCCTCGCGCAGCAGCGCCGCGACCCGGCGCAGTCCCTCGTCACCCCGGGCGTGCCCCAGCTGATCGTTGATGCCCTTGAAGCCCCGCAGGTCCAGCACGAGCAGCGCCAGCGCCGGGGCCGCGTCCCGCCCGGCGGCCTGCACGGCCTGCTCGAGGGCCTCGTTGAACGCGCGGCGGTTGCCCAGGCCGGTCAGGGCGTCGGTGCGGGCCGCCGCCTGAATCTGCGCGTGCCGCTGCGCCTCGTGGATCAGCAGGGACGCCATGCTCCCGAACGCCTGCGTGACGCGCAGCGCGTCCGCGTCGAACGCGTCGGGGTCCGTGAACGAATCCAGGTTGATCAGGGCGTACACCTCGTCGCCGAACAGGACCGGGACCGCCACCACGCTCTGCAGGTGCTCGACCTCCGGCAGGAGCCCCTCCACCCGTTCACCCTCGCGGTCGTACCCGACGCCGTTGCGGATCACGCCCTCCCGCCCCAGAACGCGCGGCACGCCCCGGCGCCACGCGTCGGCGCCCAGGCCGTACCAGGTGTCACGGGTGTGCTGCCACGGAAACGTCACGTCCCGCAGCGGGCCCGTGTCGTACCCGGACACCGCCCCGAAATGAAAGGTGTCGCCCCGCCGCACGAGCAGACTGCCGCCCTGCGCGCCGGGCACGAGCTGCACCGCCGCGTCCAGCAGCGGCTGGTACAGGTCCTCGGCCGGCACGCTGTCCAGCTGCCGCTGTAGGCTCAGCAGGGTCTCCAGGCGCCGCTCGGCCGACAGCCGCTCGGTGACCAGCGCGAGTTGCCGGGTGGCGGCCGCCGCGGCCCGCTGCTCCTCCAGCGTCCAGTGGGGCGCCGGGGTCACCTGCAGGGCCTGCCGCGCCCGGTACCGCCCGGTCAGCGGGAGAAGCAGGCCACTCAGGGGGGTCGGGGCGGGATGCGGCACGAGCCGGACCTCCACGCCCGCAACTCCCGCGGGCAGGCCAGCGGCGCCCAGCGTGCACAGGAAGTCCGTCACGCGGTCCAGGGCCGCCTCGGGATCGTCCTGGCGCGCCACCCAGCTGTTCACGCGGCCCAGGTCCGCCGCCAGAGCGCGGAGGGCCAGCGCCTCCAGCAGCGGGGTGAGGAACAGCGCCAGGTCCTCCAGTGCGGCCTCGGTGGCGGCGTCCGGGTCCGGCAGGCACAGCCGCGCGACGGGCACGCCCCGCGCCACGACCAGCGTGCCGCCCGGCTGTCCGGGGCGCCCCAGGTGACCGCCCAGTCCGTCCAGGCGCGCGCGGACCTCGTCCAGCAGGCCCTGGGGGCCGGCGTACTGCAGCGCGACCCGCGCGACGTGCCGCGTCAGGTTCTGAACGGCCTGCGCTGTGCCTGACCCTGGAGCGGGCGCCGCGTCACTCATGCGGACCCCGATCGAATGGGCTGCACAGCCGGTTCAACCCGAGCGGAGGCGAGAAGGAAAGAAACGCCCCTCCGGACGTACAGCCGGCAATCCGGTGAAGTTCCGGATTGTTGGCGAAACAAACGGAATCCGTATCATGCCCCCAGCGTAAGCCGCGCGGGGCGTCCACGTGACGGCATGCCCAGCCGCCCGTCACCGCAGCGGCCGCCTGCCACGCCGACGGACGAGGCGGCAGACGGCCTGCTCAGCCGGTCGGTCGCGCCCAGGTGGGCTGAGGGAGCCCCTCGCCACACCTGAAGACCGCCCGCTGTCAGATGTTCCGGACGGCGCCGCGTGCCGCGCTGGTGGTCATGCTGGCGTAGGCGCGCAGCGCACCGGTGATCTTGCGGGGGCGCGCCTCGGCGGGGTGCCAGCCGAGTTCCTGCTGCCGCTGGCGCCGCGCGGCGAGTTCGGCGTCGTCCACCGCGAGGTGAATGCGCCGCTCGGGGATGTCGATCTCGATCACGTCCCCGGTCTGCACCAGACCGATGGTGCCGCCCTCGGCCGCCTCGGGGGACACGTGCCCGATGGACAGGCCCGACGACCCGCCCGAGAAGCGGCCGTCCGTGACGAGCGCGCAGTCCTTGCCCAGGCCCTTGGATTTCAGGTAGCTGGTGGGGTACAGCATCTCCTGCATGCCGGGGCCGCCCTTGGGGCCCTCGTAGCGGATCAGGACGACCTCGCCAGCGGTCACCGTGCCGTCGAGGATCGCGTCCACGGCGGCGTCCTGCGACTCGAACACGCGGGCGGTCCCGGTGAATTTCAGGATGCTCTCGTCCACCCCGGCGGTCTTGACGATGCAGCCGTCCTCGGCGAGGTTGCCGTACAGCACGGCCAGCCCGCCGTCCTGCGAGAAGGCGTGCTCGGCGCTGCGGATGACGCCCTTCTCGCGGTCGAGGTCCAGCGCGGTGTACCGCCGGGCCTGCGAGAACGCCAGCTGGGTGGGCACCCCGCCGGGCGCGGCGCGGAAGAAGGTGTGCGTCGCCTCGTCATCCGTGCGCTTGACGTCCCAGCGGTTCAGGGCGTCCGTCAGGCTGGGCGCGTGGACGCTGTGTACGTCGCGGTTCAGCAGGCCCGCGTCGTCCAGCTGGCCCAGGATGCCCATGATGCCCCCGGCGCGGTGCACGTCTTCCATGTGCACGTCGTTCTTGGCGGGCGCGACCTTGCACAGCACCGGCACGCGGCGCGACAGGCGGTCGATGTCCTGCATGGTGAAGTCCACGCCCGCCTCGTGCGCGGCCGCCAGCAGGTGCAGCACGGTGTTGGTGCTGCCGCCCATGGCGATATCCAGCGTCATGGCGTTCTCGAAGGCCTGGAAGGTGGCGATGTTGCGCGGCAGCGCGGACTCGTCGTCGCCCTCGTAGTAGCGCTTGGCGAGGTCCACGATGACGTGTCCGGCGCGTTTGAACAGCGCCTGCCGGTCGGCGTGCGTGGCGAGCACCGACCCGTTGCCGGGCAGGGACAGGCCCAGCGCCTCGGTCAGGCAGTTCATGGAGTTCGCGGTGAACATCCCCGAGCAGGACCCGCAGGTGGGGCAGGCGCTACGCTCGACGCTCAGGACCTCCTCGTCGCTGACGCTGTCGTCGGCGGCCATGACCATGGCGTCCACGAGGTCCAGCGAGTGCATCGTGTCCTTCAGGAGGATCTTCCCGGCTTCCATGGGCCCGCCGGACACGAACACCACGGGGATGTTCAGGCGCAGCGCGGCCATCAGCATGCCGGGGGTGATCTTGTCGCAGTTGCTGATGCACACCATCGCGTCGGCGCAGTGGGCGTTCACCATGTACTCGACGCTGTCGGCGATCAGTTCCCGGCTGGGCAGGGAGTACAGCATGCCGTCGTGACCCATGGCGATCCCGTCGTCCACGGCGATCGTGTTGAATTCCTTGGCGACGCCGCCCGCCGCCTCGATCTCCCGAGCGACCAGCTGCCCGAGGTCCTTGAGGTGCACGTGGCCGGGCACGAACTGCGTGAACGAGTTGACGACCGCGATGATCGGTTTCTGGAAGTCGCCTTCCTGCATGCCGGTGGCCCGCCACAGCGCGCGGGCTCCGGCCATGTTGCGGCCTTCGGTGGTGGTGCGGGAACGGTACGTGGGCATCGTGCTCCCGATGATGCGCTCTACGCGGGGTGGCGGCGTGCAGGCATCCAAACAGGTGCCGGTCAGGGTCACGTTCGGTCTGGGTTGCCGCAGGGGAACGGGCAGGAGTGGGGGCAGAGTGTTCCAGGCTTTTATCTTGACGCGAGGTCTGGAATCAGGAGTTGAAGAGCGAGCAGCGGATCAAGGGTCAAGCGACGCACCAGTGCCGTCACCTGACGGGTCTGTCCACTGAGTAGCGCGACCATCACGCCATTGAGCATCGCCCGTCCCTGTGCTTCTTTGCGCAACCGACACGCATCCTCGTGCGGCACGACATCCCGGCAATGGTGGCTTCCATTCTTGATGCCCCAGTGACCGCGCCAGATGCGCTCCGCTTCCTGAGCCGTCAGCAGCCGGCTGCTGACGGCATACCGCACCTCGACCCGTCGTGTGCCATCGCGGCGCGTGACCTGATGCTCACGACGGATCAACGTCTGCACGCCACACAACCCTTCCCTGATGTCGTCCGGGACCTGCGCGTGGGTGATCACTGACGTACGCCGCTCCCAGACTTCTCCACTGCTCCGCTCGACGTCCACGACGTGATCGTGCGCCAGGTACGTGAACGCGAACATCGCCCATTCCTTGAGCGAGCGGGTGTTGTTCTTGAGGGGGACGAGGTAGGCTCCGCCTGCCTCGTCGCTTCGAGTGGTGAGTTCCCGCTCGGTGTAGGCGGCGTCCAACGTCACGAGCCACCCTGTACCTAAGAGGGTCGTGTGGTCTGCCCCCGAAAACTGGACGGGATGAAGGAGAGCGTCAGGCTCGCCCCCGCCAGCCGTAGGCTGGGAAGCGAGGCCCCCATGAAAAACCGGCAGTTCAGCGAAGATCAGATCATCAAATTGCTCCAGGACGCCAAAAAGGGCGAGAAGTCAGTCGAGGACCTGTGCCGTGACTTCGGCTGCAGTCCGGCGTCCTTTTACGCCTGGAAGAAGAAGTACGGCGAGACCACCGCTGGCGAAGCCAAACGGCGTCTTGGCCAGAACAGCACCCGTATGGGGCTTGGCCGCTTCGCCAGCTCGAGAAAGAGAACGCCCGCCTGCTGAACATAGTCGGGTAGCAACGCCTGGAAATCGATGCCATGAAGGAGGTGATCCAGAAAAAGCGGTGACGCCCGCCGAGAGACGGGCAGCAGCGAGGCAACTCGTTGCCGCCCAGGTCAAGCCCGAACGGGCTTGCCTCCTAGTGGGCATTCCCAGATCCACCTGGTACGACCGTCCGAAGCCGCGTCACGATGGGGATCTCCGGCAGCGCATTCGCGACCTGGCCCTTGTGCATCCTCGACGCGGGTACCGGTTCATTCACGCGCTGCTCGTCCAGGAGGGACATCGCATCAACCGGAAGAAGGTCCGGCGCATCTGGCGCGAGGAGCACCTGACGGTCACGACCACACGCCGGAAGAAGATCCGCACTGGGGCGAGTGTTCCCATGCAGGCCGCGTACCCCGACCACGTGTGGACGTATGATACGGATTCCGTCTGTTTCGTTGACAACCCGGAACCACACCGGGTTGCCAACTCCACGCCCGGAACCCGTTTTTCTCCCACTCGCTCCGCTCGGATTGAACGGCTTTGTCAGCCATTCAATCGGAGTCCGTATGACTTCCTGTTCGACCAGACGTTCGGGGGGACAACGCTGAAGATCCTGACGCTGACCGACGAGTTCACTTGTGAATCCCTGGCGCTGCGGGTGGCGGAGTCCTTCACATCCCTGGATGTGAAGGACGTGCTTCAGGACGTCATCGCGGCGCGTGGTGCACCCAGATTCATTTTGAACTGGTGATCTGTCAAGGGTTTGGTGGAGCCTCAGTTCAGGATGTAAGCCTGCTCCTCGAAGGCCGTCGGTGACTGATACCCCAACGACGAGTGACGACGGCGACGGTTATAGAACACTTCAATCCACTCGAACACCTCTGTCCGTGTCTGGGCACGGTCCCACTGCGCTTCGCCAAGCCCCATCTCCGTCTTCAATGTCGCAAAAAAGCTTTCCTGGACAGCGTTATCCCAGCATTCTCCTGCCTCGCTCATACTCTGAACGGCCTGCAATCTGTCCAGCGCCTGCTGGTACACATCGCTCGTATACTGGCTCCCTCGATCCGAATGATGCAGGAGTCCGCCTGGTGGGTTCCGACGAGCCACCGCCATCTCCAACGCCGCTGTGACCAGCGGCGTCTGAAGTCGCTCATTCAGCGCCCAGCCGACAATTTTCCTCGAGTACAGGTCCATGACCGTCGCCAGGTACAACCAGCCTTCACGGGTGGGGACATACGTGATGTCCGTGACCCACTTCTGATTCGGGCCGTCCGCAGTGAACACCCGATCAAGAATGTTTTCTGCGACTGGGCGCGAAGATTTCGCCTTCGTCGTCGTCCGGAACTTCCGCTTTCCACGCGCGACAAGCTGTGCTTGTCGCATGAGCCGCCTGATCCGCTGACGACTGACCTGCTCTCCCTGTGCCTTCAGGTCGGCTTGGATGCGCAGCGCCCCGTATGTTCCCCGGCTTTCCTCGAAGCTGGTCCTGATTTTCTCGATCAGCACGCGGTCTTTTGAGATCCTCTTGCTCTCCGGCCTTCCCCGCGCAGCGTAGTACCCGCTGATGCTCACGTCCAGAATCCGGCACATCAGCTCGACTGGAAACTCGTCGTGGTGCCGCTCGATGAACCTGAAGATCAGGGTTGCTTGGCGAAGAAGCGGCCAAGCCCCATACGGGKGCTGTTCTGGCCAAGMCAGSCCAGSGCTTTTTTCAGGATATCCCGTTCCKGTCGYGCAATTTCCAGCTCCCGCTCCAGTTCCTTAAGGCGAGCCTCCTGTGGTGAAAGGGCGGGGATTCCCCSCCCGGTGAAGGCTGGGCGGCCGGAGGCCGTCTGGGTGTCCTGCTGCTGCTTCCACCGGASGACGTAGTGAGGGGGAACGCCGAGATCGCGGGCAATCTGGGCGCAACTCTTTCCGGTCGTGCGAACCAACCGGACGGCTTCTTGTTTGAACTCAGCGGTGAATTGCTGCTTGGGTACGGACATTCTGTCCTCCAGTGTGGATCACACTGAACTTACCCTCCACCAAACTCTATCCAGTTCAAACCTGCGTGGCGCGGACGTGGCGAACGGCCTGTACTGGGTGACGCTGCTGTTCGTGGCGCTCGCGCTGGGCGGCACGGCGCTGCTGCTGCGCACGCCGTTCGGGGCGATTCTGACCGCCATCCGCGACAACGAGAACCGCACGCGCTTCCTGGGTTTCAACCCGGCGGCGTTCAAGATTGCGGCGTTCATGCTGGGCGGCCTGCTCGCCGGCGTGTCCGGCGCGCTGTACACGCTGCACCTGGGCACCATCTCGCCCGCCATGATCGGCACGGCGTTCAGCATCGAACTCGTCGTGTGGGTGGCGCTGGGCGGCCGCGCGAGCCTGATCGGCGCGGCGGCCGGGCTGGTGCTGGGGCAACTCGCGAAAGACCGGATCTCCAGCGCCGCGCCGGACGCGTGGCTGTACGTCATGGGATCGCTGTTCGTGCTGGTCGTGCTGGTCATGCCGCAGGGCGTGGCCGGGCTGATCCGGAACCGCCGCCGCGCGCCCGCCCCCATGCCCCAGAACCCGATCACACGCGAGGTGAGCGATGCCGTCTGACACCCATGAAGCGCTGCTGGACGTGCGGGACATCACGGTGTCCTTCGACGGCTTCAAGGCCATCACGAACCTGAGCCTGTCCATCCCGAAAGGCAGCCTGCGCGTCCTGATCGGGCCGAACGGCGCGGGCAAGAGCACCCTGCTCGACACCGTGATCGGCAAGGTACGCCCCGACACTGGCGAGGTGCGCTTCGCCGGGCAGGTCATCTCGAAGCTGCCGGAACACCGCATCGCTGCTCTCGGCATCTGCCGCAAGTTCCAGGCGCCCGGCGTGCTGGAAGGCCTGAGCGTCCGCGAGAACCTGCTGCTCACCGCCCGCCGCGACAAGGGTGTGCTGGGCATCCTCAAATCCCCCACCCGCGCCGAGCAGGACCGCGCCGACGAACTGCTGCGCCTGACCGGCCTGGCCGCACGGGCCGACGTGCCCGCCGCCTCGCTGGCGCACGGCGAGAAGCAGTGGCTGGAGATCGGCATGGTCGTCGCCGCCGACCCGCAACTGCTGCTGCTGGACGAACCCACCGCCGGCATGACCGCGCAGGAGACCGCGCAGACCGCCGCCCTGATCCACACCCTGGCCGGGCGGCACACCGTGCTCGTGATCGACCACGACATGCACTTCGTGGAACTCCTGAACGCCCCGATCACGGTGCTGCACCAGGGACAGGTGTTCCGCGAGGGCGACCTGCACGCCCTGCGCGCCGACCCGGACGTCATGGAGATCTACCTGGGCCGACCCAGGGAACTGGTGGCCCATGACTGAACGCGCAGGGCTCCTCCCGCCCCTGTCGGCCCTCTGCCATCCGCCTGCTGTCATCCGCCCTTCAAAGGAGCCCCCATGCTGAAACTGGAAGGCGTCACCGCCGCGTACGGACAGAGCCCCGTCCTGTTCGGCGTCGACCTGACCGTCGCCGACGCCGAGGCCGTCACCCTGATCGGCCGCAACGGCGTGGGCAAGACCACCCTGCTGCGCGCCATCACCGGCCTGCACCCGGTCACGGGCGGCGGGGTGCGCCTGAACGGCGCGCAGGTCGAGCGGGAAGCCGCGTTCACCCGCGCCCGCAGCGGGCTGGCGTACGTGCCGCAGGGGCGCGGCCTGTTCGGGCACCTGACCGTCGAGGAGAACCTCCTGATGGGCCTCCCGGCACTGTCGGGCCGACCGGTCACCCGGCGTGAGATTCCCGAACTCGTGTACGACCTCTTTCCCATCTGCCGCGACATGGCCGGCCGCCGCGCCGGAAACCTGTCCGGCGGGCAGCAGCAGCAGGTCGCCATCGGCCGCGCCCTGGTCACGCAACCACGCTACCTGCTGCTCGACGAACCCACCGAGGGCATCCAGCCCAGCGTCGTGCAGGAGATCGAAGTGGCCCTGACCCGCATCCGCACCGAACTGCGTGTCGCCGTGCTGCTCGTCGAGCAGTACCTCGACTTCGCGTGGGCCTTCGCCGACCGCTACTACGTCATGCAGAAGGGCCGCGTCGTCGAGACCGGGGCCACCGCCGACACGCCGACCCACGCCGTCCAGCGCTACCTGGGGGTGTAAAGGCGGCCGCGCGGGGGTGGGGAGGCGCAGGAGGGAGCTGCGCTTCCCTACCCCCACCAGACGTGAGGTGGGGCGCCGGGGCGGCGTCCGTGGTCAGTTCCCGGAAGGTGGCGTGGCGCCCATCCAGGTGGCGCGCAGCGCGTCGGGCAGGCGTGCCGTCAGCGGCTCGTTCGCGTACAGGTCGCACACCCACGAGTTCTCGATGATGTTGCCCGCGGACCAGGACGGGAGCGTGTCCCCGCTGTTCGTCTCGATCTGCAGTGGAATGCGCGTGCCGTCCGGCGCCGTGAAGGTGACGGAGATGCTGGGGCAGACACTCTCGCCGGGACGCAGGAGGCCCGCGCTGGGAATCCGGCCGACCTGCGCCCCCTCGGCGTTCAGCACGGTCACGGGGCCCACGTTGCCCGCCTGATCGGCCACCAGGGTCCGGGCGCGCAGGTGCTCGCCGAAGCGCACGCCGAACACGGCGCACATCAGCACGCAGAGCAGCAGCGCGGCGCTCCAGGGCCGGTTCGGGCGCGTCCTGGCCGCCGGGCCTTCGCGGACCAGTCGCGCTGGGCGGTACCCGCTCAGGGGGCGGGCGAGCCGTTCGCGCCGGGTGCCGCTGCCGTCGGTCGCGATCAGGGCCGCGAGGTAGAGGGGCAGGGTCGTGATCTGCGCGAGCAGCACGTTGATGACGCCGTTGCGGCCCGGATCGGTGTACAGGGCCGCGACACTGAACACCACCGGCACGGCCATCAGGACGGCGAATGCACCGCCACAGCCGACCGTGTACAGGGCCATGATCTGCTGGTCCGCTGAGCGGCGGTACAGGACGCGGCCCACAGCGACCAGCAGGGCCGCACTGATGAAGGACACCGGGTGCAGGTACGGGAAGGTCACGGGCGCTCCGGAGCGTCGGTGATGAGTTCCGGCGTCGAGTCGAACCGGCCGGTCACGACGGTGAGGTGCGCGCCGCGCCGCAGCAGCGTGAACTCGTCGCCCGGGTTGACCGTGAACACGCCGATCTCGCAGGTGTTCACGGCGCGGTAGATCGGCGCGTAGGGCGGCTCGTCACTGTGTCCCAGGGCCGTCCCGTCCGGACGGGTGGCGTACGTGAGATCCGCGGTGGCGCTGCTGTAATACCGTTCGGCTTCCCTCAGCAGGGCCAGCGCCTCGCCTGGGTTCTTGAGCGCCTGCCAGAAGCGGGTGAGGGCGCGCATGGCGCGCGGGTCGCGCTTGAGCTGGTCACGGATGCGGACGTCGGAGCCGCACCACGGCTCTTTCAGCCACCGGCCAGGCGTGTCCGGGGCCGCTGCGGGCGTCGCCTGGGACGCGGCTGGGGATGGGGGGGGCGCCGGGCTCGCGGCAGGTGCCGCTGCCCTGGGGGGCGGAGGCGCGGCTGGGGTCCGGTCCAGCGCCGCTGCCGGTTCGGCGGTCGTCAGGATGGGCATGGACAGCCACTGCCCCAGGCGGTAGATGTCGGCCATCAGGTTCCGGGTCCGGTCCTCGATCAGTTCGTGCAGTTCGGCCGAGGCGTTCGGGGCGTACATCTGCGTCAGGGCGCGGCTTTCGAGCTCGGTGGACGCGAACAGGGCACGCAGGCGCGTGGCGTGCGCCGCGTGCGCCGGGAGGACCGGCTGGGCGTCGAAGGCCACCATCACGCCCGTCAGGTGCGCCTGCGCCCGTTCGAGGGCGGCCATGAGCGCCGCGAGATGCTCCCGAGGGCATGGTTCGGCCGGTGACCAGTCGGGGAGGTTCACCGGCAGGGCGACATTCAGGTCGTAGGCCGGGTCACGCTGCGCGAGGACGCTGCGTTCGAGCCAGACGGCGACCTGCGCGTAGTAGGCCCGCGCCTGATCGGTCGTGACGCGCGGCGCGAAGCCGACCGTGTCCGGGTCGGCCGCCGCGTCCGCTTCCAGCAGCGTGTCGCCGAGCGTCTGCAGGATGAACGCGTTCCACAGGCACAGGGTGGCCAGCTGCTCATGCCGGGGCTGATCCCACCAGGAGCGGTCGGTGCCGCGCAACATGAAGCGCCGCGATTCGGCCTCGTCCAGCATGGGGTGGATGCTCGCCCCGGCCCGCTGGTACGCCTCGAGGATCTCGGTGCTGATCTCGCCGCGCAGTCGGGCGCGCAGGCGGGTCATCAGGTCGGGTGGCGGGCGGGTCACGCCGCGCAGGCTAGCGCGGCTCCCGGCCGGACGCGCGCTGATCTGACCAGCAGCATTCAGGAGTAATACGCCTGAACGAGCGGAGCGAGCACCTGATAACACCAGCGGTTGGACGTGGAATCGAAGGGCGTGGTGTCGGCCCCTCAATGAAACTGGATACCGCTGTGACTAGCAGCCTCACCGCGTCCCGTTAGTCTGGGCGGCATGGCGACCCTGGTGATTGTCGAGAGGCCCGCAAGATCGTGGGGCTGCTCGGGGCGGGGTTCACGGTGCGCGCGTCGCTGGGGCACGTGCGGGACCTGCCGGGCTCGAAGGCGGAGAACCGGGCCGAGCCGTGGGCGCACCTGGGGGTGAACCCGGAGACGTTCGCGCCCATCTACGTCGTGCCGGCCGGCAAGCAGGCGACCGTCCGGGACCTGCGGCAGCTGGCGGCGAAGGCCGACCGGGTGCTGTTCGCGTCCGACATGGACCGCGAGGGCGAGGCGATCTCGTATCACCTCGGCCGGCTGCTCGGGGTGGCGCAGCCGGTGCGGATGGTGTTCACGGAGATCACCGGGGACGCCCTGCAGGCCGCGCTGCGGGCCACCCGGCCGCTGGACCTGCACCTCGTCGCGGCGCAGGAGGCCCGTCGGGTCATCGACCGGCTGGTGGGGTACGGGGTCAGTCCGCTCCTGTGGGGCAGCGTGGGTGGGAAACTCAGCGCAGGTCGCGTGCAGAGCGCGGCGCTGATGCTCGCCGCGCAGCGGGAGATGGCCCGCATGCGCTTCACGCCCGCGACGTTCTGGTCGATCCGCGCGGACCTCCTGACCCGCCCGAGGTTCACGGCGACCGTCACGCACGTGCGCAGCAGCGAGTTCCCGCAGGGGCGCCCCATCGCGCGGGCCGGGGACTACACCCAGGGCGGCGCGCTGAAGGGCAGCGTGCAGGTGCTGGAGATGACGGACGAGCAGGCCCGCGCCCTGAGCGCCTACCTGGACGGCCGGGAGGCCACCGTCAGCGCGGTGAAGGTCACGGAGACCCGCTCGCGGCCTGCGCCGCCCTTCATCACGAGCACGCTGCAGCAGGCGGGCGGGCGGCTGAACCTCAGCGCGAAACAGGTCATGGACACCGCCCAGCGGCTGTATGAGGGGGGCTTCATCACGTACATGCGCACCGACTCTCCGGCCCTGTCGGACGAGGCGGAGGCGCTGAGGGAGGCGCGCCGGGAGGCCACGCGCCTGTTCGGCCCGGCCGCCGTGCCCGCGCAGCCCAGGCAGTACGCGACCCGCAACCGGACCGCCCAGGAGGCGCACGAGGCGATCCGGCCAGCCGGGACCATCTGGCGGGCCCCGGACGCCGCAGGCCTGAGTGGCGCCGATCTGGAGGTGTACACCCTGATCTACCAGCGCACGGTGGCCTCCCAGATGACCGACGCCGTGTTCGACCGGACGGCCGTGACCCTGACCTGCGGCGCGGCCACCCTGGGCGCGCAGGGCCGCGTCCTGAAGGAGCCGGGTTTCCTGCAGCTTCTCCAGGAGGAGGACGCCGAGCCGGACGACCAGCGGCTCCCGCCTCTGCAGCCGGGGCAGCAGGTGCCCCTGAAGGCCCGGCCGCCGGAAGGCAAGAAGACGTCGGCGCCGGCCCGCTTCACCGAGGCGACGCTGGTGCAGGCCATGGAGAAGGCCGGGATCGGGCGGCCCAGCACGTACGCGCAGACGCTCGCGACGCTCCAGACGCGGGAGTACGTCCGCCTGACGGGCCGGCACCTGGCCGTGACCGCCGTGGGGCTGCTCGTGGCGACGTACCTCGCGCGGCAGGTGCCGGAGGTCATGCAGAAGGACTTCACGGCGACCATGGAGGCCGGACTGGACGACGTGGCCGCCGGCGGCACCACGCGGGTGGCGTACCTGACGCGCTTCTGGACCGAGGGCCTGTCGCAGACGATCCGCCGGGCGTCCCGGGACGCGCCGTCCCTGCCGCTCCCGCACCTGGAAGGCACGCGCCTGCGCGCGACGGGCAGCGGGCCGCACCTCGTGCGGGGCGGGCAGAGCGTGCCGCTGCCCCCGGCGGTGATTCCCGCTGACCTGGACGCCGCGCAGGCGGACGCGGTCCTGCAGGGCACCTGGACGGCGAAGAAGGCCCGGTCGGCGCGGGAGCGGCCTGCGGATGAGGGCGGGGCGCCCCGCAAGAGGCGCGCCGCCCTCCCCCGCAAGGCATCCGGGCGGTCCTGACGGCGGGTCACCGCAGAATTCAGGAGTCTTGAAGGGCACCTTCAAGACTCCTGACCGAGCGGAGCGAGCACCTGGCAACCGCTGTCAGTCCTCGTGCACGTGCCCGTCGGTGATGTGCACGGTCCGGTCGCACAGGTCCAGCACGCGCTCGTCGTGCGTGACCATGACGGCGGCGCGGCCGCGCCCGTGGACTTCACGCGCGAGCATCTCGACGACCTCACGTCCGCGGGGCCCGTCGAGGCTGGCGGTGGGTTCGTCGGCGAGGATGAGCTGCGGGTCGTTCATCAGCGCGCGGGCAATGGCGACCCGCTGGCGTTGGCCGCCGCTGAGCGCGTCGGGGTGATGGTCGGCGCGGTCCGACAGGCCGAGTCGGGCGAGTAGTGCGTCGGCCTGCTGCGTGGCGGCGCGGGCGTCGCGGCGTGCCAGGTGTGGAATGAGGGTGAGCTGCTCACGGACCGTCAGGTAGGGAATCAGGTTGCTGCTCTGGAGCACGAAGCCGAGGTGCGCGAGCCGGAACGCGGGCCGCGCGGCGCCGGGCAGGGCGGTGACGTCCTCTCCGGCGATGAGGACCTGCCCGGCGGTGGGCTGCAGCAGCGCTCCGGCGATGGCCAGGAGGGTGCTCTTGCCGCTGCCGCTGGGTCCGCGGATGGCCACGAGTTCGCCGGGGCGCACGTCGAGGGTGGTGGGGTGCAGGGCGGTGACGCGGCCCGCGCCGTCGCCGTAGGTGCGGGTGACGCCGCGCAGCGACAGCAGTGGGGCAGGGGAGGGCGTCGGTCGGTCGGGCGTGTGCAGGGGAGTGATCACGGGCGCTCCTGAGGGGTTCAGCTGGCCGCGCCGATGGCGATCAGCGGGTCGACGTGGGCGATGCGGCGCAGGCTCAGCAGGCTGCTCAGGGCGGCGACGGCGATCAGCAGACCGGACGCGCCGAGCAGGGCGCCTGGGGTGAGGGTGAAGGGCAGTCCTTCGGGCAGCAGCGCGGTGGCGCCCAGCGTGCCGAGCGTGGCGGCCGCGGTGGCGAGGGCCGTGAGCAGCAGCATCTGCGTGACGAGGGCGGCGGCCAGCGTGCGGGTGCTGGCGCCGATGGCCTTGAGCAGGCCGAACTGAGGGGTCTTCTGCAGGGTCAGGACGTAGAAGAACGCGGCCATCACGAACGCCGCCACGACGATCAGGAATCCCTGGATCATGGTCAGGCTGCCCTGCTCTTCGCGGTAGCCGGGCAGCGCCTGAAGGGTCTGCGCGCGGGTCCGCTGCGTCAGGGTGGCTGGCAGTGTGGCGGCCGGGCCGCGCAGGGCGACGGCGTTGACGGTGCCGGTGGCGCGTGGGTTCAGGGCGTGCCAGCGGTCCAGGTCGATGAAGATGACTGGCTGGTGGTTCAGGCGGGCGCTGCGCGTGAACCCGGTGACCTGCACGGTCTCGCCGCCGGGGCGGAGGGTGAGCGTGTCGCCCAGGCGCACGCCGTCGCCCTGCAGGGACTCGTCCACCACGGCTCCGTTCCCGGTGGACAGGGGCGCGCCCTGGGTGGGGGCGGGGGCCAGGAAGCCGCGGGGGTCCACGCCGATGAGCACGGCGCTGAGTTGCCGGGTGTGGGCGCTGAGGCTCGTGAAGGTCTGGGCGAGGGGTGTGGCGTCCGGGCCGAGCGTGCCGGTCAGGGCGCGCAGGTCGGAGGTGGTGATGAAGGAGCGGCTGAAGACCCCTTCGGCGTCCTGTGTGGTGACGAAGTGCGTGGCGGGGGTTTCGATGAGCAGGGCGGCGTTGTCGTGGGCGAGGCCGCGGGTGAGGCCGGTGAGCATGAACACCATGAAGGCGATCAGGGCGACGATGCCCCCGACGAGGAGGGAGCGGAGGCGGTGGTGGGTGAGTTCGCGCAGGGCCAGATACATGGAACCTCCTGTCCTACTTACCGGTCGGTAAGTAGTCTCCTGACCGTACGGTAAGACGGGAGTGTTCGGGAAGGACATTTATCCCGACGGCATTTTTTCTGTCAGGTTGTGAAGGTGCCGAAACTTGTATGTAAAAAATAGATATGATCACCCGAGTCACTTGCCGCCAAAGGCCAAAGGTCAAGTCCAACATGAAGAGGGTGACCTCATGCAGGACGAGACTGGCCGTACGTACTGGGACGCGTGCTCTGGCAGGTGGTACCCCAGACCATGCTGCGGCGTTGTGGTGGCCTGGGCCCAGGGGACGTAGGCGCGAACAGCGAGGGCATGGGCTAGGTGGCGAGGATCCTGGTGCTGGTCGCCGCCCGGACCCGCAGGGCCTGATCGGTCAGATTCGCCAGGCCGAGGGTGTCACTGTGCTGTACGACACTGAGGATGGCTGAAAATTTCGCACTAAGTCAGATTAGTAATAATCTGGGAGCTAGAACGTTGGTACTCTGCCTGGGCAGACGTCTGATCAGATCTCGCGCCCAGAAGAACCCTGGTGGTTTTGCCCTATCCTCTACCCCTCAGAATGTTTTTGAGGGGGCTTCCTGGCCTTCCTGTGAGCCTGTGTTTTTCCGGGTGTGCTGGACGCGGTTGTTCGGATGCACTGCCAAAACGATGGATGACGAATGGTCAAACTGCACAGGCGGGTCGTTTCCGTCAGCGGTCGTCGTCGCGTTTGTGGGCGTACATGCGTGTGTCCGCGAGTCGCAGCGCCCGGCTGGGGCTGCGGGTATCGGTGGGTACGCCCGCCGTACCGAGCGCGGCGGTAATCGGGAATCCGGCGGCCTGCGTGGCGCGCACGGCGTGATCGGTCAGGTGCTGCAACCGGTCGGGCGTGCCTTCGGGGTCGATCAGGGCGTACTCGTCCCCGCCGAGGCGGAACGCGCGGACCGTGTCGTGCCACAGGTGCCGCGCGAAGGTCCGGAGCAGGTCGTCGCCACTGGCGTGTCCGTGTTCGTCGTTGACGCGTTTCATACCGTTCAGGTCGATGACGCCCAGGGTGAAGGCCTGCCCTTCGAGGGTCTGCAGGGTCTCGTCAAGTGCGCGGCGGTTGCCGAGTCCGGTCAGCGGGTCGGTCTGCGCGAGGCGTTCGAGGTGCTGCATGGCCGCGTCACGTTCGAGGGCGATGCTGACGCTGCGGGCCGCGGCGCTCAGGAGGCGTTGTTCCTGCGCGGTCCAGATGGCCGGCTCGTCCTGGCGCGTGAACAGCAGCACGAACCGGTCCTGATCACTGTCGTTGCTCAGCGGCAGCCACGCGGCGCTGCGGACTCCGGCATTCAGCAGGTGGTCGATGGCGCCGTCGGAGTCCGTGTAGTCGTCGTGAAAGGTGTGCGTGGTGGGCAGCGTGTGAGGCTCGCCGTACGCGAGACGCCGGGTGAGCAGGGCCGTGAGGTGCTCCCCGCGTGGTGTGGCGGCGTCGGTCACGAGGGTGAGATGACCGTCCTGGACGTGCAGCAGGCCGCTCCAGTCGACGCGCATGCTGCGGTGCAGGACATGCATGGCGGCCGCGGCGGTCTCGGTGGGTGTGTGCTGGTCGGCGCTGAGTGCGTGGATGTCCGTCATGGCGGCCGTGAACGTCGTGGCCTGCGCCAGTTGATCGTGGAGGACGTGGCGGGTAACGCTGTCCATGAGGGCCTGCGCCGCGCCGCGCAGGATCTGGCGCTGCGCTGGTGTGAGGTGCGTCCCGTCGGCGTGCAGAGTGGCGAGGGTCGTTCGGCCGGGGCCGGTGAGGGGCTCGGCAGGCCCGGCGGTGTGAGGGTCGGCGTCCGGAGCGGTGATCTTCACCCTGTGGTCCGGCAGCAGCGTCTGCGCCCAGGTCAGCGGACGCTGAACGACCGGTGCGTCGGGCGTGTCGAGCAGGAGATGCTGGCACAGCACGTCCAGACGGTCATCAGCCCTGGGTGCCACGTGCTCCTCAGCCGTCACAGGTGACACCGGGTCGGTGGACGGGCGGAAGCGCAGGAGGGAGTCGGTGCTGGGCTGAGTGGGGCTGGGCGGGCGGATGGACGCGTCATGGGAGGACAGC